>NZ_JBEXYF010000035.1:0-83166 GCF_040630775.1 Nocardia sp. NPDC005745
CCCGAACCACTCACCACCACACCAGCAACAACCAAAGCCGAGACCGTTATCGGAGCAGATACACGCATTCGGCCACACCCAATCCTCGACGTCGTCCGCGTCTCGGGCGGATGCATCCGCACGCGGACAACGGAGTCCTTCTGCAGGGCCCATATCGACCCCGGCCCACTCCGCAGAAGCGGAGCGAACCTGCGATAACATACAGTACACAACTGCGAGTACATCACGGGTACGATCGGGGAAATTACTAGTAACTTAACGCTCTTCGCAGCTGCTCTGAATCCAGAGTACCGGCCCGCGCGGCCCCACGCCCGTGCCCGTTTCGTCCGCTGCTGTCGCAGTTGAGGTTTCGCGAAGGCCTTGTCGCACTCGACATGTCGGTCGAACAGGCCCGGATCCAGCTACTCCTCCGCGAAGTGGAGCAGCACCGAGGACGCCGACGACTGCCGCATCCGGCCACGCCGTGGTATGGGATCCGTACCGGCCCAGGATGTTCGGCACGAGTCCTGGATGTCGGCCACGCGAATAGCCCACCGGCCACGAACCCCGAGACGCGGCGACGATCACGCCGCCCTGCCCGCCTGCACAGACGAAGGCCGCGGGGCCGTGCCGCGACGATCGGGTAGTCGTGCCCGACCGTGAACGTCACCGGCATCCGTAATCAATCGTTCGATGACAGCGTCTTCCAGACCGGTGTCGTAGTCCACGCCATGCCGGGCACCCGAGCTACGACGTATCGCGCCGACCCGGGAATCGAGCGGCCAACCCGATACTCGCACGGTCGTGCTACCTTATTGCGCATGACCCATGAGCACCTTGTGGTGGAGGACCTCGGCGGAGGCGTGTGGAAGTTGGGTCTGGACCGCCCCGACGCGCGCAACGCGCTCTCCTCGTCGCTGCGTGTCGCGGTCAGTGATGCGGTGGATCGCCTCTGCGGCCGTGACGATGTGGGCGCGCTGGTCCTCTCGGGCGCCGGTTCGGTGTTCTGCGCAGGCTTCGATATGGCCGAGTTCGGACGGGCCGCGGAAGATCCGGACTTCGGTGTCGAGTTGTGGGCGTCCAGCGACCGGTTCCACCACACCCTGTTGCGGTGTCCCGTCCCGCTGATCGCGGCGTTGAACGGGCCCGCGCTCGCCGGCGGCTTCGATCTCGCGACGATGTGCGACCTGCGCATCGCGCAGCCGGGAGTGTGGTTCGCTCGTCCCGAGGTCGCCTTCGCCGTGCCGCTCTACGAACCCCTGCGTGACCTCGTCGGTGGCGCGCTGGCCCGCGAGCTGTGCCTGACCGGCCGGCGTGTCGAACTCGACGAAGCCTTGCGCATCGGGCTGGTCAATCGCGTGGCGCCCGAGACCGGAGCGCTCGAGGCGGCGATCGAGTTGGCTCGCGAAATCGCCGCGCGGCCACGCGAGGCCATCAGGGCGACCAAGGCGAAGTTCGTGACCGCCGCCGGGGTCGCGGGTCGAGCCACCCTCGCGCTGTGAGCGACCGGCGCCGCAACGGCACCCGTGATCGGCTCATCCGGGTGGCCACGGGCCTGTTCCGCCGCCGGGGTGTGGCGGGCGTCGGCGTCGGTGAGATCTGCGCGGGCGCACAAGTCACCAAAGGCGTGTTCTCCCATCATTTCCCGGGCGGCAAGGACGAACTCGTCGTCGCAGTCGTCGACCGCAACGGTGCGGATGTCAGCGGGCAACTAGCGGCTTTCGGCTCCGGCGACGCGGCCGATTCCGTTCAGGCCCTGTTTCGCGCGTACGCGAGCGCGATGCGCCTGAAGGGCAGCGACTTCGGTTGTCCGGTCGCCGCCGCCGTCGTCGACGGGGCCGCCTCGACATCACCCACGATTTCCGCCGCGAACCTCGCTTTCGACCGGTGGCGCGTGATCCTCGGCGAACGGCTGGGCGACGACGACATGGGAGCACTCGTCGTCGCGGCGCTCGAAGGCGCGATCCTGCTCGCCCGCGCGGAGAAGGATCCGGCGACGCTGGAACGGGTCGGTGACGCGCTCGCGCAGCTGATCGAGCCCGCGACTCGAAGCGCCGGCTGATACCGGATCTGTGGGCAGAAACCACAATCCTTCCGGAATTGGGGTCGTCGCTGTGGGTAACCCACCCGACGTTGCCCGGCGCAGCTACTGCGTGACGAGGTCACTTTTCCCGGCCCGGATTGGTTCGTGGTTCTGCGTCACGCTTCTCGCTCACGGGTTGCGGGTATGCACGCGGCGGCAGGAGTTCAATGCGGCTCGACCGTGCACCTGGCTGCCGCGGTCGGTGTGTCGGCCCCCTTGTCGACCAGCGCCGAGGCGTTCGCCCACTCCCGGCGCACGCACGTCGGGGTCGATGACGTCGCTGCTACTACGCCACCGGTTCGCGCGTAGAGTGGTGTGCACTGTCCTTCGGAACCAGGGCGAGGCCGGCGCTCCCGGACGGCACCTGCCGGCTCGGGAGCTTTCTCGGAAAGACGGGCAGACGATGACGGATGCGCGCCTCAGCGACGACGACAACACACCGACCGGTTCCTTCGCGGCGGAGGGCGATCTGGCTGCGCGATTCGGCGATCTGGCACGTTACCTGCAGGAACAAGACGATCTCGATGACACGTTGCGCGGCATCGTCGATACCGCCGTGCAGACGGTGCCCGGCACCACCTACGCCGGAGTCCTGGTCAGCGACAACCGCGAGACGATGCATACGCCTGCCGCCACCGCCGACCTGATCCGTCGAGTCGACCGAGCGCAGATCGACCTACGGCAAGGGCCATGTATGGACGCGCTCTACCAGGAGCGCATCGTGGTACTGCCCGATACGACCGACGAGCCGCGGTGGCCACGTTTCGCGGCCCGGGCCGCCGAACTCGGCATCGGCAGCATTCTGTCTTTCCAGCTCTACGTCACCGGCAACGATCTCGGTGCCCTCAATCTCTACTCGCCGGCCCCCGCGGCCTTCGACGCCGAATCCGAGCACGTCGGGTCCCTGTTCGCCGCCCATGCCGCCGTAGCGCTGGCCTCCGCCCAGCAGGTGACCCAGCTCACGCGGGCGATCGACACGCGCGACCTGATCGGACAAGCCAAGGGCATCCTGATGGAGCGCCACAAACTGACCGCCGATCAAGCCTTCGCCCTACTCGTACGCGCCAGCCAGCACACCAATACCAAACTGGCCGATATCGCCGAGTACCTCACGCACCGCGGCGAACTACCGCCGCGCCCATGATCAGCGCTCGAAGAACGGCGTCACTGGAAGCCGACGGCGGTCACCGCGCACCGAGCCGCCCTCTCCAGCCGTTCAGGCGCTGATCCATCGCCGGATCGATCGGACCGGAATCCCGACGCATGGCGCTCGGGGGCCGCGGCAACCGGTGACGGGGCCCCTGCCTGCGGACAGGGGCCCCGTGATTCCCAGCGCTACCGTGTCAGGGCTGACGGGGGTGCGTACCGGTGGTGGGGGTCGTGCGAGCGTCCTTACGGCGCGCCAGTCCCGCCAGGCCGCCGAGGCCGAGCAGACCGAGCAGGCCCCACAGGCCGGTCTTGTCGCTGTTGTCGTCGTGGGTGTCCTGGGCCAGTTGCGCCGGCGCAGGAGCCGGGGCCGGGGCCGGGGCCGCGTCGGCTACCGCGGCACCGCCGAGCATGAGGACCAGGGCCGTCAATGGGATCGCGAAGGTTTTGCGCATCGTGCATCACTCCCTTTCTCTCGATGTCCCAGCCGCTGTACCCGGCGGGAGAGATCGGAAACATGCCGATCCCTGCTGACCGCTTCCGCGTGTCACCCGTTTTCGGTGACGGTGGTGTCCGGGTGGCGGCGGCTGGTGTCGGGCTTGACGAAGTGCCCGGTGATCGCCGAACGGTCGCGGCGGTTGTCACCCTGGTGCGGCTCGTCCTCGCCGAGCGTGGTCTTCGGGTTCTCCGCTGCGGTCTCCTCGCTCACATATTCGCCGGTCTCGGCGGAACGATGGCTTTTGTCGGTCACAAGATCCTCCTCGAGCTGTCTGGTCGCACCCCTCGTCAGGGTGCCGATCCAGTCCTTGACCGAATAGCACCCAGACGGCGCGGGAAACGTCCGCCGACAGCTGATTTCGAATCGGGTGGCCGCTGTGCGCGAGCGGGAAGCCGAAAGCGCCCGGCAAGCCACATCATTCGGGATCTTCCCGTCACAGCAGGCCGATGGGTCGCTTCCCATCCGCAGTGACACCGAGCACCGAGGCGGAGCGGGAGGCCCCGATGTGTCAGAGGCCCCGACGAGCCGCGACGAACGTCGCATAGGCCGTGACCACGCAGGATCGCAAATATGGCGTCGGGCCACGGCACAGCAGGCTGCCTGGAGGTGCCTCTCCGGCGGAGGCGTAGGATCCCCCGCGTCGTCTCGTGTTGACCAGTGGAAGGTCGGTGAGCAGTGGAGCCCGCACCGTCGGCCACACCTGCGCGTCGTGCCGCGATCTCCCATCCTTCGACCCTCCGGACGTCTCGGACCAGCAGTCCTTTCGGTCTACGGTGCGCAGGAGCGGTGGATTTCACCACTCGGGATGCATGGCGCTCGGCACTGGCGGAACTGACCGCCGCGAAGCGCGAGGCCCACTTGGATCTGTCCGCGCTGACGTTCATCGATGTCCACGGGACGTCGATTCTGGTGGAAGCTGCCGCCTCCCGCGCACCGCAGGCGCCACGAATCGTGTTACATCGGCCCCCGCCGATGATGCTTCGGATCCTCGGAGTGTTCTGGCCCTCCCTACCCACGATCGAGGTAGTGCACACATGAGCTCTGTTGGCGCTGCGTCGGCCACTGCGGAATCGACCGATCCGTTCGTGCATCCCGCGCTGTTCTATCGCGACACCGAGGAATACCTCGCGGGCACCCTCGGATTCATTCGCGAAGGACTCGCGAACGATGAACCGGTCGCCGTCGCGGTCCCCGGCCCGAACCTCGCCCTCCTGCGCGCCGAGCTGGGCTCCGACGCCGGCTCGGTACACCTGATGGACATGACCGTCGAGGGTCGCAACCCCGGCCGCATCATCCCGGGAGTGCTCCGCGCCTTCGCCGACCGGCATCGGTCCGGACGAGTGCGAATCATCGGCGAACCCATCTGGGCCGGCCGCTCGTCGCTGGAGTATCCAGCGTGCGCTCAGCACGAGGCGCTGATCAACGCGGCGTTCACCGGGCGCGAAGTCAGCATCCTGTGTCCCTATGACACCGCGCGCCTGTCGCCGGAGGTCCTGGCCGACGCGCACGCCACCCATCCCGTCCTCATCGACCACACGGGCCGGCGAACCAGCGACGACTACGACCCCGACCACATCGTCGACCTCTACAACGAACCGCTCCCCTCCGCACCCCCCACCGCCACCACGATCGTCTTCGACGCGACATCCCTGGCGCACCTCCGGCACGTCGCCACAGAGCACGCCCGCAAAGCGGGCATACCCGAGCACCGTCTGATCGATCTCGAACTGGTCATCGCCGAGACCACCACCAACTCCGTCGTCCACGGCGGCGGGAACGGCACGCTGCGGATGTGGGCCGACGACAACCGGCTGTGCTTCCAGATCAGCGACAAGGGATACATCACCAATCCACTCGCGGGCCGCCTGCCCGCAGAAACGTATCGACCGGGCGGCCGCGGTCTGCTGCTGGTCAACCAGCTCACCGACCTCGTGCGCATACACACCGGCCGGCACGGCACCACCATCCAGCTCCACTTCGACTTCGATCGCGAGCTGCCGTAGCCCACTGCGGAGCGGTCGGCGACCGGGGTAGCCGTCGACCAGGTGGCGGCTACCCCGGGTTCGCCGGAAGGTCAGTGCGATGCGCCGCGGCGGCCGGTCACCAGCCCGACCGGGAACAGCAGGATCACCGCGCCGCCAGTCGATTCATGCGCTACTTCGCCGGATACGCAGCCCGGTAGCGGCCGGGTGTTGTGCCGATGATGCCGGTGAATGCCGCGATGAAACTGCTGGGATTCGCCCATCCGCAGGCGTGTGCGACGTAGGCGGTGTCGTGGCCCTCGGCGAGCAGGACGAGTGCGTGATAGACGCGTAGCTGGGTGCGCCACTCGTAGAAGGTCATGCCGAGTTCGTTGTGGAACAGACGGCTGAGTGTGCGAGCGCCGGCTCCGATCGTCCGCCCGAGTTCGGCCAGCGTCGTGTTGTCCGCGGGGTTTCGGTGCAGTATCCCCGCGACGGCCTGCAACCGGTCGTCGTGCGGTTGCGGCAGGATCAGTGGCTGCTCATGCGCTTCGCGGAGTTCGTCGACGAGGACCCGGCGAAGGCGAGCGCGCGCGGCGCGCTCGTCGCCGGCGGCGACCCGGTCGCCATCGCGCGAACCCGTGAGGGTGAGAAGGATTTCGCGGACGAGGCCGGAGGCCGTGAACACGGCTGGGTGGGTTGGTACGAGGCGGGCCAGGGATGCCGGGAGAAAGACGATCCGCATATCGGTGTGCCCGTGCGCGCGGTGGTAGTGCGTGAATCCCGCAGGGGTCCATGCGACTCGATTGGCCGGAACGATCGATGTGCCACGTTCGGTGTGCACCGACAAGACACCACGCGCCGCGTAGACGAGATGCCCGCGGGGATGGGAATGCACCGCACTCGTTCCTCCCGACGGCCAGGTATGAACGCCTCCGGACGGCCATATCCGCGATGTCGCCCCGAGCCGGGGAGATTGGCGGGCAACGGGCATAACTCGGCATTCTATCGGTGGCAGGCCGGTCCGCCTCCCGGCGACAGTGGACACATGTCTACGACGATGCGAGCGGCGGTCTGTGTCGGAGCGGGTGGCCCGGAGAGGCTGGAGATCCGAGAGCTGCCGGTACCGGAGGTCCGGGAAGGCTGGAGCCTGGTGCAGGTGAAGGGCGCCGGCCTGAACCGGTCGGAACTGAGAACCCGGCAGGGTCACTCTCCGAACGTGAGGTTCCCCCGCGTGCTCGGGATCGAATGCGTCGGAATCGTGGCGGCCTCGACCGACCCCGGGCTGCCGGAGGGCACGACCGTCGCGGCGGTGATGGGTGAGATGGGCCGGGAATTCGACGGCGGTTACGCGGAGTACGCGCTGTTGCCGAACGCACTGCTGATGCCGGTCACCACCACGTTGCCCTGGGAGGTGTTGGCCGCGCTGCCCGAGACATATCTGACCGCGCAGGGGTCGCTGGACGCGTTGGGGGTCGTGCCGGGTGCCCGGGGGCGGTTGCTGATTCGTGGCGGGACCTCGTCGGTGGGGATGGCGGCCGCGTCGATCGCGTCCGGCCACGGTGTCGAGATCGCCGCCACGACACGGCAGCCGGGCAAGATCGACGCCTTGGCTGCGGCCGGCGTCCACCACGCACTCCTCGACGAGGGTGGCGCGCCCGCGGCGAGCGTGCATGCGATCTGGCCCGAGGGTCCGGACCATGTACTGGATCTCGTCGGGGCGAGCACGGTGGTGGACTCGCTGCGCCTGGTGCGCCGCGGCGGGACCGTGTGTGTGGCGGGCTCGCTCAGCGGGTGGTCGATTCAGGACTTCGAACCGATAGCGATGATCCCGTCCGGAACCAAACTCACGGCCTTCCACAGCGATACGGTGCAGGGCAGCGCGGGAACGCCGGTGCTGCGGCGGATCGTCCGCGCCGTCGAGGCCGGCGCCTATCGGCCCAACCTCGACCGTGTCTTCGGCCTGGCCGACATCGTTTCGGCCCACCGGTACATGGAGAGCGATCACGCCACCGGAAAGGTCGTCGTGGTGCCCTGACCACGTGCCCGTCGAAGGCCGACACCGAGACGGTGACGGCCGTCGGGAGCCACGACCGTCATGGCGCAATCTTGACGAGAGGGGGCGGTTCCGCCCCTGTCGCCGAGCTCGCGCGGCAGCCATGATCGGGAAGATCGCGAGTACACGCCCGTCGCGGGAAAGGGTGACGACCGCGGTGCCCGATGCACCTCGCCGTGCAGAACCGAGAGGAAACGTACTTCATGATCGTCCGTTCACTGAAAGAGATCGTCGGCACCGAGCGTGAGGTGAAGGGCCCCGCGTGGACCAGCCGTCGCCTGGTGCTCGCCGAGGAGAAGGCCGGCTTCTCCGTGAACGACACCGTGGTGCGCGCGGGCGCCGAGCTCGAGATGTGGTACGCCAACCACATCGAGGCCGTCTACGTCATCGAGGGGCGCGGCGAAGTGGTAGACCACGAGACCGGTGAAAGGCACCAGCTCGAGCCGGGCGTGATGTACCTGGTCGACGCACACCAGCGTCACACCCTGCGCGCCAACACCGAGTTCCGCGCGGTATGCGTGTTCGACCCGCCCCTCACCGGCCGCGAGGTCCACGACGAGAACGGCGCCTTCCCACTGCTGACCGAAGAGGACCAGTGAGCGACTCGATCTTTTTCGCCAGCGACAACAACGCCCCCGTGCACCCGGACATCATGGCGGCGCTGGCCGCCGCCAACGTGGGCCACCAGCCGGCCTACGGCGCGGACGTCCACACCGCGCGGTTGCGCGAGCTGATCAAGGACCATTTCGGCGAGCGCGCCGATGTCTACCCGGTCTTCAACGGCAGCGGCGCAAACGTCGTCGGGCTGCAGGCGATGTGCGACCGGTGGAGCGCGGTGGTGTGCCCGGACTCCGCGCACATCCACCTGGACGAGTGCGGCGCACCCGAGAAGGTGGCCGGGCTGAAGCTGGTCCCGGTGCCCACCCCGGACGGCAAGCTGACCCCTGAGCTGCTCGACCGGTACGCGTGGGGCTTCGGCGACCAGCACCACGCCCAGCCGAAGGTCGTCTCCATCACCCAGAGCACCGAGCTCGGCACCCTCTATACACCCGGCGAGATCGCGGCGATCGGCGCGCTGGCCCGCGAGCGCGGCATGCTGCTGCACGTGGACGGCGCCCGGCTGGCCAACGCCGCCGCCGCGCTCGGCCTGCCGCCACGCGCGTTCACCACCGACGCCGGTGTGGACGTGCTGTCGTTCGGCGGCACCAAGAACGGTCTGATGCTCGGCGAGGCGATCGTGGTGCTCAACCCGGACGCGGTGCGCGGCACGGCGTACCTGCGCAAGGCCGCGCTGCAGCTGGCCTCCAAGATGCGGTACGTGTCGGCGCAGTTCGTCGCGTTGCTGGAGGGCGACCTGTGGCTGCGCAACGCCGGGCACGCCAACGCGATGGCGACCCGGCTGGCCACGGCCGTCGCCCGGGTGCCCGGCGTCGAGATCGTACGGCCGGTCCAGGCCAACGCCGTCTTCGCCGTACTGCCCCGCGAGGTCACCGAGCGGCTGCGGAAACGGTTCCGCTTCCACGTCTGGGACGAGCGCACCGGCGAGGTCCGCTGGATGTGCTCGTTCGACACCACCGAGGCCGATGTGGACGCCTTCGCGGCGGCCATCGCCCGGGAGATGGCCGCCGCGTAACCGCAACCACAGCAACGTATGGGCTACGGCAGCTGCCCAGCATCTGTGAGCCACGAAAGATATTCGGTCCGAAGCACTTTCGTGCCGGGAAGCTCAAGTCGCATCGCCCTCGGGCGGTTCCCCGGCAAGCGATCCGGTGCGATTGGCGGTCAGCATCCGCACGGCCGCGATCCGCAGATCCGGACGGGCACGCCGGGAGGTCAGCTCGGCGAGGCAGATCTCACCGACCATGGCGACCTTCATCCGGGAGGCGGCGTCGGGGTCCGGCCACCCGGCGGCGACCATGTCCGGCCGCCCGACCGCGATGAACAGTTCGTGGCGGCGGCGGATCTCCTCGCGCAGATCCGGATCCGTGCGCGCTTGGACCATGAACGCCTCGGTGCCGCGGGCGTCGAGGCAGGCATCGAGGAACGCGTCCAGGCTGGGGCCGATCCGTTCGATCCCCGGCGGAATCCCGGCCAGCGCCGCGGCCACCGACTGCGACAGCGCGTCGAAGAATCGGCGGTGCAACGCGATGACGTAACTGCGGCGATTGACGAAGTGATGATAGAAGGTGCCCTTGGCCATCCCGGCTTCCTCGACCACCGCGTTGATCGAAAGCCGGTGCAGCCCCTCGCGTTCCGCCACCACGGTGCCCGCGATGAGCAGAGCCGTGCGACCGGGGTCGGCAATGACTGTCATGCTTTCGAATTCTCCCGACTCTTTTCGGAAAGCCTAGTGTCGCGCACCGGGCGCACCTACGCTGTGACCGATCGGTCGGTCGAAGCCTAGCCGGGTTCCGGATGGACCATCGGGTCATCGAGGACCGATCTGAATCCGGGCGACCCTGGGGGTTTCGAAATGTCCGCTGAGTTTAAATTGGTGAGCGGCGATGTGGTGCCGCTGGCGTCGAACGCACGCTATCTCGTATCCATCGATGAACTGTTGCCCGCGGACTCGCCGCGGTCGAACGGCGAGGACCGCAGGCATATCGCACGACTGGCCGAGAGCGACACCGAATTACCGCCGATTGTGGTGCATCGCAGCACGATGCGCGTCATCGACGGAATGCACCGGCTGCGGGCCGCGCAATGGCTCGGCCGCGAAGACATCGAAGTCGTGTTCTTCGACGGAACGGCGGCCGAGGCTTTTCTGCGCGGCGTCGAACTGAATACGACGCACGGGCTGCCGTTGACGCTCTCGGACCGCAAAGCGGCGGCCGAGCGGATCATCGAGACGATGCCGGAATTGTCCGACCGGGCCATCGCGTCCACCACGGGGCTGTCCGCGCGCACGGTGGCCACGCTCCGGCAGCGTTCGAGTGCGGAAATTCCGCAGTCGAACATCCGCGTCGGCGCCGACGGCAGGCGCAGGCCGATGGACCGCGCGCAGCGCAGGCGCCGCGTCGCCGAGCTGCTGGCGGACTCCCCGGACATGCCGTTGCGCGCGCTGGCCGCCGCCGCGGAAGTGTCCATCAGCACAGCGCACGCGATCCGCAAACGCTTGCGCGAGACCGGATCACCCGAGCACGACAGCGCCGCCGACCAGCCCGAGGGCAGCGCGCTGCTGCTGCAGCAACTCACCCGCGACCCGGCCATGCGGCACAGCCAGCAGGGCCGCGACCTGCTGCGCTGGTTGCACACACACTCGATGCAGCGCGAGGTGTGGACCGCCCTGGTGGCCACGGTCCCGCCCCATTGCATTCCGGCTGTCGCCGAACTCGCCCACCGCAATGCCAAGGAGTGGCGCGCGCTGGCCGGCTACATCGATCCCGGCGCCACCGAATAGCACCGATCGCATACGCATTCGCCACGGCCGGAGTTCGAGAAGAGGTCTTTCATCATGCTTGTTGGTCTCGCACGCCTCGCGATCCGGCGGCCGCGATCCATCCTCTACGGCGCGCTGCTCATCGGGATCGTCTGCGTCGGGCTGGGCTGGTCGGCGCCCGCCCACCTGAAGTCCGGTGGTTACGTTCCGTCCGACACCGAGTCCGCCGAGGTCGCGGCGTTCCTCGGCCGCGAATTCCCCGGCGCCGCGCCAAATCTCGTGCTGCTGGTCACCGCGCCGGATGGGCTCGACAGCCCCGCGGCGCGGGCGGTCGGTGAGCGCCTGACCGCGGATCTGCGTGGCCGCCACGAGATCGACGCGGTCCAGTCCTATTGGGAACTACCCCCGGATCTGCGGCAGGGCCTGCGCGGCAGCGACGGCCGCGACGGTCTGGTCCTGGCCCATGTCACCGGCGACGACACCGACGCGCCCAAACGGGCGGGCGCGATCGCAGGCCGGGTGAGCGGCGACTTCGACGGCGTCACCGTGCGGGCGGGCGGCCAGGCGGTGGCCTTCGACGAGATGAGCCATCGGATCGTCACCGACCTGCTGATCACCGAGGCGATCGCGATACCGCTGACCGGGCTCGCCTTGATTCTGGTGTTCGGCAGCGTGACGGCCGCGCTGATCCCGCTGGCGGTCGGCGTGTTCAACATCTTCGCGACGCTGCCGATCCTGCGGTTGCTCACCGAGGTCGGCGACGTGTCGATCTTCGCGCTGAACATGATGAGCGCGTTGGGTTTCGCGGTCGCGATCGACTCGAGCCTGTTCATGGTCAGCAGATTCCGCGAGGAACTCGCCGCTGGACGCGACACCGCCTCCGCGGTGTCGCGCACAGCACGCACGGCGGGGCGCACCGTCTTGTTCTCCGGTGTGGTGATCGCGCTGTCGCTGTCGACACTGCTGGTCTTCCCGCTGTATTTCCTCAGGTCGCTGGCGTACGCGGGGCTGGCAGTGCTGGGGGCGGCCGTGTTCACCACGCTGCTGTTGGTGCCCGCGGCGCTCGCCCTGCTCGGCCCCCGTGTCGACGCCTTCGACCTGCGAGCCCTCTTGCGCCGCCGATTCCACCGGCCGCGGCCGGCATCCGTCGAGATCACCGAGACCCGGTGGTATCGCGCGGTGCGGCTGGTCATGCGCCATCCCGTCGTGGCCGCGGCGGCCGTGATCGCGCTGCTGCTGGTGCTCGGGTCGCCGTTCCTGTCCATCCGGTTCGGCGCCGCCGACGACCGGGTCATCACCGGGGCGTCCAGCCATGTGGTCGGCGACGCCTTGCGCAGCGGCTTCCGGGAGAACGCGATGGCCGGCGTGCTCGTGGCCATGCCCGGATACCGGGGCGGCGACAGCGAAATCGCCGCCTACGCCGAACGTTTGTCACGGGTGGAGAACGTCTCGACCGTGCTGTCCGCGGCGGGCGTCTATGCCGGCGGGCTGAAAGTCGCCTCCGCGCCACCCGGCATGCGCGACGACGCGGGCACCTATGTGCGCGTAGGCACCCGGCTCGACCCGTACTCCCCCGCCGCGATCGATCAGCTCGACCAGGTGCGCGCAGTCCCCCCGCCGAGCCACGCGATGGTCGGGGGTGCGGCGGCCGAAAACGTCGACACGCTCGACGCGCTCGGAGCGAAAGTCCCCGTAGCCGTCTTCGTGATCGCGCTGTCGACCGTGGTGGTGCTGTTCTTCTTCACCGGCAGCGTGCTGCTGCCGATCAAAGCGCTACTGCTCAACACGCTTTCGCTGGCGGCGACGTTCGGCGCCATGGTCTGGATATTCCAGGAAGGGCACCTGTCGGACCTGCTCGGTTTCACCTCGACCGGCTATCTGGTGCCCACGATGCCGATCCTGATGTTCTGCATCGCCTTCGGCGTCTCGATGGACTACGAGGTGTTCCTGTTGTCCCGGATTCGCGAGGAATGGCTGTCCTCCGGTGACAACACCGGCGCCGTGGCGACCGGCGTCGCCCGCACCGCACGCGTCTTCACCGCCGCCGCCTGCCTGATGGCGATCGCCTTCGCGGGCATGGTGACCTCGCACGTGTCGTTCATCCAGCTGTTCGGCCTCGGCCTGACCCTGGCCGTACTCAGCGACGCGACGTTGATCCGCGGTGTGCTCGCCCCCGCCTTGATGCGCCTGCTCGGCGCGGCCAACTGGTGGGCGCCGTCCCGGCTCGCCCATTGGCACCGAAGGATCGAAATCCCCGAGACCAGTGCCGCTCTCGAACCAGTACCCGAATAGTGCGATAGGAACAACATGGCGAAATTCCGCACAGGTGTGATGGATTCCGGCGTCTACACCAGGTTCGCGCCCGACCTGCAATTTCGCGGCAGCCGCTCGGTGGCGATGGCGGGCGGAGCGGACTCGCTCTGGGTGACCGACCACCTGCCCTCGATCCTGCCCGCCTCGATCTGGAAACCGCGGCACGTCGGCATCACCCGGCTCGCACCGCACGCCGACGGGATCTACGAACCGTGGACGGCGCTGGGCTATCTCGCCGCGCAGAACCGCTTGGCCCGCCTGCGGCTCGGCGTGGGCGTCACCGACGCGGGCCGGCGCAATCCCGCGGTGACCGCGCAGGCCGCGGCCACCCTGCACCAGTTGAGCCGCGGCCGGGCCATTCTCGGCATCGGCACCGGCATCCGGGACAACAACGAGCCCTACGGCGTCGACTGGACCGCTCCGGTCGGACGGTTCGAGGAGGCGCTGGCCACCATCAGGGTGCTGTGGGATTCCGACGGCAGCCTGGTGACCAGGGACTCGCCGCACTTCCCGTTGCGGAACGCGGTCTTCGATGTCCCGCCCTACCGGGGCACCCGTCCGGAGATCTGGGTGGCGGCCGGCGGCCCGCGCATGCTGCGGGCCGCCGGTCGCTACGCCGACGTGTGGTTCCCGGGCTTCGCGCAGCGCCCGCACGAGTACCGGCACCGTCTCGAGCAGGTCCGCGCCGCGGCCTCCGACGCGGGCCGCGACCCGTTGACGGTCGCGCCCGCCGCCGTGTTCAGCGTGCTCACCGCGGCCCGTCCCGGGGAGGTGGACGCTCTGGTCGAGAGTGTCGGCGCGCGGGCGCTGACCCTGTGCGCCCCCGGCGAGATGTGGACCAGGCACGGCGCCACCCACCCGCTCGGCGCGGACTTCACCGGCCTGCAGGACTACCTGCCGCAGACGCTCGACGAGCGCACCGTGCTGGACTACATCGAGAAGGTCCCGGCTTCGCTGGTGCGGGAATTCTGCCTGGCCGGTACGCCGGACGAGATCGTCGAGCAGCTCGCGGACTGGCGCGACCACGGTCTGCGCTACGCCGTGCTGATGAATCTCAGCGCAATTCATCCGCGCCTCGCACGCGGGATGCTTTCCAACGCGCCATTGGTGGCGACGTTACGTAAATTGAAGAAGCTGTAACGCAGAACAATTGACGCTCGAGTGGGCTGCGCAATAGCATGACCATTCGAGCGAAGAAGCTCATCAGATATTTGTGCTGCTGCGGTCGGGGGGCTCAGCATGGACCCGCATTTCAGGCCAGGAGAAATAATGGTCGACATTGCAATAGTGGGTATCGGCTGCCGGTTTCCAGGCGGTGTATTCGACCCGGAGAGTTATTGGAATTTCCTGATCGACAAAGGTGACGGGATCGTCGATATCCCGCCGGATCGCTGGAGTATCGAAAAGTACTACGACCCGGATCCGGACGCGCCGGGGCGTATGTACACCCGGCGCGGCGGATTTCTCACCCAGCCGCTGTGGGATTTCGACGCCGACTTCTTCGGCATCGCCCAGAAGGAAGCCGCCATCCTCGACCCGCAGCAGCGACTGCTGCTCGAGGTGACCTGGGAGGCGCTCGACGACGCGGGCATGGCGGGCCGGGTCTCCGGCCACCGCGTCGGCGTCTACGTCGGCGGCTTCATCCTCGACAACGTGCTCGGACGCAGCGGTCCGCTGGTCCGCTCGGCGATCACCAGCCACACCGCGATGAGCGCCTCGCACACCTTGCTGTCCAACCGCATCTCCTATCTGCTCGACCTGCACGGCCCGAGCCTGACCGTCGACACCGCATGCTCGTCGTCGCTGGTCGCCACGCATCTCGCGGTGCGGGCGATCGCCAACGGCGAATGCGAGATCGCGCTGGCGGGCGGTGCGAACGCGATGCTGCAGCCCGAGACGTTCATCTCGATGTGCAAGGGCCGGTTCCTCTCGGTCGACGGGCGCTGCAAGACCTTCGACGCCGCCGCCGACGGATACGGCCGCGCGGAGGGCGCGGGCGCGGTACTGCTCAAGCCGCTCGACGTGGCGCAGCGCGACAACGACCGCGTCTACGCTGTGATCCGCGCGACGGGTGTGAACCAGGACGGCCGCACCATGGCCATCCCGGTCCCGAATCCCGTTGCGCAGGAACAACTGGCCCGCCAGGTGCGCGACGACGCCGGTGTCGCCGCGCACGAGGTGAGCTACCTCGAGGCGCACGGCACCGGCACCGCGGTCGGCGACCCGCTCGAGATGTCGGCGCTGGGCGCGGTGTACGGCGCGGTGGACGGCCGCGCCGAGCCGGTGCCGGTCGGTTCGGTGAAGAACAACTTCGGGCACACCGAGGCCGCCGCCGGGGTCGCGAGCCTGATCAAGGCCGCGCTCACCCTGCACCACCGCACGGTCGCGCCCCAATTCGACCTGACCACACCGAATCCGGAGATCAAGTTCGACGAGCTCCGACTACGCGTCCCGCTGCACCCCGAACCGCTGCCCGCGCAGCCGGGCAAGGGCGTGGTCGCGGTCAACGGCTTCGGCTACGGCGGCACCAACGCTCACGTCATCCTCTCCGAAGCGCCGCCGCGGGCCGCGCGGGCCGACGACGAACGCCCGGTGCCGAAGGTACTGCCGATCTCCGGCCGCCACGAGACCGCGGTACGCACGCTCGCAGGCGACCTCGCGCAGGCCCTCGACCACCATCCCGCCGACGCGGTCACCGCGGCCGCTTGGACCCGGCGCGCCCACCACCCCCTGCGGGTCGGCTTCGCCTACGACGACGCCGACGATCTGCGCACCCAGTTGCGTGCTTTCGCCGCGGGCGAGGGCCGGGCGCCGTCGCGGGTCATCGGTGACGGCGAGGTGGAGCCCGTCTTCGTCTTCAGCGGGATGGGCCCGCAGTGGTGGGGCATGGGGCGTGAGCTGCTCACCACCGACAGCACGTTCGCGAAGGTGGCCAGGGAGATCGACCGCGAGTTCGTCTCGATCGCGGGCTGGTCGATTCTGGACGAGATGCTCGCCGACGAGGCCGACTCGCGGATCGTGCGCACCGCGTTCGCGCAGCCTGCCAACTTCGTGCTGCAGGCCGCGCTGACCGCTGAACTGGCCGAGTACGGCGTGTATCCCGCGGTGGTGGTGGGGCACAGCGTCGGGGAGGTCACCGCCGCGTACGTCTCCGGCGCGCTCTCGCTGCGAGACGCTCTCACCGTCAGCTACCACCGCGCCCGGTTGCAGGCGACCACCGCGGGCACCGGAGGCATGCTGGCTCTCGGCATGTCCGAACGCGAGGCACGGGAGTTGCTCGCCCGCACCGACAGCATCTCGATCGCCGCGGTCAACAGCCCCGGCGCGGTTACCCTCGCAGGCGACAGCCAGGATCTGGAACTACTGCGCGACACCCTTTCGGCCACCGGCACGTTCGCGCGCAGCCTGCGGGTCGAGGTGCCCTACCACAGCCATCTGATGGACCCGATCCTCGACGATCTGCGCGGCGCGCTCGGCGGGCTCACCCCGCGGGACGCGAAACTCACCACGTACTCCACCGTGACCGCCGCCGAGATCGCGGGCACGGGATGGGACGCGGACTACTGGTGCCGCAACGTCCGGGAGCCGGTCCGGTTCGCCGACGCCATCGGCGCACTGGTCGACGCGGGCCACCGGGTCTTCCTCGAGGTGGGCCCGCATCCGGTGCTCAGCGGCAACATCCGCGAGATGCTGATCCATCGCGGGGTGATCGGCGCCGCGGTGACCACGCTCTCGCGCGACCTGCGCGACCGCAACAACGTGCTGCGCGCTGTCGCCGATCTGTATGTCGCGGGCTCGCTGGACGGTTCGGCCGTACCCGGCCGGCCGGACTCGATCGTCGAGCACCTGGATCTGCCCGCCTACCCTTGGCAGCGCAAACGGGTGTGGCACGACGAGCCGGTCACCCTGCTGGATCGTCTCGGCACGCCGGAGGGCTACGCGCTGCTCGGTGATCCCACGACGGCGGCGAACTCGGAATGGGAGGTGCAGCTGTCGGTCTCGCGGCTGCCCTGGCTGCGCGACCATGTCGTGGACGGGTATGTCGTGCTGCCCGGCGCGGCCTACCTCGATGCCGCGCTCAGCGCCGCCGTCGAGCGCACCGGCCGCATGAGCGCCGGCCTCGAATCGGTGGAGTTCGTCGCGCCACTGGTGATCGACGAGCACGACGTCCCGGTGCTGCGGGTGAGCGTCGAGGAATCGACCAAACGCTTCCGGATTCACTCGCGCTCGGCCACCGCCACCACCTGGACGCTCAACGCCCACGGCAGGCTCATCGAAGCCGACTTCGCCGCCGCCGCCGTGCACGTCGACGCCCCTGAGCATGCCGCCGCGGTCGCGGGGGCGGATCTCTATCGCGGGCTGGCGGCGCGCGGGCTGGACTACGGGCCCGCCTTCCAGCGCATCGTCTCGGCCGTCGTCGGTGCGGACGCGGTGGTCGCCTCGCTCGCGCCGGTCGAGCAGGCCACGCCGATCCGGCATCTGGCTCACCCGGCGGTGGTCGACGCCGCGCTGCAATGCGTCGCCACGCTGGCCGCGGACTCGGATGCCGACGTGGCGATCGTGCCTGCCGCCATCGCCGGGGTGCGCCTGCTCGGCGCGCTGCCGGAGCGGCCGCGGGTCGTGGTGACCCGCCGCGGCGCGGGCCCGCTGCGCGCCGACATCGCCATCGTCGGCGAGCACGGCGAGGTGGCGATGCGGCTGCTGGGCGTCGAATTCCGCCCGGTCAGCGCGGCAGTCGATGTCACCCACCAGCTGGAACGGGTGTTCTACCAGCCCATCTGGGAGATCGTCGAGGCACCGGCAGGTGAGCGTCTCTCGGAGGAGGAAGCCGTGATCGCCGTCTGTGTCGGCGCCGACGCGGCCGGCCGCGCGGCCGCACTGCTGGGCGACCGGACCGATGTCACCGTCGTGCTCGCCGACGCGGACGCCGACGACAACGACGAGCGCCTGCGGCTTGCGTTGCGCTCACCAGACGGTGTCCCGATCGCCGAACGGATCCGGGTGGTCAATGTGTTCGGCACGGCGCTCGACGGGGCGCGCAACGTCTACTGGCTCGCGCGCGTGGCGAATGCCATCGAGCATCTGCTCGCCGACGCGCCCCAGATCCGTGTCCACAGCGTCGTGGTCACCGAAAACGCGCTGTGCACCCCCGCCGACACCGCCGTACAGGTGTCGCACGGCGCGCTGGTGGGCGCGCGGCGGGCCCTGCTCAACGAACAGCCCGCCGCGGCGTGGCGGCTGGTCGATACGGGAGCACAGGCCACGGCGCCGCCGACCGATCTCGTTCTCGCCGAGAACGCGCTCGACGAGATCGGCGTGCGGGGAGACGACCACTGGGCGGTGCGGCTGGACCGGAATTTCGGCACCCACCTCGACGAGCGCAACCGCGCCGTTCCGCTGTCGGACCCGGAAGCCTCTTTCGTAGTGGAGATTCCGAAGTCCCGGTTGTTGTCCGACCTGGCGTTGCGCCGAGTCGACCGGGTCGCGCCCGGTCCGGGCGAGATCGAGGTCCGGATGGAGACGGCCGGGCTCAACTACAAGGACGCGATGAAGGTCATCGGCGTGCTCACCGAAAAGGAGCTCGCGGGAACCTATTTCGGCACGACGGTCGGAATGGAGGGCTCCGGCGTCGTCGAGCGCGTCGGGCCCGGCGTCACCGACGTCGCGGTCGGCGACCGGATGATGGTGTGCGCCAGGGACATCTTCCGCAAGTACGTGACGATGCCCGTCGACGCGGGCGCGACGCTACCGCACCAGCTGCTGCCCGGGGAGGACTACGACCCGCTCACCTGCGGATCCGGATTGCCGTTCCTCACCGCCGAATTCGGGCTGCGGACACTGGCGCGCCTGCGGCCGGGTGAGACGGTGCTCGTGCACGGCGCGGCCGGCGGCATGGGCATGGCCGCGGTACAGGTCGCGCTGGACATCGGAGCGACGGTGATCGCGACGGCGGGGACGCCCGAGCGGCGTGCGCAGGTGCGCCTGCTCGGCGCGCAGCACGTGCTGAACTCGCGATCGGCCGACTTCGTCGACGAGATCGCCGATCTGACCGGCGGACGCGGCGTCGACGTCGTCTACAGTTCGGCTCCGGGCGAGATCCTGCGCCAGAACTTCCGGGTCGCGGCGGAGTTCGGCCGTGTGGTCGATATCGGTAAGGCCGACATCTACACCGGCGGCGTCATCGATCTCGGCCCCTTCGACCGCAACCTCACCTTCTTCTCCGTCGACATGGACCGCGCGCTCGCCCACGACCCGGAACTGCTGCGCACGCCGATGCGGGCGAGCCATGCGGCATTGCGCTCGGGCACATACCGGTACCTCCCCTATACGGCTTATCCGGTGTCGGAGCTGGCCGCGGCTTTCGAGTCCGTCGCACGCTCCGACCAGATCGGCCGGGTTGTGCTGGACCTGCGCGAAGAACAGCCGATGGTGCGCCCCGAGCTCGCTCACCCGCGCATCGACCCGGACGGCTGCTATCTGGTGACCGGCGGCTTCGGTGGCTTCGGCCTGGCCACCGCCCGCTGGCTGGTCGCCGAGGGCGCACGGAAACTCGTGCTGGTCGGCCGCAGCGGCGCGTCCACGCCACAGGCCAGGGACCAGGTCGCGGCGTTCACCGCGGCGGGAGTGGCGGTGATCGACGAACGAGTGGACGTCGCCGACTACGCCGCCACGGCAGCGCTGGTGGAGCGTATCCGGTCGGTCGCACCGCTGCGCGGCATCTTCCACGCGGCGGGGGTGGTGAACAACTTGCCCATCCCGCAGATCACGCCTGAGTCGCTCGACGAGCTGTTCGCCAAAGTGCGTGGCGCCCAGCATCTGGACCGGGCGGTCGAGGCCGCGGGAATCGAACTGGACATGTTCGTGCTCTACTCCTCGATCAGCGCGCTGGGCTGCATCACCCCGCAGGTCGGCTACGCCGCCGCCAACGCCGCCTTGGACGCGCTCGCGGCCGACCGGCGTGCCCGCGGCGCCGCGGCGCTCGCGGTGAACTGGGGCTTCATGAGCGGCGGCGGCATGGCCGACAAGACCGAGGCACTGGCCGACTACGTGAAGTCGATCGGCTTCCTGCCCATCGACATGGACCGCGCCACCGCCCTGCTGCGCGAATGCCTGGCACTCGACAGCGCTCAGGTCGCGGTGGCCGATATCGACTGGACGGTGTGGTCGCGGGTGGCGCGCCCGTCCACCGACACCCGGCGCTTCGGCCAGTTGCTCGCCGACATCGGAGTCGGCGGCGAGGCAGGCGGCACCCTGCGTGCCGAGATCCTCACGCTGCCCACCGAACAGCGCGCCGATTTCGTCGCCCAGCGCCTCGCCGATCAACTCGCGGTGGTGCTCGGCGTGGACACCGACGCCATCAACATCGATGAGCCGGTCACCGACCTCGGCATGGACTCGCTCATGGCGATGGAATTCGGTGCCCGCACCGAGAAAGAGCTCGACGTCAAGATCTCCGCACTCGAACTCAGCCGGGGCCTGTCCTTGCGCGGCATCGGCGCCAAGGTGGTCAGCCAGTTCGCCGAGCCCGCCGACGCGCCGGCCGCGGCATGAAAGGAACCCACATGTCCACCGAGCTGATCGCCTACGCCGATATCGACACCGTGCTGGGACACCGGGACGGGCGGTTCTTCGGCGAGGGGTACAAGCGGATCACGCACCGCATCTTCGACATCGTCCTCGACCGCGACGCGCAGGACCGGCCGCGGCTGACGGCCACGGCCGGCGTGCACTATCCGCTGGACTGGTCGCGCAAGAGCACCCGCGTGCTGGTGCCGCACGTCAGCAGCATCGACTGCTCGATCTTCGGCTACCGGCTGCTCGAGGTGATCCTGCGCGAGTGCTACGGGCTCACCGACAGCGATGTCCGGTCGTGCTGGGTGCCGTACGTCCAATTCAGCAGCGGAACCATCGCGACGGAATCGCTGGAGGAGTTCCCGATCAGCGCGACGGTCGTCGCGGTGGAAGGGAACACGATCAGCATCACCGGAGCGCTGGGCGGCGGCATGAGCCTGGAGGCCACCGTGGCGCTGCCCGCGCCGCCGCGACCGTCGCAGGCCACACGGCGCACCGTGCACGAGACCGGGCGGGGATACTTCCACGGCGGGGTCTACACCCGCGGGCAGTATCTGCGCAACGTCGTCGTCTCCGACGGCGGCAGCCGCGCGCACGCCGATTTCGTTCTGGCGGAACCGGATTCGGCGGGTCCCTGGCAGGGCGTGGCCGACGCATACCAGCCTTCGGTGACGCTGGTCGACGCGACGGTGATCCTGGCGCAACTGTCCCAGGTCGTGCTCTACGAGCTGGACAACATCGCCCGCAAAGACAGCGAGACGCTGTGGATGCGCCGGATGACCGCGCGCGCGTCCACTCCCCCGGCGCCGCTCACCTCCGGCACCGCGACCACGCACATGGTGCGCTCGATGGTCCTCGCCTTCGGCGGCGGCGACTGGCGCATCTCCAGCTGGGCATCGGATTTCGCGGGCTGCGAGATCCGATACGACCTCGCGCACCGGCTGCCCGCCTGACCCCGCGCATCCCCGAACGATCGGAAAGGCACTCCCATGTCGGGAAACAACTATCGACGCATCGTCATCTCCGGAACATATTCGACCGGAAAGACCACGACCTCCACGGCGCTGTCCCTGCTGACCGGCATCCCCCGGGTGGACGCCTCCTCCGCCCGCGAGGTGGTCACCGAGCTCTACCCGGGCATGCGGTTCCAGGATTTGAGCACCACCGAATTGATGGCGCTCGGCTTCCGCAGACTGGAACTTCGCATCCAGGCCGAGGCGATCCTCGACGCCCAGGGCGGTTTCATCGCCGACGGCTCGGTGCTCAACGAGTGGGTCTACGGCACCACGCGGCTGGTCACCGGTCCCAACCCCGGATCGAGCCGATGGCACAAAGCCGTCAAGAACACCATCACGCTGCCCGGCCGGCCGTTCTACCGCCGCTACCTCAACGCCTACGGCGACATGGCCCGGCAGCGAGCCCGGCAGAACTACGACATCTTCTTCCACCTCCCGGTGGAGGTGCCGATGGACCCCGACGGCCACCGGCCGGTCGACGAGCGCTACCGCGCCATCTCCGATCGGCAACTGCTGCACGCGATCAGCGAGCTCGGGCAGCCGGTCGTGACGGTACGCGGCACCCCCGAACAGCGCCTGGAATCCATCGTCTCGATGCTCGACATCCCCACCGTCATGGACATCGACGTCGCGGTGAAGGAGGCGATGGAGATAGTGCGCAGCAGCCGCGAGCGCGTCCAGGAAACGATCGTCGCCCAGCAACAACCGCACACTCTCGGCCGCAAGATCAAGTTCGCCACCCGCGTTTAGGAGCACGCCATGACCGTCCTGCTGGACAAGACCAAGCGCTACAACCCGATCGACTCGTGGTTCTACGACAACTTCATCTCCGATGCCGTGCGGGAGATGACCCCGACCCTGTTCGCCGACATCGTCGCCCAGCTCGACGAGGGCGCGCAGGTTCTCGACGTCGGTTGCGGCGGTGGGCAACTCGCGGTCGGGCTGGCCACCGCCGGGACCACGCTGCGGCTGACCGGCATCGACCTCTCCCCGCAGCAGGTGCGCAGGGCTCGCAAGCGCGGCGCGGCGCTGGGCAGCCGCATCCAGTTCCGGGAAGGATCGGCGACGGACCTGCCGTTCCCCGACGCCGCCTACGACGCGGTGATCAGCTCCGGTTCGATCAAGCACTGGCCCGATCAGCGCAAGGGGCTCGCGGAGATGATCCGGGTGCTGCGGCCCGGCGGGCTGCTACTGGTGATCGAGGCCGATCGGGGCTGCACCTTCGAGGACGCGCGAACTTTCGTCGACCGCTGGAAACTGCCGCAGCCGATGGCGCGGGCCTGCCTTCCGTTCTTCCGCACCTACATCGCCGGCTACGGCCTCGATCTGGAGGACGGCCGCGACCTGGTGGCCGATCTCCCGGTCACCGACGCCGAGGTGCGCCGCATCCCGGGCGAGCCCGGCATCCAGATCACCGCGCGCAAACGGGCGGAGTGAGCACCGGTCGCCTCGGCGAATCCGGCCGGTAGCGGGCCGGGCGGCGTCCCCGCAGAGACGTCGCCCGGCCTGTCGCCCGTCATCGGGGCCGACGACACCACCGGACACCTCGGCCGAGTGCCGACGGTGCTGACCTCAGCGCCGGGCGCGCTGCGGTTTGCGCGCGGCCTCCTCGGCCACCTGGGCCTGCCGGTCGTCGGGCACGAGGGCGCGGATGTCCTCCCGCGAGCCGATCATCAGTTTTTGCAGGATCGCGGCCATCTGGGCGTCGACCGTCTTGAACGAACTGCCGCGCCGGGCGGCGATGGCGGTGTTCGTCCAGCCCGCCGCCGCCAGCACGGCGACCTCCTGTTCGGCGACAGACAAGTCCTCCCAGTGCGAAGGACGGTGCCGCCGGACCGGATGCTCGACGGGTAGCCGGTCCAGCGACAGCTTCCCCAGCGCCAGCTGTGCCACCTCGCCCAGTTCCGGCCGCAGCAACGCACCCTCGCGTTCCGCCTCCGCGAAGGCGGTCTCGCCCAGGACCGCCCGAGCGGTGTCGGCGGCGATGTCGGTTTCGGTGGCGAACGGGCCGAGATTGGCGATGTCCACGCCGATCCTGTCCCGCAGGGTGGCACCGCCACCGGTCAGGCGCGCGACTTCGCGCGCCCAACCCGTCACCGTGCCGGAGCGTTCGCCGTCGGTGTCGCGGATCAGGCGCGCCAGTGCCCAGCCGCGGATGTGGACGGCCCATACCGCGCCCCATTGGTCGCGCATCGCCAGCTGAGTGGTCAGGGACGCGTGCGTCACGGCGAGCGCTTGCTCCGGGTCACCGTGTTTGGTCAGTGCGATAGCCCGGGCCAGGCCGACCCAGGACGTCGCCCACCGCGCCCCGGAGCGCTCGGCGTGCTCCAGGTGCCGCCGGGAGATCTCCAAGGCCTGCGCGGGTGTGCCGAGCAACGCCGCGGCCAGCGCTTCGAACAATTCGCTCATCGCGGCCCCACCACGGTCGCCGTCGACGGAGAACTTCTCTCGCGCGCGGGCCAGCACCGCTATCGCGCGCACGTCGCGGTCCACCAGCATCATCTCGGCGCCTCGGGCGAACTCGACCGGGGCGGGCAGACCGAGGTCGCGGTCGGGGTGCTCGCGCCAGCCCGCCCGGGCGGCGCCGTCGGGCGCGCACAGCGCCACACACTCGTCGAGCGTGCGTTCGGCGTCGTGGTGCAGGCCTTGGCACAGGCTGATCCACGCGATCAGCGACATCGTCGTGACCTGCAGCGCCAGCGGCGGCGGGTCGAGTTCCCGGCTGGCGGCCAGCGTGCGCTCGGCCCAGTGGCGCGGTTCCCGCAGCGAGCCGGTGAGGAACGGGCAGCGCAGCGCGATCAGCCCGGCGGCGATCTCCAGCCCGACGGCGGCCTCCTCCGCGGTGGCGAGGCTGCCCGCCATCGCGCACAGCAGGTTGTCCCAGGCTGCCCGCGCCCAATCCAGCAGCCGCTGTTCGTCCGGGCCGAACCATCCGGCTCGGGCGGCGACGACCTTGTCGCGGTAGTAGCGGCGGTGCCCGCGCGCCAGCCGGGCCGGTTCACCGCCGCGTTCGCTCGCGCGCTGCTGGGCGAACAGGCGAACGCTCTCCAGCAGCGAATACCGCACCGTGGTCGCGGTCAGATGCACCGAGACCAGCGATTGGTCCGCCAATCGCTCGAGCAGGCCTTCGATCTCGGCGCGGGCCAAGCCGTCCGGCTCGTCATCGGCGCAGACCGCCTCGATCGCCTCCAGTTCGGCGCCGACGTCCGATTCCTCCGCATCCGCGTTGTCGTGGTCCACGTCGTACCCGGCCGCGAACACCGACAGGCGGTCGAACAGCAGCCGCTCTTTGTCCCCGCACAGGTCGTAGGACCAGGCTATGACATCGCGAATGCCTTGGTGGCGCGCCTCGGCACCGACGCGGGGACCATGCGACCAGCGCAGCCGCCGGTCGGTCGCCTCACCGCTGAGGTCACGCAGGATCATCGGCAGCGGCTGCCGCAACAGCCGCGCGGCGGCCAGCCGGATGTAGAGCGGATGGTTGTGCACGTGACGGCAGATCGCCACAGCCAGCTCGGTCTCGTCGTCGGCGACGGCGTGCCCGGTCAATCCGGCGCGGGCCCGGAAAAGAGCCAGCGCCTGTTCCCGCGACAGCGCGGGCACCGGCACCAACTGCTCGTCGACCCATCCGATCGCCTCTCGGCTGGTGGCCAGCACCGTGAGGCCCGGCGCCGCCTCCAGCAGGTCGGCGATCACCCGGCCCGCGCCGTCCAGGACGTGTTCGCAATTGTCCATCACCAGGATCGTCTGCAGGGTGCGCCCGACCGCGTCGCGGCGGCGCAGCGTGTCCAGCACCGCCTCCCACGCCGAGCGTCCGGAGAAGTCGGCGTCCATCAGCGAGCGCGCGACCTGTTCCTCGACCGCCGCCGCGTCGGCGTTACGCGAGAGCAGCGCCAAGCGCACCCAGTGCACCGGAACACGGCGCGCCTTGTGGAACCGGTGCACCGCTTCGGTCGCCAGCCGTGTTTTGCCGATGCCGCCGGCGCCGATCAGCGTGACCAGGCGGGTTCCGCCCAGCAGCGCCATCCCGATCCGCTCCAGCTCACGTTCGCGCCCGACGAAATCACTGGCGGCCGCGGGTGGGAGACCCGGACTCGACGCACGTCCTACCGACACAACAGTGCAGCGTAGTCCGGTCGCATCCGCAGATTCGCGGGTCTCTACCGATGTGCCGCGCCCACCTATACGCGGACTATTGCGCTGTCGCGGTAGTTCACGACCGGAAGGACACGACGGTGGGACAGATACTGGTACTCGGGGCGGGCGAATGCGGTTTACCCCTCGCCCATCGTCTGCTGCGCGGCGGCCGGGTCGTCACGCTGGTGACCGATCGGGACGCCGAGGCGGTGCTCACCGGCACGGTGACCAGCACCCAGGTCAAGTTCCCGCCGACGCTCGACCTCGAATCGGACCTCGGCCTGGGCTTCTGGCGCTCGACCGCCCCGAACATCGAAGGCATCCGGTTCACCATGGCCGCCGACCGGGCGACGGTGGTGACCTGGGCCGGACGATTCACCCGCCCCGCGCAGAGCGTTGATCAGCGGACGGTGTTCGCTCGCTGGCTCGGCGAGTTCCTGGCCGCGGGCGGCGACCTGCGCATCGCCGAGCCCTCGGTGGCCGAACTCGACCGGGCCGCAGCCGACTACGCCCTGACCGTGGTGACTCGCGCCGGTCGCGAACTCGCCGACTGTTTCGAGGCCGATCCGGCGTGGCCCGCGCCCGCCGCCGCGCTGCG
This sequence comes from Nocardia sp. NPDC005745, assembly GCF_040630775.1. Classification (NCBI taxonomy): domain Bacteria; kingdom Bacillati; phylum Actinomycetota; class Actinomycetes; order Mycobacteriales; family Nocardiaceae; genus Nocardia; species Nocardia sp. NPDC005745. The sequence goes on from NZ_JBEXYF010000035.1 coordinate 26,740, forward strand.
GCGGCTCGCCGTGCTGTACCTGGACGGTGTCGAGCCGGACCCGGAAGGCCTCGGCTCCTACACCGCGCTACCCGAGCACGGTGAAGTGATCTCCTATCCCGGGCTCACCGGACGGCCGGGGCAGGAACGCCGCTGCGAGATCTTGCTTTTCGAGGCGCGGCCGGGCGGCGCGCTGGACGTATTCGACCAGCACGGCACGCCGGCACAGCGCTGGTCACTGGCCAGGCGACTGCTGGAGGCGCACCTGCCCGCCGAACTCGCCGAGCGCTACCGGCACGCGGAACCGACCGACGCCGGGGCCACGCTGGTAGGGGCGGTGACCCCGCTCATGCGCCGTCCGGTGGGCACCCTCCCCTCGGGACGGCCGGTGCTGGGCGGAGGCGACGTCGTCTGCCGGATGGATCCCGGTGGTGCGCAGGGCGCCAACAACGCCGTGCACTGCGCGATCCGCTACGGCGAGGCGATCCTGCACGACCCCGACGGCCCCTATGACCGCGCGTGGATGGAATGGGCGGCCGCGCCGTGGCTGACGGCTGTGGCGCACCCCGCCGCGCGGTGGACGGCGACGGTGCTCGATCCGCCCCCGGCCATGCAGGAGATGATGCTCGCCGCCCGGGACGAACCGGCGCTGGCCGATGCCTTCGCCGACACCTTCGCGCGACCGGCGAACCTCGCCCGGCTCGCACCGAAAGTGCCGTCCTGACCGATTACCGGATCTCAGGATCGCCAGGGCTGCGTTGCCGGGAAGACGACCGGCAGTGCGGCCAGGGCACGGTGGAAAGGCCCTGGCCGCCACGTCAATTCGCGCACGGGCACGGCGGGCCGCAATTCCGGCAGCGCGTCCAGCAGCTGGTCGACCGCATCCTGGGCGATGAGATAGGCCGGGCTGCGGGCGGGGCACGCGTGCGGTCCGGCGCCCCACGCCAGATGCGACCGGTTGCCGCTGTGGTTGTGCCCGCTGATCGCCGGGTCGTTGTTGCAGGCGGCGAAACTGATGACGACCGGTTGGTGGGCGGGCAGCCAGACGTCATCGATCAGGATCGGCTGGCGTGGATAGGTGACCGAGAAATTGGCCATCGGCGGGTCGGTGAACAACACCTCGTCCAGCGCGTCGCGAGTGGACAGGCTGCCGCCGAGGACGTCGCCACCGAACCGGTCGTCGGTGAGAATCAGCAGCAGGGTGTTGACGATCAGATTCTGCAGCGGTTCGATTCCCGCGCCGTAGAGCACGACGAGCTGGTGGATCACCTCCGCGTCGTCCAGGCCGGCCGGATGCCGCAGCAGTCGCGTGGTGATGTCCCGGCCCGGCTCGGCGCGCTTCAGCTCGATCAGCCGCAGCAGGGCGGTGCCGAGCATGCGGTTGCCCTCCTCGGCGTCCACCCCGTCGAACACGGCGGCGGTCGCGGCGGCGACCTCTCGCCCGATCTCCGGCGGGCAGCCCAGCAGGGCGTTGATCACCTCGAAGGCCAGCGGAAGGGCGTACTGGGACACCAGATCGGCGCTGCCCGCCGTGCCGAAGGCGTCGATCAGCCCGGCCGCGATCCGCTCCACCGTTTCGTGCAAGGCGTGCAGGTCGACGGCGTTGATGCTCGCGGTGTTGACCTGCCGGTAGCGCGCGTGCGCCTCGCCCACGCTGCGCATGGCGTTGGGGCGCCACTCCAGGACCGGCAGCACCGGGCAGTCGGCGGGGACGTTCGCCTGCCAGGCGCGCGGGTCGGCGGGAAAGTGCTGCGGGTCGTGCATGATTCGCACGGCGGTGTGGTAGCTGAGCACCAACGTCGCGGGCACGCCGGGGGCCAGCTCGACCGGCGCCATCGACCCGTAGCGGGCCCGCATGTCCCGGTAGGCGCGATGTGGATCGGTCGCGAAATCCGGCGAATACAGCGGTATCCGCTCGATCCGGTGGTCGATGGGCGAACCGTGGTGGGCGCCGGATTCGTTGATGATCCGGTCGAGATCTCGGGGCGTGGTCAAACGCGTGACTCCCACAGTAGAAGCGTTTTCGGCGAGCGCGGGGTGAGCGAACTCGGCGCGGATCCTCGCGACGCCGTCGTTCGGTCCATGCGGCGCACCGCTGGGCCGCGTCTTCTCGACGGCGCAGCGGCTCGACACACAGGATGGTCCCGTAGGTAGGGTCCGGGCATCGGTAGGGGCGGCCTGCCTGCGGCGATGCGATCACTCGTCCGCGCGGCATCCGCCCCCACACCGGCCACGGTCAAGCAGCCGCGCGCGGCTTCGTCCGCGCTCCCGAACCCGTTGGTGATGCTGAACATTCGCTGAAGGCGGTCGGGCCGATCGAGCGGTCGGGTGCGCTGCGAGGCGCCTGCCGCGTGCTCGCATCGCCGGGAGCACAAGCACTTCCACGCGCGGACGGCTGGTGTATAACTTCCATCGGCCCGGTCGATTCCACCGACAAGCGATAGCGAGACACGATGCACGGTTACCTGAATCAGGTGTCCCAAGGCACGACCCCCTCCGGCTATCCGACGCGTGAGCCCGAGACCCACGTGGTCGCACCGCCCCGCCCGGCGGATCTCGTCGTCAGCGCACTGTTGTGGTTCCTGCCCGCGACGCTGGCCGCGATGTCGACCATCCTCGCGCCGTGGTTCCTGATGGCGGGGGGCATCTGCGCGTCCAAGCCCGAGTGCCGGGTCGACACCAGCGCGGGCGTGTGGATCATGGTCGGGGGCGGGATCGTGGGATTCGCCGTGGGGGTGCTGCTCTCGGGTATGGCGGCCCGGCAGGGGCGGGCGTTGTTCCCCGGCGCGCTCGTCGGTGCGGTGCTGGTCGTGCTGGCCTGGTTCGCCGCCTCGTTCCTCATGGGCTGAAACGCCGGGCGGCCGGATGAACGTCCGCCCCGACTCTTCTCCCCCGGCACGGAAAATGGCGCGGGTGTACTATTCGCCGGAATCACCCCACCGCGGGAGCTCGGGTACGGCCGGGCTGAGAGGGCGAACCGCACGCGTCGCCGACCGCATGAACCTGTCTGGGTAATGCCGGCGTAGGGAGAGCGTTTCCGTCATGTCGTCATCGACCCGCGCGAACGCGCACGAAGCCCCCCTGACCCTCGATCAGCCCGCACCGAAAGTGCTCTCGTTCTGGGACCAGAGTGCGTTCTGGGCCAATCTCGGCGTCAGCCTCTTCGCCTTCTCCGGGGCGTACACGGTGCTCGCGCCGAACGCCGAGGGGGCCGCGCAGCTCTCGATCGCGGCCGGAATCCTGGCGACCGTCCTGGGCACCCTGATCGGCGCGGCGATGCTCGGCGCCGCGGCACTGACGGGTGCGCGCACGGGACAACCCGCGATGGTCCTGCTGCGCGGGCTGTTCGGCGCCAGGCTCAGCTATCTGCCCACCGCGCTCAACATCGCTCAGTTGATCGGCTGGGGAACGTTCGAGCTGATTGTCATCGGTGACGCGGCCGAGGAACTGTTCGGCGGCGGCCCGCACTGGCTCTACGTGGTGGCCGCGGGCGTACTGACGACGGTACTCACGATCTGGCCGCTCGGCTCGGTACGGTTGCTGCGCAGATTCGTCACCGCCGGCGTCGTGATCGCCCTTGTCTGGTTCTACGCGCAGTTCTTGCGCGCCGGTCTGCCCGATCTGCGGGCGAACCCGGGCCCGAGCGGGGGTGGGCCGTTCGGCGTCGACTGGAACCTCTTCTGGGTTGCCACCGATGCCGCCTTGGCCGTCTCCATCTCATGGGTGCCGGTCGCCGCCGACTACACCCGGCACGCACGCTCCGGTCGCTCGGCGTTCGGCGCGGCAGGCGGGGCCTACGCGCTCACCCAGATCATCGCCTACGTCCTCGGCCTGTTCGCGCTGGCGCTCGCGACCGGCGAAGGCGGACCGTACGCGCCTTTCCTGCAGGTGAGCCTCGGTGCCCTGTTCTTCTTCGTTTTCGTGCTGCGAGAGGCGGATCAGTCCTTCGCCAATGTCTATTCCACCGCCGTCTCGATCCAGAATCTGGCACCGCGCGTCGATCGCCGGGTGCTCTCGATCGGCCTCGGTGCCCTGATCACGATTCTGGCTCTGCGGTTGAACATGGCGAACTACTTCGGCTTCCTCGGGCTGATCGGCTCGGTGTTCGTGCCGCTGCTCGGCGTGCTCGTCGCCGACTTCTTCTTGCGTGCCCGCCGCGAGTGGAACACCGCATCGGACGCGCCAGCGCGCTGGGGCATGGTGGCCGCCTGGCTGACCGGGTTCGCCGTATATCAACTGGTCAACCCGGGTGACGCCGGTGCGTGGACGCGATTCTGGGACGGCGTCCGGCAGGCTGTGCACTTCATCGGGCAGGCGTGGATGAGCGCATCGCTGCTGTCGTTCCTGGCGGCGCTGGCGGTGGCCTGGCTGGTCGGCAAGGTGACGGCGAAGACCACATCGGCGTAGTGAATTTGCCACCATGGAGGGATGGGCCGGATCAGGATCGGTACGTCGGGCTGGGTCTACCCGCCGTGGCGCGGAACGTTCTACCCTCGGGGCCTCGCGCACAAGCGCGAATTGGCCTATCTGTCGGAGCGACTCGACAGCGTCGAGATCAACGGCTCGTTCTATTCGTTGCAGCGCCCGTCCAGTTACCAGAGGTGGGCGGAGCAGACTCCGGACGACTTCCTGTTCGCGGTGAAGGGCAGCCGCTTCATCACACACATGAAGCGGCTGCGCGACGGTGACGAACTGCTGGCGAACTTCCTCGCGTCCGGCCCGCTGGCGCTCGGGCCCAAACTGGGCCCGATCCTCTGGCAGCTGCCCCCGACCTTCCGCTTCGACGCCGACGTGCTGGACGACTTCCTGTCCCGGCTCCCCCGCGGCACCGAGCAGGCCGCCGAGATCGCGCGGCGCCACGATCACCGCGTCGACCCCGCGCACACCAGCACCGATGCCGACCGGCCGGTGCGGCATGCCCTGGAGATCCGGCACGACAGCTTCATGACCCCGGCGTTCACCGATCTGCTGACCCGTCACAACGTGGCCCTCGTCGTCGCCGACGCCGCGGGCAAGTATCCGCTGCTCGAAGAGGTCACCGCCGACTTCGTCTACATCCGGTTGCACGGGCACGACGAACTCTACGTCAGCGGATACACCGACGAGGGCTTGGACATGTGGGCGGAGAAGATCCGTTCGTGGGCGGGATCGTGCGACGTCTACACCTATTTCGACAACGACGCGAAGGTGCGGGCGCCCCGCGACGCGATAGCGTTGCGCGAGCGCCTGGAACCGGTCGTCCGGCCCGCGGGGTGAGGCCGGTGCGGCAGGTCGCGGTCTGCGGGCCGAGAGAGTGCACGCAGCAGGAAGCGGAGTGGGCCCGCGCGGTCGGCGCGCTCTTGGCGCGCGCGGGGGTGACCGTGCTGTGCGGTGGCGGTACCGGCGTGATGGCCGCGGTCGCCGCCGGCACCGCCGAGGCCGGCGGGCTGGTGATCGGCGTGCGTCCGGACACCGATCGCGCCGCGGTGTGTCCCGCGTTGTCGGCGGTGCTGTTCACGAACATGGGTGAGGCGCGCAACGCGATCCTCGTCGAGTCGGCGGACGCGGTGATCGTCATCGGCGGCTCGTGGGGCACGCTGTCGGAGGTCGCGCTCGCGCGGCGGCGCGGCGGGATTCCGGTGGTCTCCCTGGGCGGTTGGGAGATTCGCGAGGCGAACGGGCGACCGGTGGCTGCCACGGTGGTCGCGGCCGACCCGGCAGACGCGGTGCGCCGGGCGCTGGACGGGATCACGAGGCCGAGCCGACCTGATATCGCCGGGCTGGTTACCCACCGCCACAGTTGTTTCGGCATGCCGATGCCCCTGATCTGCTCTGACACAAACCTTTCCGATCACGCAATCTTGCGTGCCATGCAATTTTCGCTACGGTGGAGACGCCGGTCATCCGGGAGGCACTGCGGCAACTGTCCCTTCTTCCAGGAGCATTTCCGATGGACGTACCGTCCCAGCACACTCTCGCCGTCCCCGGCGCCACCCTCTACTACGAGGTCCGCGGCGCCGGACCGCTGTTGTTGCTGATCCCCGGCGGCAACGGCGACGCCGGGACTTTCGACGGCATCGCCGAACGTCTCGCCGACCGCTACCGCGTGGTCTCCTACGACCGGCGCGGTTTCACCCGCAGCCCCCTCGACGGACCGCCGGACGATCGCGTGGCCACCGACGGCCTGGACGCCGCGGCGCTGCTCACGCACCTGACCGACCAGCCCGCCCACGTGCTCGGCAGCAGCTCGGGTGCGATCGTGGCACTCGAATTGCTGCGCGTCCGGCCGGAACTGGTGCGCACGCTCGTCGCGCACGAACCACCGCTGGCCACGCTGCTGCCCGATGCCGAGAAGTGGCTGACCTTCCTGGACGGCATCCACGAACAGAGCAGGACCGAGGGCACGTCCGCGGCCATGGCGGCGTTCGCGAAGGGCGTCGGTCTGCGGATCGCGCCGCCTCCGCCGGGTGAGCAGCTGCCGCCGCAAGCCGTCGAGATGGTGCGGAGGATCCAGCGGAACCTGGTGTTCTGGATGGAGCACGAGCTGAGGCAGTACCCCCGATACACCCCGGATCTCGCGGCGTTGCGCGCGTCGGCGGACCGCCTGGTGCTCGGGGTCGGGCGCGAATCGCGAGGCACCTTCCCGGCGCTCCCGAACGCCGCGCTCGCGAAGGAACTCGGGCTGGATCTCGTCGAGTTCGCGGGCGATCACGTCGGCTACCGCAGCGCACCCGACGAGTTCGCCGCCCGGCTCGACTCGATCCTCACCCGCGACGACCGGTGACGCCGTCGCGGCGGCAGGTCAAGCCGACTGCCGCAGCGGATGCAGGGCAGCCAGTGCCCGCAGGGCGTCGGCGCGCGAAATGGGCTGATCGTTCTCCAGGGCGGCCAGCTCCAGTTCGATCCAGTCGCGAATGAGTGCGGACATGGTCACGTTGCGCTGCTCGGCGGCCTTCTTGACGCGCTGGTGTAGATCCAGCGGGATGCGCAGCGACGTGGTGACGGTGACCGTGTCCTCGGCGCGCAGCGGCGGGGGCAGCTCGGCCGGGTCGACGGGCGCGTCGCTGTATTCCAGACCGGACAGGAAGTCCCGGACGTCCTCGGGGTTCGTCGGATAGTCAGTCATCGGCGTGCTCCCAACGCTCGAGTTCGGCCACCTGGGCTTCGGTCATCTCGACCGCGCCCAGGATGTCCCACTGCCAGCCTTCGGTGCGGCGGACAGCGACGATGAGCGGCCGGCCCGTCTCGGTTCGGCCCCACACCGTCAGGACCGCGAGTTCGTTCCGGCCACGCGCCCACCGAGGCCATCGGCGGGCGCCCATGAGCACCTGCAGCACTTCGCGAGGGTCGATCCCCACCAGCGACAACAGTGCCCACTCAGGCCAGTTATAACCCACGATCAGCGATAATACAAGTGTATTGCACGGGAGCTCACCGTGCTCTCGCCCGGGACAGATTCCAGCTCTGCCAGGCGTCTCCGTCGAGGTCCGCGCGCAGCCGGGTTCGCACCTGCGTGCGCAGCGGCTCGGGGAGCCGATCGGTCGCGGGCAGGATGTCCGGCGAGAGAGTCACCAGGTATTCGGTGTCCAGCGTCTTGCCCCGCTGCCAGCGATCGATGTTCTTCTCGGCGATCAACCGCTCCGGGTCCAGGACGGCCAGCGCCAGCAGCGTCGCCATCGCGGTGCCCACCACGGCGCGCGGCAACCACGCCCGGCGCAGCCGCAGAACCGCGGCCGACACCAAGACGTAGACCAGGCCGAGCCACAGTTCGCAGACTTCCACCAGCAGGCGCAGCACCGTGAACCCGTAGGCCTGCTGGTAGGTCCACATCCGGCCGAGCGCCGAGGCGACGATCACCAGCGCGAGCACACTCACCGCCACCAGCAGCCCCCGCAGCCACCACCGGTCGGCGGCAGTGTCCTGGGCCGCCCAGCGCAGCACGACCATCAGCACCGCGAGGGTCAGCACGGTCACGGCCGACAGTTGCCAGAAACCGGTGCGCGCGTATTCGGCGTAGGTCAGGCCCGACGTCTCCTGGACGTAGTCGTCGCCACCGAAGAGCACCACGAACTGGGTCGCGACGAACGCCGCGAACAGGACCGCGAGCGCACCGACCGGCAGCGCCCATTCCGATCGGCGCAACGTTCGCCCGGCCACCGCCGCTGTGGCGGGCGGCGGTGGGCCCGCCAGCAGGAACAGTGCGCCGAGCGTGCCGAGACCGGCCACCGCGAACAGTGCGATCCAGCGCGCCACCGACGGCATGTCCACGTCCGGCGTCACGGTCTCGAGCAACGCCGCGAACATGGCGTCGGCGCTGCCGAGCAGCGGAACGAACACCGTGAGCAGCGCGACGGTCACCGCTGCCGACAGCCCGAGTCGCCGCGCACGCGGCGCGTTCCCGCTACGCACGCGGGCGGTACCGGCGTAGGCCCACGGCACGGCGGCAGCCGCCGCGAGCCAGACGGCGAACGCGTCGTAGAGGATGCCGTTCGCCGAGCGGCGTGCGACGACCGCCAGCGAACCGGCGACGCATGCCGCGACCACGCACAACGCGAACAACCAGCCCGCGGCGCGGACGGCGCCTACCGCGAGCAGGGCGAGGGCGAGCGCCGCCCACCACAGCCGCCCCGCGTTGAACCGAGCAGAACCGGTGCGGGCCGTCTGTCGTCCGGACGTCGCCTCGACCGCACCATCGCTCGTCGTACTCGCCGCTCGCCCGCGGGCATTGCGGTCGACGAGGAACACTGCCGTCGCGGCGACACCGGCCGCGAGGAGCCACCCGATGCCGGGCCGGTCCCAGTGGATCAGAACCGCGGCAGCCGATCCGGAGACGAGCGCGGCGAGCGCCACCCCGGGAGGGCAAGCGACCCCTCGCCACTTCGACGGACGCGGGGGAAGCGTCGGCCAGGCCACCGGCGGACCGGCCTTCTCCGCGCGCGCCTCGGCCACCGCGACCCCTGAGTGCCCCGGCGGAGCCCACACCGATGCCGGCGTGGCGGGGACTGCGCTGGAATCGGTTGCCGATGGCGCGGATTCAGTTGACACCGGGTCGGGAGCCGACGCTGATTCGGGTTCTGGAGGCATGGTTCGTTCCTTCGATGGGCGTGCGGAATCACCCCGGGTCCGCGCCTGCGGTCCGGGTCGGGTGGTGTGGCAGATCAGCGTCCGGGCAGAACCACCCGGATGCGGGAGCCGGGATCGGCGACGGCGATGGTGCCGCCGTGCAGGTCGACCACCCACCGGGAGATGGCCAGGCCCAGTCCGGTGCCTCCGCCCGCGGTGCGGCCGCCTCTGGTGAACCGGTCGAACACCTGGGCGCGTTCGGCGAGCGGAATGCCGGGGCCGTCGTCCTCGACGTCGATCACGGTCTCGCCCTGCGATGCGCGCACGGCCAGGCGGACTTCCCCGCCCGCGGGCCCGTGCCTGGCGGCGTTGTCGAGCAGGTTGAGCAGCACCTGATGCAGGCGGGCACGGTCGGCGTACACGCGGGCGGCGCCGGGCAGCACCTCGGTGCGGAAGCGCACGCCGCGTCCGAGCGCGGCGGTCATGACCTCCGCTTCGGCGACGACGTCGGCCAGCAGCGGCGCGATCGGCAGATCCTCACGATCGAGCGGGAAGGCGCCCGCTTCGATGCTGGAGAGGTCGAGCAGTTCCGAGACGAGCAGCGTCAGCCGTTCGGTCTGGGCCAGCGCGGTGCGCAGGGTCGCCGGGTCGGGTTGGGAGACGCCGTCCACCAGGTTCTCCAGCACCGCGTGCAACGCCGTGATCGGGGTGCGCAATTCGTGCGAGACGTTCGCGATCAGATCGCGGCGTTGCCGGTCGGCAGCCGCCAGGTCGGCGGCCATCTGGTTGAACGCCTCGGCGAGTTGCCCGACTTCGTCGCGCGAACTCGCCCGCACCCGCAAGGTGTAGTCGCCGTGAGCCATCCGCTTCGCCGCCGCGGTCATCTCCCGCAGCGGCCTGGTGATGCCGTGGGCGAGGAACTGCGAGGTGATCAACGCGATCACCACCGCGGTGAGCGTGGTGCGCGGCGGCAGCCACCCGATCTTGAATCGGAAGAATCCGAACGCCACACCGCCGGAGCACAGCATGAGGATCGCGAGCTTCAGCTTGATCGACTTCACCGGGTCCAACGGCCGCGGCAGCAGCTCGGCCACGCTGTCGCCGAGCCTGCGCCACTCGCCGGAAAGAGTGCCGGACATCGTCTTCCGCACCCGCGGCGCGTTCTCGGGACCGGCGCTCATCGGGCTTCCAGGGCGTATCCGACGCCGCGCACGGTACGGATCAGGTCGGCGCCGAGTTTGCGGCGCAACGCCTTGATGTGGCTGTCGACCGCGCGGGTGCCCGCCGCGTCGGACCAGTCCCAAACGTCTTCGAGCAGTCGCTCCCGCGCGAGCACCATGCGCGGACGCCGGGCGAGCCGGGCGAGCAGATCGAATTCCAGCGGCGTGAGCAACGCCTCCACCTCCGCGCGCCAGACCCGGCGCTGGTCGACATCGATGCGGAGGTCTCCGACCAGGATCGTCGCGCCGTCGCGGTCGGCCGCCCGGTCCATCCGGCGCAGCAGCGCGTGTACCCGGGCGGCGAGCACGCGCAGCGAAAACGGCTTCGTCAGATAATCGTCCGCGCCGACACCCAAGCCGACTAGCTGGTCGGTTTCGTCGGCGCGCGCGGTCAGCATGAGCACGGGCACCGCGCGGCGCGCCTGAATGCGACGGCACACCTCCAGCCCGTCGAATCCCGGCAGCATGACGTCGAGCACCACCAGGTCCGGGTCGACGGCCTCGGCGGCGGCGACAGCCGAGGGGCCGTCGTGTGCCAGCTCGACGGTGAACCCCTCCGCCCGCAGGCGCGCCGCGACGGATTCGGCGATGGTCATCTCGTCGTCCACGACCAGGATCCGCCGTACGGTGTGCGCCGGTGCGCTGTGTTCCATGCACCGAACCCTAACCACCGGTTGTGGAGAGAACCGGCGTCATTTGTGGAGATTGCGTGTGCATGGGCGGGCGGTGCGGCACTCGTTCACGGCCGGGGCCACGGACGCTTGTCGATGCGTTCGATGTCGGTGTTGAACCGCTTCAGGAATCCGGCGAACGCGGCGACGTCCTCGGCGGTCCAGTCCGACAGCACGCGCTCGAGAGCGCGGACGTTGTAGGCGCGTTCGGCATCGAGCTGGCGCCCGCCCTCGGCGGTGAGGCGGAACTTGCGCGCCATGCCGCCGTCCGGATCCGGAATGCGTTCGACGAGACCGGCTTCGCGCATGGCGGTCGTCTGGCGGTGCAGCGTGGAGGTGTCCAGACCGAAGGCGTCGCTGAGTTCGCCCACGGACATCGGGCCCTGCACTCGCAGCCTGTTCAGCACCGTGTAGGCGCTGCGGTCGAGGTGGCCGCTACCCCGGCGGGCCTTGGCGCTGAGGCTGTGCCGCCCCAACAGCATGGTTTCGAACTCCACCGAAGATACGGGCTTGTCCACACAACGCTCCTGCCGATATCCGCCGCTACGGGCTCATCTCCGCACGTATACCACACCCACCTGCGCGGACCAGCGCAATTGCATAGTGCAACTCTTGTGCATAATGCAATCCATATGTACTGTACACACAGATCGAATAGAGAGGGAGATCCGCGTGGCAGCACCATCGGAAGTCCGGTCCGAGGGCATAGTCGGTGTACTCGCGGCGGCGGGCATCGTCGCCGCCCTGATGCAGACCTTGGTGGTGCCCCTGATCGGGGACCTCCCCCGGCTCCTGGGCACCACGCCGTCCAACGCCTCCTGGGTCATCACGGCGACACTGCTCGCCGGTGCGGTGGCCACGCCCATCACCGGCCGCCTCGGCGATCTCTACGGCAAGCGGCGCATGCTGCTGGCGTGCACGGTTCCGCTCATCGGCGGTTCGCTGGTCTGCGCGCTGGCGAGCTCGGTCGTGCCGATGATCGCCGGACGCGGCCTGCAGGGCATCGGCATGGGCGTCGTGCCGCTGGGCATCAGCGCGTTGCGGGACCTCCTGCCCACCGAACGGCTCGGCACGTCCATCGCGGTGATGAGCGCCTCGATGGGGATCGGTGGCGCGCTGGGCCTTCCGATCGCCGCCGCGGTCGCCGAGAACGCCAGTTGGCGCGTGCTGTTCTGGGGCTCGGCCGTGCTCAGCGCCGGCGTGGCCACGCTGATCTGGCTGCTGGTGCCCGCCATCCCGGCACGCGGAGGCGGCGGCTTCGACGTGCTCGGCGCGCTCGGCCTCGGCACCGCGCTGGTGTGCCTGTTGCTCGCGGTGTCCAAGGGCGCCGACTGGGGCTGGACGAGCGGAACCACCCTCGGCCTGTTCGCGACCGCGCTCCTGGTCCTGGCGGTCTGGGGCTGGTGGGAACTGCGAACCGCCGACCCGCTGGTGGATCTGCGAGTGACCGCGCGCAAGCAGGTACTGCTGACCAACGCGGCCTCGATCGTGGTCGGGTTCGCCATGTACGCGCAGTCGCTGATCATCCCGCAGCTGCTGCAACTGCCGGTGGTCACCGGTTACGGCCTCGGGCAGTCCATGCTGGCGATGGGATTGTGGATGGCCCCCGCCGGTCTGGTGATGATGGCGGTTTCCCCGCTGGGCGCCCGGCTTTCGGCCGCGCGCGGCCCGAAGGTGACGCTCATCGTGGGCAGCATCGTCATCGCCCTCGGGTACGGCTCATCGGTCCTGCTGCTGGGATCGACCTGGGGTCTGCTCGTCGTGACGTGCGTGTGCAGCGGTGGCGTCGGCCTCGCCTACGGCTCCATGCCCGCGCTCATCATGGGCGCGGTCCCGCTGTCGGAAACCGCGTCGGCCAACAGCTTCAACACCTTGATGCGCTCGATCGGGACCACGGTGTCCGCGGCGGTCGTCGGAGTCGTCCTCGCGCAGATGAGCACCGGGCTCGGTGGACACACCATCCCCACCGAGGCCGGTTTCCGCACCGGGCTGCTGATCGGGTGCGGCGTCTCCGTGCTCGCCGCACTGGTCGCGCTGGCCATTCCGGTCCGCAAGCCCACCGAGCCGACGCGGGACACCGCAGAACTCGAGCCCGCGGCCGCGCGCGCCTGAGCGCGCCGACTCAGGCGAACAGGCGCGCGACGAACGGAATGCTGTGCGGCAACGAAGCGGCCATCGTGGCGCTGTGATCCTTCCCCGCGTACACGTGGACGTCGGGCCGGACACCGTGCGATTCCAGATCGATGACCAGTTTCGCGGTCAACGGCGCGGGGACGTCGGTGTCGTTGGTGCCCTGCCCGATGAACAGCGGCCGGTCGTATCCCGTCAGCGGGACGTCCATGACCGGGCGGGCCGTGGCGACGAAATCGCCGTCGGCGAGCGGGCGGGAGAACAACTGGTCGACCGAGATTCCCTGCGCGCGATCGGCGAGCGGCTGGAAGCACAGCGACTCCGCTGCGGTCGCCAATTGCTTGCCGACCGGGCTGAGATAGCTGTCCAGATCGAAGCCTGGTCGCGCCGCCTTCAATCCGTTCATCACATACGCGATATAGGCGGTGAGGTGCGCGTTGCCGATCGCGGGCACACCGGGTCCGAGGAGCGAAGCGGCCTCGACGATATTGGAGGCAGGGCCGGTCGCCACGGCGCCGCGATAGTCGAGGTCGGGTGCGTATTCCGTGGCCAGTGACGCGGTGAACACCGCGGCGCCCCCGCCTTGCGACTGCCCGATCGCCACCCATTTCGACGACAGCGAATCGTCGGCCGCGCGAGCCGCACGCACCATGTCGATCGCCGCGTGCGCCTCGGCACGTCCGTCCAGGTACGCGTGCGGTCCCGGGGTGCCCAGACCGATGTAGTCGGTCGCCACGACGGCGTAACCCTGGCGCATCCAGGTCGCCAGGTAGTCCAGGTCGCGTTTGCTGCGACCCGCGGTGGAAGGCGCGCATTCGTCGGCGAGGCCGACCGTTCCGTGTTCCCAGGACAACACCGGCCAGCCCCCGCTCGGCGGCGTGCCCGCGGGCACGAAGACGGCGCCGCTGGACAGCGCGGGCTGGTCGTCGGAAGTCCGGGTCCAGTACGTCAGGCGATGGGCCGAGCCCGCGCCCTCGATCCAGAGCGGTTCGGGCATCACCTCATCGGTGGCGACCGTGCCCGGCGCCGCCCCCGGCCCCGCGGGATCGGCCACCGCCGGACCCATCTGCGCCCCCGCGCACAGCAGCGCCGCCATGGCCACGGTAATTCCCGCACGTCGCACCGACATGGGCGTCACCTCTCGATCGTCGGCTTGGTGTCTCGATGAGACACTGTAGCCCGGCAATCGGCTAAAGTGTCACTTTGAGACATCAACGTCGGGACATCGCGAAGAGAGCTGCGGGCATGACGGGCGTGAACGGTCCACGCGAACGCGAGAAGACGCGAGTGCGCCGGGAGTTGGTCGAAGCGGCGCTGCGGCTGTTCGAACTACACGGGTTCGAACAGACCACCGTGCAGCAGATCGCCGACGCCGCGCAGGTCTCGCGGCGCACCTTCCACCGCCATTTCCCCTCGAAGCTCGCGGTGGTCTTCAGCCACGAGGAAGACCTGATGGCGCAGTTGCTCGCCGCCGTCGACCGGCGCCCGGTGAGCGAATCGGTGCTGACCGCGCTGCGCGCGGCATTGCGCGACTTCTTGCTCGACGAGCAGGACGCCCCGGCACGCCACCGACAAGCGGACACGGCGCGCCGGGCCAGGCAGCTGCTGGTCGGCAACCCGGAATTGCGCCGGGAGAACTTCATCGGCGCCCTCGGACGCCAGCGCGCGATGGCACTGAACTTCGCCGCCCGCGCCGGGCTCCCCGCCGGCGATCTGCGCCCGCAACTCACGGCCGCGGCCTGTTTCGCGGCCTTCGGCGTCGGACTCGATCACTGGATGATGGGTGCGGACCATTCGATTCCGGCCCTGCACCGCGTCCTCGATCGCGCGGTGGCCTCGCTCCAGCAGGGCATCGACATCCAGGGCGCGGGCTGAGCGCGCCGAGGGCGGCGCAGCCCGCGCCGTAACCCGTTCCGCCCGGGTCGCATACCATCGCGAAGGTGATCACGGTGGCCACTTGGAACGTTCTGCATCGCGTGCACGCCGAGAACTGGTACGAGGACGTCGCTACCCGATGGCCGGACGAGGGGGCGCGGATCGCCGCGGTGACCGCGCGGGTGGCCGAACGCACCGAACGAATCATCGCGTTACAGGAGGTCAGCGGTGATCAGTTGGCCGGCCTGCGAATGGCGCTGCCGGGCCGGACGATCCATGCGATGCGGTATCAGCGGCTGCCGACCCCGCGGCGCGTCCCGAGCTCCCTGCTCGACGGCGGCGAATATCTGGTCGTGCTCACCGCCGAGCCGAGCCGTGAAGTCACCGCCGAATCCTTTGCCCAGGACCGAGGTAAAGGCGCTCTCGTCGTCGACGCGGGCGGCCTGACCGTGATCGCCACCCACGTGACCGGTGACCGGCGCCGCACCGACCAACTCACCCGCCTGGCCGAACTCGCCACCGACGCATCGCAGAACGCCGCGGTGCTGCTTGGTGACTTCAACATCGACCGCGCCGCCGTCGCCGCCGGGTTGGGTGACGCCTTCGTCGTCGCCGAACACGCCGCAGACGCGATTCCCACCCGCCCGCGCGATTCGGGCCCGAAGTCGCAGTACATCGACCACGTGGTGGTGCACGGCGCGACCGTCACGACGGCGGCGGTCGACGACGTCGGCGGGGTATCCGACCACAACATCGTCCACGCGGCCCTCACGGTCTGAACGGGCCGCCGTCGCTGTTGCGCTGCGGAGATGTTGCGCCCCACGCCGATTCGGTCCGAACAGCGCGGACTCGCGGCAGACCCGATGGCAGGGCTCCAACTCGATCCGGTGCCGGTCACCGCTACGACAGGAAGTAGTATGAGCCGGTGGATAATCCGGCGATAGTAGCGGCGCGGATGCGCGGCGCGTTCGTCGGATCCGCGGCCGGGGCGGTGAGCATCGCGGCGCACGCGCTCGGCGGCGGCGCGCTGTCTCCCGGCGCCGCGCCGATCGCCCTGCTGATCGCCGCGTGCGCGGCGGTGGGCGTGCTGGCCGGTACGCGGCCGCACCGGCGTGGACCGGGCGAGATCATGGCGACGCTGGCGGTGGGGCAAGCCGTCGCACACGTCGCATCCACCCTGTCGGCCGGCCATCACCACCAGGCGGGCACCACGTCGGCGATGCTCTTGACGCATCTGGCGGCCGTTCCGCTCGGCGCGCTGCTCATCCGCGCCGCCGAACAAGGCGTGCTGCGAGCGGTTTCCGACGTGCGACGCGCGGTGCGCGTGCTCGCCGACGGGCCCAGCGCACCGGTCCGGCTCGGCTCGTTCGCCTTCGGCCGGGCGCTGCCTCATCCACGGCGCCTGCTGCTCGGTTCGGGCTCCGGTCTGCGCGGTCCACCACTGCGGGCCTGACCCTTCCTCGCGCCGGCGAGTATCGCGGGCTCACCGCCCCGCGACGCGAATCGGATCGACATCGTCCACGCGGCTCGAAACCTGTCCGAATCAGCGAATGCCATGGCAGTTCGTAGCACGGCACAACGGTTCGCCACGAGATTCGGTGAGCAGCAGCCTATTTCGGCGAGTCCCCTAGTGTTTGCGGCGTTCGGGGGAACCCCCGCCTCGGCCGGTCCGCTGATGTCTCCACGAGTCCGCTGCGCCGGCCGACAGCACCCGGTGACCCGACCGGCAGGCCCACCGGCGGATCGGTCGACGCCGCACGCCTCGTCGGCGCACCACACCACATCGCGCGAAACTCCGGAGTTCTCATGTTTGTCGATACCTTCACTGCACCACGCATCGCTCGCCTCCTGCGGGGCACGATCGCCGCCGCGGCGGTGCCGCTTCTGCTGACCGCGTGCTCGTCGGCCGACAAGACCGGCACCGTCGCATCAGCCGATGCCGTGACGATTGCCGACCAGTGGGTCAAGGCGGCCGACAGCGGGATGTCGGCCGCGTTCGGCGACCTGATCAACAGCGGCGACACCCCCCGCACCATCGTCTCGGCCACCAGTCCCGCCTCCGGCCGGATCGAGCTGCACGAAGTGGTCACCGACGCGAACGGGACGAAGGCGATGCGGCCCAAACGCGACGGATTCGTCGTCCCCGCGCACGGCCGCACCCAGCTGCGGCCCGGCGGCGACCACATCATGTTCATGGACCTGCACGGACCACTGCGCACCGGATCGGAGACGTCACTCACGCTGACCTTCGACGACGGCTCCAGCACGACATTCACCGCGCAGGTGCGCGACTTCGCGGGCAACCAGGAGAATTACGTGCCCGATCACGCGGGCGGCGAGTCACACGCCGGCGCGCAGACTCCCGCGCACGGTGGCTGAGCGGAACGGACCGCGACCCGCACGGATCAACCGGCGGCGCCTGCTGGGCGGCGGTGCCGCCGCGGCAGGCGTCGCCGGTGCCGGGCTCGCCGCCGCCGCCCGCATCGGACAGCGGGGGCCCGATCCGGCGCCGTGGGACGCGGCGGTGCCGTTCTACGGACCGCACCAAGCCGGGATCGATACCGTGGCGCAAGCGCACGCGGCGTTCGTCGCATTGGATCTGAGGGCGGGAGTCGGGCGTGAGGACCTCGTCGGACTGCTGAAGATATGGACCGGCGACGCCGCCCGGCTCACCCAGGGGCGGCCCGCCCTCGCGGACACCGAACCCGAACTGGCGCAGCGTCCGGCGCGGCTCACCATCACCGTGGGTTTCGGGCCCGCGGTGTTCCCGGCGGCCGGCCTCGAGCAGCGCAGGCCGTCCTGGCTGCGGCCGTTGCCCCCGTTCCCCATCGACCGGCTCGAAGCCGCCTGGAGCGGAGGCGACCTGCTCCTACAGGTGTGCGCGGATGAGGCGACCACGGTGTCGCACGCGGTGCGTGTGCTGTGCCGGAGCGTGTCGTCGCTGGTCACCGTGCGCTGGGTGCAGCGTGGATTTCGCGATGCCGCGCCGGGCGGGACGCCGCGCAACCTGATGGGCCAGGTGGACGGCACGGTGAACCTCGCTCCCGGCACACCCGCGTTCGCCCGCCTGGTGTGGGACGACGGCGCGACCCAGCCCTGGCTGAGCGGCGGTACCTCGTGCGTGCTGCGGCGGATCGCGATGACATTGGACACCTGGGACCGAATCGACCGAGAGGAAAGGGAACTCACCATCGGCCGCACCGTTGCCAACGGTGCTCCGCTGACCGGAACCGACGAGTTCGACGAACCGGACTTCACGGCCGTCGACGCGAACGGGATACCCGTCATCCCCCCGTCGTCGCACATCGCTCGGGCTCATCACACGCACGACGGCGAGCGTTTCCTACGTCGCGGCTACAACTACGACGACGCGCCCGCGCCGGGCGGGATCTCCAACTCGGGTCTGCTGTTCGCCGCCTATCAGCGCGACGTGGACGCGCAGTTCGTTCCGGTGCAGCGCAGGCTCGCGGAGTTCGACGCGCTCAATGTGTGGACGACGCCGGTCGGTTCCGCGGTGTTCGTGATCCCGCCCGGGGTCGCGGCACCGGGCGGCTATCTCGGGCAATCACTGTTCGAGGCGTGAGACGTGTTCGGCGCCCAGTGGGCGCCGAACACATCAGGTCAGCAGAACACCTGCAAGGCAACTCGTCGAACAGCGCATCGTCTCAGCCCGCGTTGCGAATCTGGGTCAGGAAATCTCCATTGGTCTCGGTTTGCCTCAGGCCGGTCAGCAGCAGTTCCAGCGCTTGCTGTGGGTCGCGGCCCGACAGGGTCTTGCGGAGGGATCGAGTGGCCGCGAGCTCATCGGCGGTGAGCAACAGCTCCTCTTTGCGGGTGCTCGACCGGTCGATGTCGATCGCGGGGAACAGCCGGCGGTCGGAGAGGTGCCGATCGAGCTTCAGTTCGGCGTTTCCGGTGCCCTTGTACTCCTCGAAGATCACGGTGTCGGCCAGCGAGCCGGTCTCGACCAGCGCGGTGGCGATGATGGTGAGCGAGCCGCCGTTCTCGATATTGCGGGCGGCGCCGAGGAATTTCTTCGGTGGCGCGAGCGCCCCGGCGTCGACGCCACCGGAGAGGATCCGGCCGGACCCGGCGGCCGCCAGGTTGTAGGCACGGGCCAGCCTGGTCAGCGAGTCGAGCAGCACGACCACGTCGCGGCCCATTTCGACGAGACGTTTGGCGTGTTCGATGGCCAATTCGGCGAGCGCGATGTGTTCGCGGGCCGGCTGGTCGAAGGTCGCGGCGGCGATCTCAGCGGGCACCGCGCGGGACAGGTCGGTCACCTCTTCCGGGCGTTCCCCGACCAGTACCAGCATCAGGTGGCACTCGGGATGATTCTTGGCGATGCCGTGCGCGATGGATTGCAACGCGGACGACTTGCCCGCTTTGGGCGGTGCGACGACCATCGCGCGCTGGCCCTTGCCGATCGGCATCATCAGATCGGTGACGCGAGTGGTCAGCTCGTGCGGCTCGGTCTCCAGCCGCAGCCGGTCCTGCGGATAGATGGGGACCAAGTCGGCGAAGTGCGGTCGCGACCCGGTATTGCCCGGAGGCAGGCCGTTGACGCTGCCGACTGCGACCAGCGGTGCGAGTTTCGCGCCTTCCCGCTTGGATCCGACTGTGCCGGTGACGATATCGCCGCGGCGAAGGCCGTACTCGCGGATCGAGCGCGCGGGCACATGAGCATCGTGCGGTCCGGACAGGTAGCCGTCGACGTGCAGCGAGGCATGGTTGTCGGTGATATCGAGGATACCCGTGACCGATGTCGCGCGGTTCTCTCCGGTTGCGTTGTCTTGTCTGCGAATAATGTTGTCCTGCATGGATTTACTCCTGGTGAGATGTGGATGCGGCGGGTCGCCGTGAATGCCGCCTGCTGGGAATGACGCTCGCTGCGGCGCGCCGATGTGCTGCGTGGCCGGAGCCGTCCAGTCCGAGCGCGGTGCTGTGGGCACGGCATGCGAGAACGCCGTGGCGAATGTGGACTCTTGTGGGAGGGAACTGTCACCTACATCCACAAGATGGAGACCGCACCAACAGTAGCGGCACCAGTGACAACACGCAACGGCGCCCGATTGTTCCAGTGGCCGATCCGATGACCGTCGCCATGATCGAACCAGTGCGACGCACGTCGCGTGAATCGCTCGGCAGGCGATATCGGGCATACGCCCGGATTGCGGTTCGATGCCCCCACCAGGCGGTTTGCGCTTTATCCGGTGAGATTCGGAGCCTACGGCAACGGCGGGCGCCACGTCGTACCGGCCCCTGACGGGAACAGTCTGTCGCTAGCCGAGGCACCCGCCGAATAGCTTCGCGGCGACACGAAATACGCGATACGACGCTCGGCTCCGCATCGAAAAATTCGACAGGTCAGGCTCTCGCGGCACAGCGGAGCCCGACCTGTCTTGCGCACTACTTCGGCGCGTACGGGTTGTATTCGTTGGTGTAGAACTTCGAAGGATCGAACGAACCGGTGATCGCGCCGGTATCTCGCAGCCAAGCCTCCCAGCGCAGAAAGTCGGCGTCGGTGATGACGCCGCTGACGGCGGGCACTCCGACCGACAACCAGTACTTCACCGACGAGGCGTCCTCGCCCGATCGCTTCCGCTTCTCGATGATCTCGGTGAACTTCGCGATCACCTGGTCGCGCGGGGTCGTCTTCTGCCATTCGATGGCTTTGGCGACCCCGTCGACGAATGCCCGGACACTGTCGGGATTCTTGGCGATGAAGTCGTTGCGGAAAACGTACTGACCGCCGTTGAACGGACCGAATTCCTCGTAGTCGGTGAACACCGGACGGAGTCCGCCGTTCGCGATCGCCCGCTGCTGGAACTGCCCGCTCAACGCGGCGACGTCGACCTGCCCGCGCCGAACGGCGTCCTCGGTGTTCGGCGGGGGCAACACCACCAGCTGAACCGACTTGATCTGTTGGTCGTCGAAACCGATCTTCTTCAACGCGGTGTGGATATCCGCCTCGGACTGGCCGCCCAGCGTATTCACTCCGATCTTCTTGTCCAGCAGATCTTTCGGAGTTTTGATCGGGCTGTTCTCGGGAACATAGAACCCGGTGAACGTCTTCTCGTCGGACCCGTAGTAGTTCACCACGGCCGTAATCGGCGCGCCGCCCCGCGCCAGCTTGGCCACCGCGCCCCCGAACGCACCGCCGAAGTCGACCTGACCGGTCGCCGCCGATTGGATGTCCTGCGGACCGCTGATGGTATTGCCTTGCCACTCGAGCTTCACTTTGCCGTCGAAGAAGCCGAGATCTTCCGCGAGTTCCGGAATGACGACTTGAGACGCCCAACCTTGATAACGCAGCACCGGCACACCGCCGGACGTACGGACCTCCCCGCCGCCGCATGCGGTGAGCAGCATCGCCACCGTTGCGGCGACTATCGCGCCGACCAGAAACCTGCTGTGCGCTCTCACGCTCATACTCTCCTCGCTAGCAGCAACGCACTGACGCGTCGCAGTCCAGCGATCGTTGAGCACGGGCAATCTCGCGTCCATGATTGTCTTCGGCGCGATTCGAAAGCGGCGATCATCACGTGCGTGTCCACCGGCCGCGCCCGGGCGCCTACGATCCGGTCATGGCGGAGATCAGCACAGAGCGGCGGGACAAGGTCGCGGTCATCACCGTGCACGACCCGGATCGGCGGAACGCGTTGACACCGGAGCTGTCCGGACAACTGGCCGCCGCGGTGGCCGAGGCCGAGCGCGATACCGGCGTGCACGCGGTGGTCGTCACCGGAACCCCGCCCGCCTTCTGCGCGGGCGCCGATCTCAGCGCGCTCGGCGAGGCCCGCGAGCAGGGATTGCGGGTGATCTACGACGGATTCCTCGCGGTCGCGCGGTGCGCTCTGCCGACCATCGCGGCGGTCGGCGGCGCGGCCGTCGGCGCGGGACTCAACTTGGCCCTGGCCGCCGACGTGCGGATCGCCGGCCCCCGCGCCCGGTTCGACGCCCGGTTCCTGCGGCTCGGCATTCATCCGGGTGGCGGGATGACCTGGATGCTGCAACGCGCCGTCGGGCCGCAGCGGGCCGCCGCGATGACGCTGTTCGGGGAGATTCTCGACGCCGAGGACGCCCGCGACGCCGGTTTGGCGCACCGGGTGATCGACGGTGACCACGACGCGCTGCTGGACGGCGCGGTCGAGTTCGCCGCGGCCGCTGCCGACGCGCCACGCGACCTGCTCATCACCACCAAGCGCACCATGCGCCACACCGCGAATCTGGCCGCCCACGCCGACGCGGTAGACGCCGAGATCGTGCCGCAGGTGGCCTCGCTCGAATCCCCCGAATTCGCCGCGCGGCTGGCGGCGAAGAAGGCCGAGATCGGCCGATCGAGATGATCCGGCGGCGCTCGTGCGGCGGGGGCCGGCCGCCGAGCGCAACCCTGGTCGGCGGCCGGACAGCCGAGGAAGGCGAGCTCCGGTCCCCCTGACCTTGTCGGACGCGAGCGACAACGGCGAATCCGGTTTGGTGTATCCGGCGGCGGGTAGCCGCTTCGAGACCGCATAGGACATGCGCGGCAGTTCTTGCTCCGCGTCCTCTGCGACCGACGATTCGTGCCGCTGACCCACAGGGCACGGTGCTTCTCGTGCGCGTCGAAGTGTCGGGCGACAACGGAGAGCAACAGGAGGCCCCATGCACTACATCGATGACACCAAACATTTGCTGAGCGACCTCGTGGGGCGGCTGATCGAGTCGGCGAGCAGCTATTCGAGCAGCCAAACCGTGACCATCGCTCGCCCGCGAGCCGAAGTCGAGCGGTTCTGGCGCGACCCGGCGAACCTGTCGGAGGTGCTGGGCGACGTCGCCGAGGTCAGGTCCACCGAACCGTCGACCTACGAGTGGTCTATGCACTCCGGCACCGACGGGCGCACGACCTGGAAGACCACCCTGCGCGAGGAGGACGGGCACCTCCGGTTCGTCGGCTCCGACGACGGGGACGGCACCTCCGCCCGTGGCCTCGAGGTCGACCTCGACTTCCGGGACGCGCCGCGCAATCTGGGCACCGAAGTGACCATGCGGGCGCGGACCCCACTGCCCGACCTGCTGACCGGCGCGGCCATGTTCACCGCCCTCTATCGAGCCCGAGCCCGGCTGCAGACCGGCGAAATGCCCACCCTCGCCCACAATCCGAGCGCTCGCTCGTCGGCTCGGTGAACAGGAGGAGACATGCGTGCGCTCTGCTGGAACGGCGTCAACGACCTCGCCGTGGAAACCGTGCCCGACCCGGCGCTGGTCAATCCGCATGATGTCATCGTGCAGGTGCGGCTGACCACCACCTGCGGCTCCGACCTGCATTTCATCGACGGATACCTGCCCGGCATGCGGGAAGGTGACGTTTTCGGGCACGAATTCATGGGCGAAGTCGTCGAAATAGGGGCCGAGGTCGGCTCGACGAAGGTGGGCGACCGCGTCGTCGTCCCGTCCTTCATCGGGTGCGCATCGTGCTGGTATTGCGACCACGAACTGTATTCGATGTGCGACACCACCAATCCGAACGGTGCGCTGCAACAACCGGTGCTCGGCTATCCGAGCGGTGGAATCTACGGCTACACCCACCCCTTCGGCGGCTATCAGGGATCCCACGCGGAATATGTCCGCGTCCCCTTCGGCGACGTCAACTGCTTCCGGATACCGGAAGGCATCACCGACGAACAGGCATTGTTCCTCTCCGATGCCGTACCGACGGGTCTGATGGGCGCCGAGTTCTGCAATATCCACCCGGGCGACACCGTCGCGGTGTGGGGCAGCGGCGGGGTCGGATTGATGGCCGGGCACACCGCCCGCCTGCTGGACGCCGACCGGATTTTCGTCATCGACCGGTTTCCCGAGCGGCTGGCCGTAGCGAGTGAGCAGTTCGGCGCGGAGACCATCGACTACACCGCCGTCGACAGCGTCCAGGAGACGCTGCGCGAGAGCACCGGTGGCCGCGGCCCGGACGCCTGCATCGACGCCGTCGGAATGGAAGGGCACGGCACCGGATTCCAGCAGATCTACGATAAAGCCAAACAACTCCTGCGGCTGGAATCCGATCGCGCGACACCGCTGCGAGAAGCGATTCTCGCGTGCCGGAAAGGCGGCGTGGTCGCGGTGCTCGGCATCTACGGCCTCACCGACAAGTTCCCCATGGGCGTCGTGACCAACAAAGGCCTCACCATTCGCACCGCACAGCAGTTCGGGCAGCGGTATGTGCCCCGGATGTTCGATTACATCCAGCAGGGTGACCTGGACCCGTCCTATTTGATCACCCACGACATGCCACTCGACGACGCGGTGTACGGCTACGACATCTTCAAGCACAAAAAGGAAGGGTGCATCCGATCCGTCTTCCGGCCTTGATCGGTTTCCGGCGGCCTGGGCCGGGCATCCGCCGAGCATGGCAGGACGGACAGAACCGGCGGTAGCCGCGTGATCGCGGCCTGCCGCCGGTGCGCCGCGGCGGGCGGCCGGGACCGCCGAAGGTGGACGCGCACCGACCCGCGTCCCTGACCTGCCACCGCCTCGGAAGCGCCGATCTCGATTGGGAGAGCGCGACTTTCGGACAAACTCTTGACTCGTTCCAGAAAGCGGACGAGACTTCCGTGCATGCCAACGGCCTCGGAATTCCAGCAGCTGCTGCGAGGAGTTTCGCTGCGTGTGACCCGTCCCCGGGTCGCGGTGCTCAGCGCGGTGCACGACCATCCGCACGCCGACACGGAGTCGATCATCCGTGCCGTTCGATCCGCGCTGCCCGAGGTATCCCATCAAACGGTGTACGACTCGTTGAACGCGCTCACCGCCACCGGCTTGGTGCGGCGTATCCAGCCCTCCGGGTCCGTCGCGCGCTACGAGTCGCGTGTCGGCGACAATCACCACCACGTCGTATGCCGGGCGTGCGGGGTGATCGCCGATGTCGACTGCGCCATCGGCGATGCGCCGTGTCTGACCGCGTCCGATGACAGCGGGTTCTCGATCGATGAGGCCGAAGTCATCTACTGGGGCCTGTGTCCCGATTGTGTGGAAACACAGGCTTCCCGATCACATCCGTGATCGCAGCCCACATCACTCATTCAGGAAGGAATGCTGTGTCATCCGATAGCCGCCCGCCCAATCCTGACACCGAAACTCACAGCTCGAGCGAAAGTGAGAACCCGGCGATCCCGTCGCCCACCGCGAAGACGGATCATCGCCCCCACAGCAACAAGGACTGGTGGCCGGAGCAGATCGATGTCTCGGTGCTGCACGCCCATTCGTCCAAATCCAACCCCCTGGGTGAGGACTTCGACTACGCCGCGGAGTTCGCGAAACTCGACGTCGATGCCCTCAAGGCCGACGTCGCCGCGGTCCTGACCAATTCGCAGGACTGGTGGCCCGCCGACTACGGCAACTACGGCGGCCTGTTCATCCGGATGAGCTGGCACGCCGCGGGTACCTATCGCATCGCCGACGGCCGCGGCGGCGGCGGTCAGGGCGCGCAGCGCTTCGCGCCGCTCAACAGCTGGCCGGACAACGCCAATCTGGACAAGGCTCGCCGGCTGCTGTGGCCGGTCAAGCAGAAGTACGGCAACAAGATCTCCTGGGCCGACCTGCTCGTCTTCGCAGGAAACGTGGCCTTGGAGTCGATGGGCTTCCAGACCTTCGGTTTCGGCTTCGGCCGCCCGGACATCTGGGAACCGGAAGAGGTCTTCTGGGGCCCGGAGGACACCTGGCTCGGCGACGAGCGCTACAGCGGCGACCGTGAACTGGCGGGCCCCCTCGGCGCCGTCCAGATGGGCCTGATCTACGTGAACCCGGAAGGCCCCAACGGTCAGCCGGATCCCGTGGCCGCCGCGCGGGACATCCGGGAGACGTTCGGCCGCATGGCGATGAACGACGAGGAGACCGCCGCACTGATCGTCGGCGGCCACAGCTTCGGCAAGACCCACGGCGCCGGTGACGCCGGCCTGGTCGGCGCCGAGCCCGAAGGCGCCCCGATCGAGCAGCAGGGCCTGGGCTGGAAGAGCGCCTACGGCACGGGCAAGGGCAAGGACGCCATCACCAGCGGCCTGGAGGTCGTCTGGACGTCCACCCCGACCCGGTGGGGCAACGGCTTCCTGCAGAACCTGTACGGCTACGAGTGGGAGCTGACCAAGAGCCCCGCCGGAGCCTGGCAGTGGAAGCCGAAGGACGGCGCGGGCGAGGGTGCCATCCCGGATCCGTTCGACGGCCCCGCGCGTACCCCGACGATGCTGACCACCGACCTCGCGCTGCGGGAAGACCCGATCTACGGCGAGATCACCCGTCGCTGGTTGGAGCACCCCGAAGAGCTGGCCGAGGCGTTCGCCAAGGCGTGGTACAAGCTGCTGCATCGCGATATGGGGCCGATCACCCGCTACCTCGGGCCGTGGGTTCCGGAGCCGCAGCTGTGGCAGGACCCGGTTCCCGCCGTCGATCACGAGCTGATCGACGAGCAGGACATCGCGGCCCTCAAGAGCAAGGTCCTGGAGTCCGGCCTGTCGGTAGCGCAACTGGTCAAGACGGCCTGGGCGTCGGCGGCCAGCTACCGCAGCACCGACAAGCGCGGCGGCGCCAACGGTGCTCGGATTCGTCTCGAGCCGCAGAAGAACTGGGCGGTCAACGAGCCGGACGAGCTGGCCAAGGTTCTGCCGGTGCTCGAGCAGATTCAGCAGAACTTCAACGGTTCCGCCTCCGGCGGCAAGAAGGTCTCGCTGGCCGACCTGATCATCCTGGCCGGGTCCGCGGCGATCGAGAAGGCCGCGAAGGACGCCGGGCACGAGGTCACCGTGCCGTTCACCCCCGGGCGGACGGACGCGACCCAGGAGAACACCGATGTCGAGTCGTTCGCGGTGCTGGAACCGCGGGCCGACGGGTTCCGCAATTACGCGCGCAGCGGCGAGAAGGCTCCGCTCGAGCGCCTGCTGCTCGACCGGGCCTACATGCTGGACGTGACCGCTCCTGAGCTCACGGTGCTCATCGGCGGCCTGCGGGCTTTGGGCGCCAACTACGGCGGCACCGACCACGGTGTGTTCACCGACCGGCCGGGCGTGCTGACGAACGACTTCTTCGTCAACCTGCTCGACCAGGACACCGAGTGGAAGGCGTCCGAGTCGGCGGAGAACGTCTACGAAGGCTTCGACCGGTCCTCCGGGGCGGCCAAGTGGACGGCCACCGCCAACGACCTCGTCTTCGGGTCGCACTCGGTGCTGCGCGCACTGGCCGAGGTGTACGCGCAGGACGACGCCGGGGCGAAGTTCGTGAACGACTTCGTCGCCGCGTGGGTCAAGGTGGTCGAGAACGATCGGTTCGACCTCGCCTGATCCGTCCGGGCGAATTCCAGGCCGGCCCTTCGGGGCCGGCCTGGATTCTCGGGTCACGATGTGGCGTGCCGCCCGGAACTAGCCGGGCTGCAGAGCCGTGTCGTCGGGCCGCTGCCCGGTGGTCATGTACAGAGTGCGGCGGCCGACCTCGACGGCATGGTCGGCGAAGCGTTCGTAGTAGCGGCCCAGCAGGGTGACATCGACCGCGGCGGCGGTGCCGTTGTCCCAGCCCTCGGCGAGGATCGCGGCGAGCAGATCGCGGTGCAGGTCGTCCATGGTGTCGTCGCGGGCGTCGAGATCCGCGGCGTCGCCGGGGTCGGCGGTGGTCAGTACGCCGACCGCGGCGTCAGCGAGGTCGACCGCCGTCTCACCCATGTGACTCACCAGGTTGCGCACCGGCGCGGGGACGGCGTCGGCGGGATGCCTGCGCCTCGCGGTGCGGGCGATGTGCTCGGTGAGGGTGCTCATCCGGGTGAGGTCGTCGACCAATTGCAGCGCGGTCACCACTCGCCGCAGTTCTCCCGCCACCGGCGCCTCGAGCGCCAGGAGCGTGACCGCGGCATGTTCGGTGTCCTCGCGCATCGCCACGGTTTCGGCGCAGTAGTCGATGGTGCGCTCGGCCAGCTCCAGATCCGCGCCGAGCAGCGCGTCGGTCGCCATCGCGATGGCTTCCCGATTGCGCGCGCACATCACTCGCAGTTGACCGGCGAGCTGCTCGAGGTGATCGTGATAGCGGGTGCGCACTACTCCATCATCGCGCGTATCCCACTCGCGCGCTGCAGGCTCGCGGCGTCGGCCCGGTAGAGGTCGGTACGCCGCCGTGAGTCAACCGCTCCCGCCACGGCGGACAGGGTCTGGTGCGAGACCTGGTCAGCGCCGCACGTGGTCTGCTCGTTGCACCTTCCTGGCGGCGAGCACCAGTGGGATTTGCAGCGGAAGCCGCACCAGGGCAACCGCTTTCACGGGCGCCGGGATCCGATCGTTGCGCAGCCAGTCGACCGCCATCTGAATGTTGGCCGGGAACACCGCCAGGAACAACCAGGCGGCCCAACGCCCGCCCCACCGCCGCGTACGCGGCGTGACGAGTGCGGCGGCCACGACGAGTTCGGCGACCCCGGAGCCGTGGGTGTACAGGCGAGGCCGGCCGGGCAGCCGGGCGGGGATCACCGAATCGAACGGCTGTGGCGCGAGGAAGTGCAGTATCCCCACGCCGAACAGGAGCGCGGCCAGTCGCCGCGCCGTCGATGCCGCTGCGCGTTCGCTCGCGTCGGCATGTTCCACTGATGCCATCACCTCTCGCTTTCCGGCAACCAAACGGCATACCTGCATGAACAAATAGAACTTCTAGTAACTTAATTACCTGACGACTCTAGCGGCCCGGGTATAAGCGGTCGACACAACATCGAATTTCATGAGCAATCGGCCGCTCCATCCCCCTATGCGGACGATCGCGAACCACTCGACCAACGACGAGAACGAAAGTTCACATAGGGCGGTGCGCGAGTAGGCTGTCGTCGGACATGTCGCTGCTGGTCGGGCGGGAAGGGGCGGGTGTGGGATTCCCATCAACCGGACCGTTGACGGCGCGCACCGGCGCTGCCGGAACGTGGTGGTCGTGTTGTGCCGCCGGGATGTCGATGCCGTGGCGCACGGTGTTCCCCCGCCGCCCCGACGCGGAGTTGCTGGGATCGATCACGAACGCGGGACTGCCCCCGGCACGGGCCACAGTTCGTTTGACGGCGCTCGTCCATGGTGTGCGCCCCGCCCCGGCCTACGGGGTGATCGAAGGAGCGCTGCGGCCGCCCACGGTAGCGATCGCGATGACCAGTTTCCTCGTCGAACACCCGGAAGCTCGTTTCCTGGTCGATCCGGCGATGTGCGCCGACGTGCACACCCAGGTCCTGCCGCGGCTGCGCCGCCCCTATCGCGGGCTCGTCGCGCCGTGGAAACCGCTTGTCGGATTGGGCGATTCGCTCGCGATGTCGGCTGTCCCCGTCGACGCGGTCGACTTCGCGATCGCGACGCATATTCACTGGGACCACGTGGCCGGACTGCTCGATCTACCGGCGTCACTCGCACTGCGGGCGTCCACGGCCGAACTGGCGTGGGCGACGAACCCCGCGACGGCCCCGATGGGAGTCGCCGAGTCACTCGGCTCACGACCCACCCCGTCCTTCGACCTCGACGGACCTCCGGTTCTGACCTTTTCGCGCAGCCACGATTTCTTCGGCGACGGCTCGGTCCTGGCGGTGGATCTCTCCGGCCACACCCCGGGCAGCATCGGGCTCGTTCTCGCCGTACCGGACGGCGGCACCGTGCTGCTGGCCGGTGACGCCGTCTGGCGCCGCGAGCAGATCGCCCTGCTCCGCGAAAGGCCTCCGCTGCCGGGCCTTCTCGTCGACCATGATCGATCCGCCGCCTTCGCCGCCATCCACCGCCTGCACCGCCTACCCGCCGGCATCGAGGTCATTCCCGCCCACGACCACGCGGCCGCGAAAAGATGGGCGCCGTAAGAGATCCCCATCGCGGAGATGGCCGGCCGCTCAGGGGCCGCGGTCATCTCCGGAAGCGGGTGGCGAGGGCGGGAAGCTTGGACGCGGCCAGCAGGGCACGGAACCGCCAGCTGCCGTCGCCGGGGAGGATCCCGGCGCGTTGCGTGACATCGAAAGCGTCGTAGAGGGTTTCGCCTTCTTCCATCAGGCCGTCCTGGTTGAAGTGATAGCGGTCCACGGCCGGGCATTGGATGAATCGGCCGTCGCCATGGAGCGCGGGCGCGCTGTCGTCGTAGGGATACAGGCGCAGCGGGCCGTCCCAATGGCCGCTGCCGATGTACCGGATGACCGTGCGCACCCTGCCTTCCGGCGTCACGTCGAGGTACACCTGGCCGGGCACCGGGTCGTATCGCCAATCCGGGATGGCGTCGAAGAAGGCGAAGTTGTACTTCACGAACTCGTCGATGCCGACGATCGTGCGTCCGAACGTGGTCACGTCGGTATAGCGGACGTCGGCGGTGTAGAGCTCGTGGTTGCGGCTCATGTCCCGGACCAGGAAGCTCCACCAGTACTTCTTCGCCCAGTCGAGCAGCCAGCTCAGATCTATGCCGAGCTTCCCGTAGTAGGCCAGTTTGCGCTCGAACTCGCCGAACCACTCCTCGGTCGTGGCCTGTAGCTCCACTTCCGGGACAGCCCGGATCGGCACCGCCCGGTTCGTGCTGAGGAACTCCGGTACCGGTTTCGACAATCGGGGACGACGTAGGGCTTGCTGGAACTGTTCGTCGCTGAACATGGGCAACCTTTCACCGCGGCCGCAGGGCGGGCGAGGCGGCACGCCCCACCAAACTTGAATCAGATGATTCATGTTGAATCGGTTGATGTCAACATGGTGGCGCGGCAGCGCGATGCGAGGATGAGCGGGTGAATGCGCCCAAGCTCTGGCGTGGCCAGACGCTGCGAGACCGATCCGGCGATCGCCGCGAACAACTCCTGGACGTCGGGTTCGAACTGCTCGGTACGGCGGGGACGAGCGCGGTCACCATGCGGGCGGTCACGCGTCAGGCGAATTTGAGCCCGCGCTACTTCTACGAAAGCTTCGACAGCCGCGAGACACTGATCCGGGCTGTCTACGACCGGGTCGAAGCGGCCTTGCGGGAGCGGGTCGCCGCCCTCGAGCCCGCCACCGATCCGCGCGCCGCCGTCCGATCCGCGCTGCGGATCTGCGCGGACTTCTTCGAAGAGGACCCCCGCCGCGCCCGGGTACTGCTGCGCGAGCCCCTCGCCGATGACGACTTGCGCCGCCACGTCGCCCTTCGGACGCCCGCGGTCGTCCGGGCCTTCGCTCCGGTCCTCGGCACGGCCGCCGTCGGCCTGTTCGCCAGCAGCGACGAGACGCTCGCCGCCATCGGCACCGCACTGGCCGGCGCCCTCACCGCGGTCTACGTGGATTGGGTCGACGGCAGGCTGCCGATGGACCGCGAACGGCTCGTGGACACCGCGGGCGACATCGTCGTCGCACTGCTGAGCATCGCCTTGAAGTTCTGATCCGGGACCTCGGATAGTCTCGGACCCACTGCCGCACCCAGGAGAGACATAACCGCGGGACCGCGCCGCCACTCGCTGAGGTCGGCCGCGGTCACGCCCACATCGGGACGTTCGCCCCACGCTTACGGGTACCAATACCCTCCCGCCGGAACCACCGCGGGAACAGGCTATGTGCTATGTCACCCCGGTTCATCCCCCGACCCTCGTCCGGCGGATCCCCGGACCCGGACGCCGCTCCGCTGGCGGTTCCCGCGGTGGTGCTCGCGACGATCATGCTGCTCGGGATGCCGGCCGCGGTCTTGGTGTTGCTGCCCGCATGGGCCCGTGACTACGGCGCGGGCTTGGTGTACCTCGCTGTCCTGATCTACGCCGGTCTCGCGGTCCGCCTGTTGTGGTGGGGCGTGGCGATCCTGCGTACCCGTGAGGCGGAGATCGAGGAATAGGACGTGAAGGCCACGGCGGTGGGGGCCCCGGTCCGCTCCGGTGCCGGACGCGCGGGGACCAAGGACCCTGCGTCCCGGGCGGAACGCCCATAGTCCGCCGCGGCGATCGCGCGAAGACTCGAAGCATGACCGCGAACGACGAAGCACCCGCCCGCCCGGTGCCCGATCATCGGGTGATGCTGGCCGCGCTGCGGCTCGCCACCCGCGCGCCGTCGGTGCACAACACCCAACCATGGCGCTGGATCTTCGACGGCACGCGCCTGCACCTCTACACCGACGCCGACCGGCTACTGCCCTCGACCGATCCGCACGGACGCCAGCTGGTGATCAGCTGCGGAGCCGTGCTGCATCACGCGCGAACCACCTTCGCCGACCGGGGCTGGCGCACCTACCCGACGCGGGTACCCGACCGGCAGCGACCCGACCACCTGGCGGTGATCGAATTCCAGCCGTGGGCCGACCCGCCCGACGGAATCCACAGCCGAGCACTCGCCATCGACCGGCGACGCACCGACCGGCTGCCGATGACCGAACCCGACGGCTTCGCCGAGGTGCTCCCCCGGCTGCGGATGCTCACCTCCCCCCACGAGGTGGAACTCAGCGTCTTGGACGACAGCGCCCGGCCCCGGCTGGCCGCCGCCTCCGAGCAGGTCGGTGCGCTACGCAGGCACGACCTGCTGTATCAGACCGAATTGGAATGGTGGACAGGGCATTCCGAGAATCCGGAGGGCGTGCCCGCCGCCGCGCTTGTGTCCGACGCGGAATTCGCTCGGGTCGGAGTCGGCCGCGCGTTCCCCCCGGCTCCGCATTCGATGCGACGCGCCCGGCAGGAGGATCGCGCGCGGCTGGTGGTGCTCGGCACCGAAGGCGATTCGGTGACGCAGTGGCTGCGCACCGGTGAAGCGTTGTCGGCCGTGCTGCTGGAATGCACCGCCGCGGGGCTGGGGACCTGCGCGCTGACCCACATCACCGAACTGCCGACAACGCGCGGACTGCTCGGCGGTCTGGTCCCGCGTCCGGCCACCCCGCAAGTGCTGATCCGCGTCGGAACCGCGCCCGACGACACGGACCTGATCCCGCCGACCCCGCGACGACCGGTGACGGACATCTTCACCGTCACCGGTTCGCGCTGGACCCCTGAAACCTAGGTGGCGACATCCGATAACCACGATTCACCCGTGAAAGGCACCCTCATGAGCTACCACCGCGACCCCCTCGCACCGGCGATACACACCGCACACGAATGGCTGCGCACTCTCGCCGACGGACTCGCCACCGAAGACCGGCCCTTCGCGCACCGCGCCTTGCGAGCCTGGCTGCACACCGTCCGTGACCGCGTCGGCGTCAACGCCTCCGCGCACCTGAGCGCCCAACTGCCCGAGCTCCTGCGCGGGATCTACTACGAGGGTTGGGTTCCCGCGCACGTCCCCGTTTCGCACGACGTACCCTCGTTCGTCGATCAATTCGCGCGGGAAGCGGGCGTCTCCAGGGACGAGGCGTACGCGCTCGCGGGCGCGGTGACCGACGCGCTGGCCGACTTGTTCTCTCCCGGACAGCTCGATCACGTGTTCGCGTGGCTGCCGGAAGATCTGCGGGCGGTACTGCGCGGAACCGATCTGGCGGGCACCTTGCCGGAGAAGACCGCGGTCCGGCCGGCGGAATCGCCCCGTCTCGACGAACTGGACAGCCGCCTGCGGGCACTCACCGACGCGGTGACGGTGCTCGCCCGCAGCCTCGAAGCGACTTCTGGTGGCGACGCGGGCGATACCGAGCAGCTTTCCGCCGCCCGGCAAGCCCACCGGATCCTCATCGCCGAAGGACTCGCCCGCTCCGACGCACCCACGCGCTGACCCGATCCCCTGCGGCGGGCCGGCTTCCGGCGCGTCGTCCCCGGCTGCGCCGTGCATTTCGCAGCGCGCCGGCTGACGCGTCTGCGCGAATTCACGATGGGCCGTGCCGCGGCCCGTTCTGTGATGCCTATTCGGCCGGGAAAAGGACTTTGGTCCGTACCGAGCCTTCCGCTCCCTGCGTAGGGTCGACCACACATCTGCTCCCGGATTGGACACCATCATGATCACGGTGTTTCTGGTCGACGATCACGAGATCGTCCGTCGCGGCCTCGCCGACCTGCTCTCCGACGACCCGGAACTGTCGGTGATCGGCGAAGCGGGCGACGTCGCCCAGGCACTCGCCCGCATCCCCGCACTCCGCCCGAACGTCGCCGTGCTCGACGTACGCCTGCCCGACGGCAACGGCATCGAACTGTGCCGCGACCTGCTATCCAAACTCGACGACCTGCGCTGCCTGATCCTCACCTCGTTCACCGACGAACAAGCCATGCTCGACGCGATCCTCGCCGGAGCCAGCGGATACGTCGTCAAGGACATCAAAGGCATGGAACTGGCCAAAGCCATCAAAGAAGTCGGCGCCGGCCGCTCCCTGCTGGACAACCGCGCCGCCGCCGCCCTCATGCAACGACTGCGCACCAACACCCAGCAAGACGGGCCACTGGCCGGTCTCACAGACCAAGAACGCAAACTACTCGATCTCCTCGGCGAAGGACTGACCAACCGGCAGATCGCCGAACGCATGTTCCTGGCCGAGAAAACCGTGAAGAACTACGTCTCCCGACTGCTGGCCAAACTCGGGCTCGAACGGCGCACCCAGGCCGCGGTCTACGTGTCGAAACTCCGCTCACAGCGGTCCGGCTCCATCATCGACTTCTGATCGTTCATTTCCGCCACCTGGTGAAATATCCTGGAGCAATGGCGAGCAGCCGCGCCGGCGGCGTTCCAGGGGCAGCGCAGCCGACCGATTACGCGTCGGCCGACGCCTATTCGGTGCGTGACACGCTCTCGCAACTGCGGCTGCGTGAACTGCTCGGCGAGGTCAAAGATCGCATCGAGCAGATCATCGACGCCCGCGACCGGATGGACGGCCTGATCGAGGCCATGCTCACCGTCACCTCGGGCTTGGATCTGGACCGCACATTGCGCACCATCGTGCACACCGCGATCTCCCTGGTCGAGGCCCGTTACGGCGCACTGGGCGTGCGCGGCCACGACCAGCAACTCACCCAGTTCATCTACGAAGGCATCGACGAACCCACCCGTGAACGAATCGGTGACCTCCCCCAGGGCCACGGCGTCCTGGGACTACTGTTCAGCCAACCCAAACCCATCCGGCTGGACAACCTCGCCGAGCACCCCTCCTCGGTCGGCTTCCCCGCCCACCACCCACCGATGCGCACCTTCCTCGGCGTACCCGTCCGCATCCGCGACGAAGTGTTCGGCAACCTCTACCTCACCGAGAAGGCGGGCGGCCAGCCCTTCACCGAAGACGACGAAGTCATCGTGCGAGCCTTGGCCGCCGCGGCGGGCATCGCGATCGACAACGCACACCTCTACGAATCCGCCCGCACCCGGCAAGCCTGGATCGAAGCCACCCGCGACATCACCACCGAGTTCCTCGCAGGCACCGCACCCGATCGAGTCCTGACCGACCTGGTGCAGGCCACCTGCCGGCTCACCGGCTCGCAACAGACCTTCCTGGCGGTCGTCCCGGACCCCGAGAGCCCGCCCGAGGAGATCACCGAACTCCTGATCACCCACACCGCGGGCAACGCGGACGACCAGCGGCTGATCAAACTCCCACTCGGAGACACCACGATCGGCCGAGCGTTCGGCTCGCGTTCTCCGCAGCGGGTCGACGACGCGCGCCGCGCCGATCTCGGCAAGATCTTCCCCGACGCCGGACCCGCCCTGGTGTTGCCCATGCAAACCTCCGACTCCACCGTCGGAGTGCTGGTGGCGCTGCGGGCGGTGGAATCGGCGCCCTATGACGACGAGATTCTCGCATTGACCGCCGCCTTCACCGACCAAGCCGCTCTGGCGATGCGGCTGGCCGATGCCCAACAGCGCATGCGGGAGCTGGACATCCTCTCCGACCGCGACCGCATCGCCCGCGACCTGCACGACCACGTCATCCAACGCCTGTTCGCCGTCGGATTGAGCCTGCAGGGCACCGTGCCCCGTACCCGCGTCCCCGAAGTACGCGAACGCATCACCGACGCCATCGACGACCTGCAAGACGTCGTCCAGGAGATCCGGACCTCGATCTTCGACCTGCACGGCGGCGACAGCCACAGCGCGCGAGTACGCCAACGCATCGAGGAAGCCATCCGGCAGCAGACCGACGCCAGTGGACTGCGCACCTCCGTGCGCGTCACCGGTCCCCTCTCTGTGATCGACCCGGAACTGGCCGATCACGCCGAAGCCGTTGTCCGCGAAGGAGTCAGCAACGCCGTGCGGCACTCCGGCGCCGACACCGTCGCGATCGAGATCACCGTGGCCGACGACCTGACCATCATCATCGAGGACGACGGACACGGTATGCCCCCCGAGGTGACGCCGAGCGGACTGACCAATCTGGCCCGGCGCGCCGAGCAGGCCGCCGGAACCTTCACCGTCACGGCCGGCACCGGCCCGGACGGCAGCACAGCAGGCACCCGACTGTGCTGGACAGTCCCGCTGCGCTGATCATCGCGAGTCCGGTATGGGCACGCTGTCGAACGAGGAGGGTCATGGCCGAGGAGCCGACGGAGTGGGGTGGTGCGCTGTGGGCGGCCGCCGACCTGGTGACCCCGATGGCCATCCGGGTGGCGGCGACGCTGCGGCTGGCCGACCACATCGCCGCGGGCACGCGGACGGCTCAGGCGCTGACCACGGTGGTGGACGCGGACCGGGACGCGCTGGGACGCCTCTTGGAACACCTGGTGACCGCCGGGGTGTTGTCTCGGGTGGATTCCGGTACCTACGGCCTGACGGCGCTGGGTGAGCGCCTGCGTGACGATCATCCGGAAGGAGTGCGACGCTGGATCGATCTGGAAGGCGCCGTCGGACGCGCCGATCTGTGCTTCGTGCAGCTGTTACACACCGTTCGCACCGGTGAACCCGCGTTCCCACGTCAGTTCGGCCGCACGTTCTGGGACGATCTGTCCGCCGACCCGGGGCTGGGAGCGTCTTTCGACGCTCTGATGGGAGCCCGGCTGACGCAGGACGCGCCCGCGGTGGCCGACGCCTATCCATGGGGCGCCCTGGGGCACGTCACCGACGTGGGCGGCGGTGACGGCAGCCTGCTCATCGCCCTCCTTCGCGCCCACGGCGCACTGCGCGGGACGGTGATCGACCTGCCCGGCCCGGTGGCCCGCGCGGACCGGGCCATCGCCTCCGCCGGACTGGCCCATCGAGCGGACGCACGGGTCGGCAGCTTCTTCGATCCCCTCCCCGCCGGAGCGGGCGGCTATCTGCTCTCCGGTGTCCTGCACGACTGGGACGACGAGGCCGCGGTCCGCATCTTGCGGCGATGCGCCGACGCGGCCTCGGAGACGGGAAGGGTGCTCGTCGTCGACCACATCGGCGACGCGGGCGGCAGCCCGCCGGACACCGAGGGAGATCTCCGAATGCTCTGCTACGTCCGCGGTCGGGAACGCACCCTCGACCAAGTGAGCGAACTGGCCGAGTCGGCCCGCCTACAGGTCGGCTCGGTCGTCCCGGCCGGTTCGCGGTCGATCATCGAGTTGCGTCCTCCTCGCTGAGCCACCACCGAGCGGGTGCACCGGACCGCAGCTCGCGACTTCCGATCGTGTTCGCACCTGATGTGATTCAGGCGCTCAGCACGGACCCCTCCCGAGGTGGATCGCGCCGCTCGTCGAGGTGGGGTCCCGCTGACCGGACCCACTCTGACATCGGTCGACCCGACTTCGGGGCCCGAAGCAGGCGGGAAAACGGTTGTCCTGACCGGGACAGGTCTCGCTACCGGCTCATCGGTGAGGTTCGGCATCGTGGCATCTGACTTCGTCGTGGACTCCGATACGCGGATCACCGCGATCGCTGTTCCGGGGCCGGTGGATATCACCGTCATCACCGCGGGTGGAACCCCTTCGATCCCCAGCAGACCGCGATCACTGAGAAGGGCACATCGGCGGCGTGTCCGAAGACGTCCTCGACGCGGTCGCTCGCGCCTTGCAATTGGATGACGACGAACGCACCTACCTGTTCGACCCGGCCCCGGTCATCGCGGCCCGAGAGTCGCACGCCATCGCGTCGCAGGGACGTCGAGGTCCCGCCCCAGATCCAATGGCTGCTGGACTCTATGACGATGTCCTCGGCGTTCGTACGCAACGGCCGCACGGACGTCGTTGCCGGCGACTCCCTGGCCCGTGCCCTGTACGCGCCGATGTTCGACAGCGCCACCATCGACCGGCACGGTCGCCCCAACATCGCCCGCCGGAAACTGGTGGCCGATCCGCGGATTGACAGTATCTCCCACAGTGGT
Source organism: Nocardia sp. NPDC005745 (assembly GCF_040630775.1). Classification (NCBI taxonomy): domain Bacteria; kingdom Bacillati; phylum Actinomycetota; class Actinomycetes; order Mycobacteriales; family Nocardiaceae; genus Nocardia; species Nocardia sp. NPDC005745. The sequence goes on from NZ_JBEXYF010000035.1 coordinate 64,778, forward strand.
GGCCTTCTTCATCAATGCCGTGCTGGTGCACGGATCCTCAACGCGACGACCAGGATGTTCGCTGTGATGGCGTGAATCAGATCGAAAGTGGTTCAGAACACCGTCTCGGCGAGCTTCTGGGTCGCCTGCTGGAACGGGACGGCCAGCGACAGTGCGGCGTCGTCGACGTAATTCAGTGCGGCGGTGAGGGTTTTGCTGCCGTCGGGGGTGCTGAACATCAGCGCCGCGTGGCCCGCTGCGCCGCCGTTGTGGGTGATCACGGTGCCGCCGGAGGCGGTGTCCTGCACGAATACTCCCAGGCCGTAGCCCATGCCCGGGAGGGGCGTCGCATGCGGATTGCACATCTCGGCCAGCAGCGGGGCCGGCAGCAGCTTGCCGCTCATCAGGGCGGAGATGAAGGTCTGCAAATCCTGGGTGGTCGAGATCATGTCGCCGCCGCTGGAGATCCAGGAGGGGTTGTGGCGGGTGACGTCGACCGTCTGCTCAACTCCGTCGTCCTCGTACCGGAAGTAGGCGTGGGCGTGCGGCTCGGGGATCTCGGTCCGGGTGCTCGGAACGACGGTGCCCGACAAGCCGAGCGGACCGATGATCAGTCGCTGCATCTCCGCGGCGACCGAGTGGCCGGTGACTTTCTCGATCAGCAGGCGGGCCAAAACGTAATTGGTGTTGGAGTAACTCCAGTCGGTACCCGGCTCGAAACGAGCCGGCTTGGACAGCGCCAGCCGGGCCAGTTCCTCCGGCCGGTAGGTGTGGAACCGGTTGTCCACCCATTCCTTGCCCGAGGTGGTGGCGGGTATTCCGGGCACCATCGTCCCGTCGGGGTAGTACTCGCCGGTGAAGTTGAACACGCCGCTGTTGTGCTGCAACAGCATTCGCACCGTGATGCGCGGGTCGAGATCGAACTCGGGCAGATAGTCGGCGGCCCGGGTGTCCAGGTCGATTCCGCCCTCGGCCACCAGCGCCAGCACCAGGGTCGCGGTGAAAGTCTTGGTGTTGGAGCCGATCCGGACGTGCCCGTCGACCGGCGGCTTCGCGGTCCCGCCCAACTCGGCCACCCCGGCGCTGCCGATCCACTCGCCGTGCTCGTCGCGCACGCGCAGGGTGATCCCGGTGATGCCGGACTCGACGAACTCTTCCAGGATCTGCTGCAGTTCCGGGCGATCCGGCCCGGCAGCGCTGTCCACGGCGTCGAGGGCTGCGGTGATCTTGCCGACCATCGCGGCCGCGGTAGGGCTGGGCTCACCCGTGCGGGACCGGGCCGCCGCGTCGACGGCGATCAGGACAGTACTGCGGAAGTTGTCGGCCTCGGCCGGATCCTGCGCCAGCACGCGGTGACCTGACGCGCTATGAACCCACAGACGTGGCGAATTCGCTGCCCAACGGGTGCTCTAAGAGAAGGTAGAGACCGGTGAAGGTGAAACCCACCATGACCAGCATCAGAGCCAGTTGACCGGTGAGCCGGTGGGCCCGCGGCAGCAGCCGCAGGCAGCGGTCGTGCGCGGCGGCTACGCCGAGAATGTGGCCGATCACCACGGCCAGCACCTTGATCGTTCCGAGCACCGCGGGGTGGGTGGACAGGAGGTAGGCGACGTCGCGGTCGGCGAGGCCGGCGAGATTCCATCCTCGTCCGAACGGATCCGCGAACAAAAGCACCGTCGCCTGGCCCTTCTCGACCAGGAACGTGAGGTAGTGGGCCACCAGATAGCCCGCGACGATCGGAGTCAGGCTGTGGGCGAGGCGAACCGGAAGCAATGTCCGCTCGGCCGCGGGGAGGCCGCCGGTGGCGCGGGAGGCGGTCCGGAACGCGACGGCGACGGCGACGATGAAGCCCAGCAGCCCTGCCGTCTTCAGGAGGGTCGGCAGCACATCGGATCCGCTGTCACCGGCGTCGGCCAGCAGCCCGCGCCAGGAAGGAAATGTGGTGAAGCTGTCGAACGCGGTAGAGCCGAGCAAAGTGGCGGCTACGGCCACCCCGCCGATCCGCGCCGGGGTGCCCGCCAGGTTGTCCAACGGCGATCGCAGGACGAGTGCACCGGTCTCGCGCCGGCCGACCGGGCTCAGTCTGCCCACCAGACTGCTGTACACCTCCAGTGGATCGGCGTGCTCGGCCCATGCGGTGCCGCACACGATCAGTCCCGTCGTGCTCACGACGAGGTACGCCACGAACCACGTGGTCACGGCGCTCACCGAACCGGGTTCCGGGTAGGCCAGTTCGAGCCACACGAAGGAGAACAAACCCAGCACCGCGGGCCACTGTCCCCAAGAATCGGGATAACGCACCAGACCGTCGGCGGGCCGACGCCCCCACGCCAGACAGACGGCGCGATGCACCGCACGCACCGGTGACAAGACCTTCCAGACGGGTCCGGCGACCAGCGAGGCGACCATGACACCGACCCACAGGAAGATGTAGACGACACCCGGGACGGGGTTGCGTGCCGGGTCGGAAGGCCCGAACAGGCCGATCGCGACGACGGCGAGGGTGACGGCCACGCTCACCGTCGAGATCGCGACCCGGACCGCCCGCGAGTCCACGATCGCTCGCACCACCGACGGCAGCGCGACCCCTGGCGACCGGGAATCGAGCCGGGGTTCGCGCCAGGCGAGCACCAGCACCGCGAACGAGAAGGTCAAGGCCCATGCGGCGCCGATGAGCGCGTACGACAACGGGATCGGCAGGTCGGTGGCGCCGCCGATGCCGTGGGCGAGAACTGTCATCCGCGCACGAGCAGCGTCGCCACCGTGCGCCGGGCGTGGTGCAGTTCGATCTCCACCCGCCCTGGCACGTCCACGGTGAAGCGGAACCGCTGACCGGCACCAGGGGCGATCGCGAAGGTGTGCTCGGGTGTGGCATGGACGTGCAGTTCGTCGTCGGTGTCGCTGTCGACCACCAGCTCGATCGGTCGTCCCACCCGGGTTTCCAGGCGGACGTCGGCCGGGCTCACCGAGCCGGCGGCGATCCGCACGGCGACGACGAGACTGTCCGAATCCCCGGCTACGGTGGACGTCGGCTCGGTGGCGGCGGGATCCGACGAGGCGCAGCCTGCCACGAGCAGACCACCCACGAGGACGAGCGCGCCCCAATGCCGCGCGAATGCCATCACTCCTCCTTCTCCCCGCCGTGCTCCGACGGCGGACCGGACGCTCGATCGCGCTCTTCGGCGCGTCGATCTCGCACAGCGACGAGAACTACGACGGCGACGACGAGCAGGGCGGGCAGGAAGGCGGGTATCGCGAGCAGGATCGAATGATCGGCCAGCACGTCCACGCTGCCGGAGCCACGGGTCATCGCGAGACCGCCGGTTCCGGCACGGCCGTTCGGCTCGTGCGCGGATACCGGTCGTTGATGCGCGCCGCACCCCAGGACAGCGCCCCGACGAGGATGAGGCTGCACGCCAGCACGACGAGCGACGCCGCGCCGAACAGCCAGGAGGGGTAGTCGAACGACCGCTCCCGCTGAAGCACGGAGATCTCGCCGATGAACGGGCGGGTGAACGAGGCGAGCGCGGGCACCTCCTCAACGCCGATGCCGGGGTCGGCGGCCATGAAGATCGGCGCAGCGGTCAACACGCGCCCGTCCTGCATCCGCAGGACGGTCTTCCACGACCCGTGAGCCGGAACGGGTTCGGTGGACACGTAGTGCCCGGCTTCCACTCGCTGCAGGTGGTCGACGACCAGCCCGCGGCCGGGACTGTCCGAGCCGATCCCACCCTGCCAGGCGAGGATCTGCATCCATTCGGGATCGGAACCGACGAGATCACCGGGCGTGACGCGGACGTCGGCGAGCACCATCCTCCCGTCCGTGTCCGATCCGGCGTCGCGCAGTGTGACCGTGGCGGTGGCCTGTTCCGGTACGTCGATCAGCAACCCGTTGGCGGTCGCGGCCGCCACGATCAGCACCGCGGCGACCATCAACCCGCGGCGCACCGGCGGACGTGGCAGCGGCTCGCCCCGCAACGTCATCGCCAGCAGCGCGCCGACGACACCGCCCGCGATGCCGGTGGGCACTGCCATCACCAGCAGTTCCGGCCACATGGCGGTCGGCCAGGGGTTGACGAACATCGCACCGATCCAAAGCGATTCGAGCCACAGCCCAACGGTCGCGATCCCCAGACCGCAGATCGCGCCCCACCAGATCGGCCGCCGGGTGAGCGGCAGCAGCGCGAGCAGTTCCACCACCACCGCGCAGCCCAGATAGAGCGGGAAGACATTGCGTGGCGCGTCGATGATCGGCCCGCCGACCAGCACGGCGACCACGGTCCGCACCAGGGCGGCGAAGGCGACTACCACCAGTGTGCTGAACGGCCCCAGGCTCGCGCGCGCGGCGACCAGGGAAATGGCGGCCGCGGCGGCGATGAGCATCGGTTGCAGCACGAGCCGGAACTGCTGCACGCCGAAGTCGAATTCCACCTGGAACACCGAGAGCCCGATGAGCAGGCCACCGAAGGCGAACGATCGCACCAGCCACATCAACCGGCCGTCGGCGCGGTCGGGATCGGGCCTGCTGTGCCTTCCCTCGAACTCGAGCAGCAATACACCGACCAGCGACAAACCGGCGCCGCCGATGAGCATCAGATGCGTCGGCCCCCACAGGGTGACGTCCTGCCCGAAGATCCGATGCCAGATGTCGTCGAGGGGGAAGCCGATCAAGGCGTAGAGACCGGCACCCGCGAGGAGGATGCCGCCGACGGGCGCGTACCAGGTACGGGTGATTCGTACCGCCGCGGCGCCTGGCTTTTCGTCCAGGGGCAGCACAATCGCCGACATCCCGGCGGTGAACAGGAAGAACAATCCAGCCAGGATGAAGTAGTGCGCCGGATTCGCCAGCGGCCCGCTGTCACGGCCGTTGCCGACGTGCAAGCTGACATCCCAGATGAACCCCAGCAAGGCGGTCAGAATCGTCGCCAGGAACATCGCGAGCGGAAGGGCGACCCAGCCGGGGCGATTGAACAGTCGGCCGAGACGATCGGCGACCCGCTGCAGCCAGCTGATCCGGCGGGTGCGGTGCAGATACCCGACCCACAGCAGGACGAGGGCCACAACTCCGGCGGCGCCGGTCATGATCGCTACCTGGTCCAGCGCCGCTCCGCCGCCCTCGGCGCCGGGTGCGGCGAACCATCCGACCTGTTCATGCGCGATGTCGCGCACGGGAGACCTCCATCACACGCAGGAATGTATGTTACGAACGGTACCATAAAAGGCATCGTCGGGGCCGCGAATCGCGCGGACAGATCCGTTCAGCCGACAATCGGCAGGTTGCGTTCCTCGTCCAGCCTGGTCAGCGCCTCTTGCATGATCCCAGTGACGTGCTGGTAGGCCGCCTTGGGATCGAGCTCGGGACCCGACACCGTCCGCAGATCGATCGGGTCCAGGAACTCGACGGTGATCTTGCTGGGCAACGGCAGATGCCCGGCGAGGTCACCCACGTCGAGCCCCCACGGAAGAGCGATCGAAATGGGGAACACCTTCAGCCGCAGCATGCGGTCCAGCCGCAACAGGCGCGCGATCCGGTCCCCGCGGGTGAGCACCAGCTGGGTCTGCTGCGCACCGATGTTCACCACCGGCACGATCGGAACCCGCTCGTTCCAGGCCAGGCGGAGAAAACCGGTGCGACCGGCGAAGTCGACGCGGTCCTCCTCCCAGGTCGGACGGTGCACCTCCCAGTCGCCCCCGGGGTAGACCAGCACCGCGGCGCCGTCGCGCAGCGCCTGCTCGGCGTTGCCCGGGTCGGCGTTCACCGTGCCGAAGCGGCGCAGCAACGAGCCGATCACCGGGTAGGCCATCACCATGTCGTGGGCGAGCTGGAAGAAGGGCCGGTGCGGGCCGAAACGGCGGACGAAGGCCAGGGTCGTCACCAGCACCTCCGGCGAGACGTTCCCGCCCGAGTGGTTGCTCACCAGCAACACCGGCCCCTGCTCGGGAATCCGCTCCAGGCCGCGCACCTCCGCCCGGAAGTAGAGGCGCACCAACAGCCAGCCGAGGCCCATGGTGTCCGCGATGAACTTCGGGTCACGGTCGGAGGGGTCCGCGGTGGGAACCCGCGCTTTCACTTGCCGGGCGACCCAGTTCGTCGCGTGATCGACCGTTCCGCCGGCCAGTCGGAAGACACTCATGGGCAACGACTTCCGTGACTAGCCGCCGATCGAGAGCAGCTGGTCGAAGAACGCCCGGTACCCGCGCAGCGCCTGTCGCAGCCCCTCGGTGTCGGACGTGTCGCCGCGCCGCTCGTCCAGTTCGCGTTTGCGCTGCTGGTAGGTGGCGGTGATCTGGTCGATGATGTCGCTGAGCAGTGTGTCCGCACGGGCGACGGCGTCGCTCGGATCGTCGACGAAGGTCACCTGGGCCTCCCGCCACTGGGTGCGCAGGCGATCGAGGTCGGTGTCGGCGAACAGCGGCGCGGGCTGGTCTTCGGCTGCGGGGACCGCGGTCGGCGTGACGCCCGAGCCGGTACCCGAGTCGCGTGAAGCGGCTTGTTCGGCCGTCCCAGTGCCGCCGCGCTCGGCATCGTCGCCGAGGCCGGTGTGTTCGGCGTGGGTGGCGTCCGCTTCCTGGGCCACGGGGCCGGGCCGATTCGGCTCGGCCGCGACGTCGGTGGTCCGTGCGCCTCCGGCCTCGTCGATCAGATCAGGGTTCGCCGACCGCTCGGCGTCGGGCCGCGTTGCCGGGGATTCGCCCACCGTGCCTGCTTCGTGACGACGCTCGGCCTCGCCGGATCTGTCGTACTGCGACTCGGCGCGGGTTTCCCCCGCTGTCGCCGACTCCCCTTCCGCCTCGACGCTGTAGGGCCGCCGTTCGGACTCGGTACTCATTATTTCACGTCCTTCTTCCCCTGATCGGTCACTCCGACCAGGTCTTCGAACAGTTCCCGGTAGTGCACGATGGCCGTGCGACGATCCTCGGTGGACACCGCGGCGCCCGCGGGCCGAGTCGCGATATCGTGCGCGGCGCGATAATGGCCCAGCGGCTCGGCGTGCTCCACGGAGAGATCCGCCAGCTGCTGCTCGTAGTTCTCCGTGGGATAGCCGCGCTCTGACATGATCGTGGTGACGAGGCGGTCGGCTTCGGTCAGCGCCCCGGCGGGGTCGTCGATGAATCGTTCCTGCACCTCTACCCAGCGGGTGGAATAGACCCGTTTCTCGTCGTCCGAGAGATCGCGTAACCGCAACTGCGAGTGCCTGCGCTCGCGCTCGGCGAGTTCCCGCTCGGCGGTCTTGCGGTCCTCGAGTTCCTCGACCGTCCGATCGTATTCCGGGCCGAACCGGCGCCGTAGTCGCTGCCTGCGCAGCGCGGGCCACACCAGCAAGGCGATGATGGCCACGACGACGACAATGGCGATGACGACAATGATTGCCCATGCTCCAGCCGACATCCGAACCTCCTTGTCGAGCTTGTCCGCTGGGGTAATGCCTCCTCGCCGTGGTTCCAAACACATGTTCGTCAAGGGGATTCGACGGACGCGGCAGGGCCGCTCGGACACCCCCTCACATCCGGTGTCCGAGCGGCCCTGCGACGAGTTCAGCGCACCAGCGCCGGTCGCTTGCTGTCGAAGCGCCAGCCCGGCACGAGGTACTGCATGGTCGCGGCGTCGTCGCGATCGCCGAGGCCGGCCCGGTGGTAGAGCTCGTTGGCGGCGGCGATCCGCTCGTCATCGAGGTCGACGCCGAGTCCCGGGCGCGCGGGCAAGGTGAGCATGCCGTCGGCGATGCGATAGGGGTCGCGGGTGATGCGCTGGCCGTCCTGCCAGATCCAATGGGTGTCGATGGCGGTGATGGTGCCGGGAGCGGCAGCGGCGACGTGAGTGAACATCGCCAGGGAGACATCGAAATGGTTGTTGGAGTGCGAGCCCCAGGTCAGGCCCCACGCGTCGCACAACTGGGCGACGCGGACCGAGCCCGCCATGGTCCAGAAATGCGGGTCGGCGAGCGGGATGTCGACCGCGCCCGCGCGCACGGTGTGGCCGAGTTCGCGCCAGTCGGTGGCGATCATGTTGGTGGCGGTGGGCAGACCGGTCGCCCGCTTGAATTCCGCCATCACCTCTCGACCGGAGTAGGAACCCTCCGGGCCCACCGGGTCTTCGGCGTAGGCGAGAACATCGGTGAGTCCGCGGCACAGTTCCACGGCCTCGCTCAGCAGCCACCCGCCGTTGGGGTCCAGGGTGATCCGCGCGTCCGGGAACTCCTCGGCGAGCGCGCGGACGGCTGCGGCTTCCTCCCGCCCGGCCAGGACCCCGCCCTTGAGTTTGAAGTCCCGGAAGCCGTAGCGCTCGCGGGCGGCGCGGGCGAGCGCGACCACCTCGTCCGGAGTGAGCGCCGCCTCGTGCCGCAGCCGCTGCCAGGTATCGGCGCCCGCGGGCTCGTCGGCGCCTGACCTATAGGGCAGGTCGGTGCGGGTGCGGTCGCCGACGAAGAACAGGTAACCGAGCACCGGCACCGCGGTGCGCTGCACGCCGTCGCCGAGCAGCGCGGCCACCGGCACCTCCAGGTGCTGTCCGAGCAGGTCCAGCAACGCGGATTCCACGGCGGTGACGGCGTGCACGGTGACCCGCAGATCGAACGTCTGACTGCCGCGCCCACCCGCGTCGCGACCGGCGAAGGTGCGGCGGATGTCGCCGAGCACGGCGTGGTAGTCGCCGATGGAGCGGCCGAGCACCAATTCACTGGCGTCGGTGAGTGTGGCACGGATGCGTTCACCGCCGGGCACCTCACCCACCCCGGTGCGTCCCTCGGAATCGGTGAGGATCACCAGGTTGCGGGTGAAGTAGGGCGCGTGCGCGCCGCTGAGGTTGAGCAGCATGCTGTCGTGGCCCGCGATCGGCACAACGCGCATGCCGGTGACGCGAGGAGTGCGCGGCGAGGATGTCATGACCGATTCTCCGAGGTGGTAGCGGCAAGGGCGTTCGGGAAGTCGACCGATGCGCGATCGGCGGCGTCGCCGGTGGGATCGGCGGGGAAACCGGCGTCGTCGGCGGTGGGGCGCGCACCACGCAGCAGCAGCACCGAGGCCGCGGCGAGCACGGAGGCGGCGGCCAGCGCGTACAAACCCCAGGTCACCTCGCCGGTGGCCGACTTCACCAGACCGAAGCCGTACGGCGCGACGAAGCCGCCGAGGTTTCCGAGGGAGTTGATGATGGCGATGGCCGGCGCCAGGACCAGCGGGTGCAGTCCCGACTGCGGGATGGACCAGAACAGCGGGCTCGCGCTCTTGAAGCCCATCGCCGCCACGCACAGGAACACCAGGGCGAGCCACGGCGATGTGATCGCGGCCAGATAGGTGCCGACCGCCGCGGTGAGCAGCGCGATGATCAGCAGCGGCCGCCGGTTGCCGGTGCGGTCACCGATCCGGGCCGAGACGTACATGGCGACCACGGCGCAGATCCACGGCAGGGAGGCGAGCAGGCCGACGGTGATGTCGTTCACGCCGTCGATGCGGCGGACGATCGAGGGCAGCCAGAAGGTATTGGCGTAGATGGAGAGCTGGATGGCGAAGTAGATCCAGCAGAAGAGCAGCAGCTTCGGATCGGCGAGCATCCGCCAGCGCGACGCTTTGTGCGCGACACCCGAATTGACGGCCTTGTCGATCTCTTCGTCGGCGATGGTTTCGCTCAGCGCTTTCCGCTCCCCCGCGGTCAGCCATTTCGCGTCTTCGATCCGGGAATCCAGAAAGAAGAAGGCGATACAGCCGACGATCACCGAGACCATTCCCTCGAGACCGAACATCCATTGCCAGCCGTGCAGCCCCGCGCCGCCGTCGAGCGAGAGCAACGGACCGGACAGCGGCCCGGAGATCGCGGCCGCGATCGACGACCCGGCGACGAACAGTGCGGTGGCGCGGCCGCGGTGGCTATTGGGCAGCCATTTGGCCAGGTAGAAGATCACCGCTGGGAAGAATCCCGCCTCCGCGGCACCGAGCAGGAAGCGCAGGACGTAGAACATCGTGGCGTTCTGCACGACCATCATCGCCGCGGAGATCAGCCCCCAGCTGACCATGATCCGAGTGAGCCAGATCCGTGCCCCGAACTTTTCCATCATCACGTTGCTCGGCAATTCGAACAGCGCGTAGGCGATGAAGAACACGCCCGCGCCGAACCCGTACGCGGCGGCGCCGATGCCGACGTCCGCTTCGAGATACTCGCGGGCGTAGCCGATATTGGATCGGTTTATCTGATTGCAGATCAGCATGACGATGAACAGCGGGACGACGCGTCGAAAGAATTTCGATACGGCCGCATCCAGTTCCGCAGTCGGCTGCCGAGTGAACGACATCGTCCACTCCTTTCGGTCGAACCACCACCGCGCTCCACGGTGCTGTGGGAAAGAGATCATCGGGGCGAGTGACTCGCCTCACAGCACCGAACTTAAAGAGCAGGCACGATTCCCGTCCAACACCATTTACGGATGAATCGATACAGGAAAGGTATCGGACGGCGTTTCGCGCTGTTGCGCCAGCCCCGCCAGCAGGCGGGCCAGCGCCGGGTTCTCGTGGTCCTGCGGCCAGACGAGATCGAGTTCAACCACCTTCGCGACGCCGGACAGTGGCCGATACCGGACGTTCTCGAACCGCATGCCCGCCGCCGACTCGGGCACCAGCGCCACGCCCCAACCCAGGTCGACCAGGGCGAGGATGCTGTGCACCTGGGTCATGTACTGGGTCACCACCGGCACCACCGCCGCGGCGTGCAGCACGCCCGTCACCAGTTGGTGGAAGTAGCGCGCCTCGACCGGGGCGTGCATGACCATGTCCGCGCCGTGCAATGCCGTGACCGGCAAGGGCTCGGCCGAGCCGGCCAGCGGATGACCACCGGGCAACGCGGCGATCAAGCCCTCGCGCACGAAGGTGCGGGTGGCCAGATCGGGCCGGGTGATCGGCGGGCGCACCATGCCCAGATCCAGCGATCCCTCCGAGAGCGCCTCCACCTGGTCCATCGTCACCAGCTCGCGCAGTTCCACATCGACATCCGGCAGCAGCGAACGCGCGGTCGACAGCACCAGGGGCAGGCCGGAGTGCACGCTGGCGCCGGTGAAACCCACCCGCAGCACACCACCGGTGCCCGCAGACACCCGGCGCACCGCCAGCGCCGCGCGCTCGGCCTGCTGCAAGAGGCGGCGTGCGTCCACCAGGAAGGCCTGACCGGCGCGGGTGAGGCGGACGGTGCGATTGGCGCGATCGAAGAGTTCCGCGCCCACCTCCTTCTCCAGCAGCTGGATCTGCCTGCTCAGCGGCGGCTGCGTCATCCGCAGCCGCTCCGCCGCGCGCCCGAAGTGCAGTTCCTCTGCGACGGCCACGAAGTGGGTGAGCTGCACGAAGGTGAACATTCGATACCGACCTTGTATTGAAAGATATGCAAACAGTGTTGGACGTGAATCATAAATCGTTCCTAGGGTGGGCTCAGCCGGCCCATCGAACAGGAGAGCCACCATGACCACTGCCGCACCGCAGGACATCGCCCGGAAGCTCGGCTCCGGACTGTTGTCCTTTCCGGTCACCCATCTGCGCGCCGACGGCTCGTTCGACGAGGCCGCCTATCGGGAGAACATCGCCTGGCTCGGCGGTTACGACGCGTCCGGCCTCTTCGCCGCGGGCGGCACCGGCGAGTTCTTCTCGCTCACACCGGCCGAGGTGGAGCAGGTGGTCTCCGCCGCGGTAGCCGAAGCGCCGGAGGGACTGCCGGTCATCGCACCCGCCGGGTACGGCACGGCCACCGCGGTGGAGATGGCGCGGGCGGCGCAACGGGCGGGTGCGCACGGAATCCTGCTGCTGCCGCCGTATCTCACCGAGGCGAGCCAGGAAGGACTGGTCGCCCATGTCCGGCAGGTGTGCGCGGCCACCGACCTCGGCGTGATCATCTACTCGCGGGCCAATGCCGCCTACACCGAGAGCGCCGTCGCCGAACTCGCCGACCGGTGCCCGAACCTGATCGGATTCAAGGACGGCATCGGCAACATCGAGCAGATGACCCGCATCTACGCCGCCCTGGGCGACCGGCTCACCTACGTGGGCGGCCTGCCGACCGCGGAGATGTTCGCCCTGCCGTACCTGGCCCTCGGCGTGACGACCTACTCCTCGGCGATCTACAACTTCCTGCCGGAATTCGCGCTCGCCTTCTACCGGGCGCTGCGCCGCGGCGACACCGAGTTCGTGCGCACCGCGCTCAACGACTTCGTGATCCCCTACTGCGACCTGCGCAATCGCAAGCAGGGCTATGCGGTCAGCATCATCAAAGCGGGCATGAAGGTGATCGGGCGTCCGGCAGGCCCGGTGCGCAGCCCGTTGACCGACCTCGACGACGTCGAACTCGCCGAGCTGGCCGACCTCGTGAAGAAGGTGAGCTGATGACCGCCGCACGCACCGATGCCGCGCCTTTGACCGGCGCCAACCTGGTGGGCGCCACGGACGTCCCCGGCGCCACCGGGCCGTTCCACGCGACCGACCCGGCGACCGGCGCGGACCTCGGCCCGGTGTACCGCGAAGCCGACGACGCGACGGTCGCCCGTGCCGCCGAACTGGCCGCGGCTGCCTTCGAGTCCTACCGGCACACCGGCTTCGGCCCGCGCGCGGCGTTTCTGGACAGCATCGCGCGGGAGATCGAGGCGCTGGGCGATGTCCTCGTCGACCGGGTGATCGCCGAGACCGGGCTGCCCGAGGCCCGGGTGCGCTCGGAGATCGGTCGCACCACCGGCCAGTTGCGGCTCTTCGCCGAAGTGGTGCGCGAGGGCAGCTGGACCGGCGCTCGCTGGGACCGGCCCGACCCGCAGCGCAGTCCGCTGCCGAAACCCGATCTGCGGCAACGCCGGATCCCGCTCGGACCGGTCGCGGTGTTCGCGGCGAGCAACTTTCCCCTCGCTTTCTCGGTGGCCGGTGGCGACACCGCCTCTGCCCTGGCGGCGGGCGCGCCCGTGGTGGTCAAGGCGCACCCCGCGCATCCGGGCACCTCCGAACTGGTGGGCCGGGCGGTGCGCGCGGCCGTACGCGCGCACGACCTGCCCGAGGGCACCTTCTCGCTGATCCACGGCGGCGTGGACACCGGCTTGGCGCTGGTGCGCGACCCACGGATCCGGGCGGTCGGCTTCACCGGCTCGCGGCGGGCCGGGCTCGCGCTCGTCGCGGCCGCCGCGGCGCGGCCGGTGCCCATCCCGGTCTTCGCCGAGATGTCGAGCGTCAATCCGGTGTTCGTGCTACCAGGAGCCCTGGCCGAGCGCGGAGCGCGGCTGGGCGCCGAATTCGTCGCCTCGCTCACCACCGGCGTCGGGCAGCTGTGCACGAGCCCCGGCCTGGTCTTCCTGGCCGACGGCCCCGGCGCCGACGACTTCGTCGATGCGGCGAGCGCGGCGGTCACCGCCGCCTCCGGTGCACCGATGCTGAACCCGGGCATCGCGTCCGCGTTCGCCACCGGTGTACGCCGCCTGGCCGCCACCGAAGCCGTACGCACGGTCGCGACGGGCACCGACGCCGGAGCCGTGTGCACCGGCGTGCCCCAGCTGTTCGTCACCACCGGTGAGCGGTTTCTGGCCGACCGGGAACTGCAAGAGGAAGTATTCGGGCCCGCCTCGATCGTCGTCCGGGTGACCGGCGAGGAGCAGTTCGCCGCACTGGTCGACGAACTCGATGGCCAGCTCACCGCGACGGTGCACGCCGCGCCGTCCGATCGCGAACTCGCCGGAGCACTGCTCGGCAAGCTCGAACTGATCGCGGGCCGGGTGCTCTTCGACGGCTGGCCCACCGGAGTCGAGGTCGGCCACGCGGTGGTCCACGGCGGCCCGTTCCCCGCGACCAGCGCGCCCGCGACCACCTCCGTCGGCAGCCGCGCCATCGAGCGCTTCCTGCGCCCGGTCGCCTACCAGAACGTCCCCGATGACCTTCTCGCCGATGAGATCCGCGCGGACAACCCGCTCGGCATCTGGCGGCGCGTGGACGGGGCCGTCACGCGGGACTGAGATGGCGTCATGCCCACGCCTGCTGCCCGGTCGCCATCGGCAGCGGCGGGATGAGTTTCGCCCAGAACTCCCGGCGCACCGCGTCCCACAGCCTCGCCAACTCCGGGAGAAGTTCTCGTGCCCCCGCGAGGTCGGGGTAGTTCTCGGGACTGAAGGAGACGACGGGCGACGCATCGCAAGTGTTGTCCACGGCGACGATCGCGATCAGATGGTGCCGCACGAAACGCCAGGTCACCCGCACACCGTCGACTTCCGTCTGGCGCACGTCATCCATCGCCGACGCCCTGACGCCGCGCGCCGCGTTCGTGCTCGCCCTCATGGTCTACCGGCCGTAACACCCTCGTCTCGGCCGCCGACCCGCCATGGCGGCGGACGCGCCACCGTGGTCGCTCGCTATGACTGCTCCGGCTCTCCGACATGAAGAAATCCAACTCCGATCGCGACGCCCGTGGGTCCGGGCGCCTCCGCGGCCAGTTCCACGGCGTTTAACATAAGACATTAGAGGTCATAGTTCAATGCCGGGGCGCAACTATCGCTGCTCGCGTACGTCCGCTCCCGTGTCGAGCCGGGCATCCGACGGCCGGTACCTCTAATCTCAGACTTCATGTTTCAAGTGTTCGTTGACTAGGATCGATCTACATCCCACCGAGGAGTCGCGTTGTCCAAGCGGGAGAGCGCCGGATTGTCCGCCCTCGGCGCCGTGCTGTCACCGCTCGAGGGTGGCGGTCCGAAAACCGAGGCCGTGGTGCAGCGACTGTGTGCCGCCATCGGCCTCGGGCTGATGGTCGACGGCCAGCAGTTGCCGAGTGAGACCGAACTGGCCAACCAATTGGGCGTGTCTACGATGACCCTGCGGGAGGCGCTGGCCGTCCTCCGGCAACGCGGCATCGTGCACACCAAGCGCGGACGCGGCGGTGGCAGTTTCATCCAGGGCGCCGCGGAGGCCTTGGAGAGCACGTCCTTGGTGAAGTTGCAGCAGATGAGCATCCAGGAATTGCGCGATCTGGGGGACGAACACTTCGCCGTCACCGGCGCGGCCGCGGTATTCGCCGCGCGCCGCGGACTGCGGGCCGATATCGCCCGGCTCCGGTCCTTGGCCGACCGGCTGGAGGGCAGCAGCGAACCCATTGCGGCGCGCCGGGCCGACAGCCGCTTTCATATCGAAATGGCGGTGTGCGCACAATCCACCCGATTGACGCGCGCCCAGGTCGCTCTGCAAGCCGAACTCTCCGCACTGCTCTGGTTGCCCGGCCTGGAACTGGATCCGGCGGCCGAGGCGACCGCTCACCGTGATTTGGTGGACGCGATCGAAAGAGAAGACGATACCCGGGCGAGAGAACTGGCAGAATCACAAACCGAATCACGTATCCGCCGCCTCGTCGCCCTTCGCTTGGAGCTCAGTTGATCCATGAGGGATACCGATGAAGATGCCGCCCCGGTGACCGTCGAGTCGCTCGCTTCGACCGTCACGGAGCTGGCCGAAGAGATCTACCAGTCGCTGGGAGTCATCGGGTCCGAGCTGGCCACACTGTGGGAAGCCTTGACCGGAGAACGACAGCTCGCCCCCCGATCGGCCGACTTGGCACTCCTGCGCGAGACCATCGTGGGCGAACTAGAGCGGCGCGGGAAGCTGCTCGAAAGCGCGGGCGTGGTGATGGCCGACGGCATTCTCTCCGATCGCCCCCGATACTTGGAGTGGTGGTTGCTGGACGCACAGCGCAGGCCGCAACGCCTGGTGCTGGAATTGAATCCCCACAGCGAATATTTCTACGACTACACCGGAATGGAATGGTTCGCGATTCCGCGTGAGCAGGGCCACCGCCGGGCGCATGGGCCTTGTCTCGATTACGCGTGCACCGATCAGTACGTCTGCACCTTCGCGGTACCGGTCACGATCACCTCGGGGACTTTCCTCGGAATCGCCGGTGCGGACGTCCCGGTCGCCTCGATCGAGGAGATTCTGCTGCCACGCTTCCGGGCATGTGACCGGCGAGTGGTGCTGGTGAACAACGAAGGGCGCGTCATCATGGGGACCGATCCCGAATTCACCACAGGATCCAAGACGAGCCGGATGGACCGACCCGCCGCGGCGGTGCCGATCGAGGCGACGGCCTGGTCGTTGTATCCGCTGGGACAGCGGTAGCGGCGTCACCCGCGCAACGGGATCGCGCGGACGGCGTGTGGTGCGCCCCGATGAATGGGGTCGTGCGACGCGCAGGAGTTCGCCGAATACTCGTGCCCATGAAGGCGATCACCACGAGCCTCCTCGTGACGGCCACACTCCTCGCTCCGTCGCCGACCGCGTCCGCCGCGCCGCTCGAACAGCAGGCGCCCATCGCGGAGACCGGGTCGGCGTCGACCGGGTCCGCCACCCAGGCGCTGTGCCGATTGCTGCGCATGCTGCGCGCCGGGTACGTCGACAGTTCCGGCGGCGGTCCCGCTTGCACATTCCCCTGATGCCCCGGACGGCAACCGCTCTCGATACAGCCGTCCCGGACGCGACCGCCGACCCGCCTATGCGCCATCGATGTGACCGAGATCGATTGCCGCGCTTGTATTCTCGGAATAGCAAGCGGAGCGGACCCGCACCGCCGAGACCGGGCATCGTGAGCCGGAGCGCAAGCAGGTCGAGGGCCGCGGGGGTGCGGCGGCACTGGACTGGAGCGCCTGGTCGGCGAAAGATGTGAGACGCAGCATAATTCGCCCGGCGCTGCCGTATGCCGTGCCGAAGGCAGGTCACCGGCTGTGTACTGTCCGGGCGGGGGCAGGCACTCTGGGCTTCTCACGAGAGGACTACCAGTGTGTCTGCGACACCATTGCGAGCAAGTAGCGAGGTTGTGGGTCGGATCGAGGGTGTTCGGTGTGAGAACCGGCGCCGCCTGAAGGAGAGAGTACGGGAATGAAGATGGATCGCCGTTCTGCGCGTGGAAATCGCCGTCGCCGCTCCGGCGCTCCTCTCTTCGGGCAACTGCTCACCGCCGCGGTCGAATCCGCCGCCGACACGGTGGCGATCCGGTTCTCTCCGACCGGAGATCCCGCCGACACCGTGCAGCTGACCTACCGGCAGCTCGACGAATCGTCGTCTCGGCTGGCGCGGGAGTTGATCGACCGAGGAATTGGCCCCGGCGACGTGGTGGCCATCGGCATACGGCGCTCGCTCGAGTCGGTGCTGTCGGTGTGGGCGATCGCCAAGACGGGCGCCGCCTATGTGCCGATCGATCCCACCTATCCGCCCGACCGGATCGCCTACATGGTGTCCGATTCCGGAGCAGCGCTCGGCCTGACCACTTCCGCCTACCGCGAGGCGCTCGGCACCTCCCTCCCCTGGATCGAACTCGACGATCCGCAAGACCAGGAGCGAATCGGGCGGTGGCCCGCGCACCCCGTCTCGTACACCGATCGGGTGCGGCTGCTCACCGAGCAGCACCCCGCCTACGTCATCTTCACCTCCGGTTCGACCGGACGGCCCAAGGGTGT
This sequence comes from Nocardia sp. NPDC005745, assembly GCF_040630775.1. Taxonomy (NCBI): domain Bacteria; kingdom Bacillati; phylum Actinomycetota; class Actinomycetes; order Mycobacteriales; family Nocardiaceae; genus Nocardia; species Nocardia sp. NPDC005745. Next base: position 82,186 of record NZ_JBEXYF010000035.1, read on the forward strand.
CGTGGTCACCCATTCCGGATTGGGCGCGATGGTGGCGTCCGAACGCGAGCGCTACGACGTCACGGAAGGCTCGCGGGTGATGCACATCTGCTCGCCGAACTTCGACGTGTCGGTGCTGGAACTGCTGCTCGCCTTCGCCACCGGATCCACCCTGGTCATCGCGCCGCCGACGGTGTTCGGCGGGTTCGAACTCGCCGATCTGCTTCGGCGCGAACGCGTCACGCACATGCTCATCACTCCCGGTGCGCTGGAATCGGTGGACCCCGCGGGCCTGACGGACCTGCGCGTCGTCATGGTCATCGGCGACAGGTTCGGCCCCCACCTGGTGAACCGGTGGGCCGGTGACGGCCGCGCGATGATCAACGGTTACGGCCCCACGGAGGCCACCGTCATCGCGACCAGCAGCGCGCCGCTCGTGCCGGGTGAGACGGTCACCATCGGCGGCGCGATACCCGGATTCGGCTTGTTCGTGCTGGATTCCCGCTTGCGCCCGGCTCCGGCCGGCGTGATCGGCGAGCTGTATCTGTCGGGTCCCGCGCTGGCGCAGGGTTATCTGGACCGGCGCGGTCTCACCGCGGCACGCTTCGTGGCCAACCCGTTCGGCGGTGAGGCCGGTAGTCCTGGGTCGCGCATGTACCGAACCGGCGATTTGGCGCGTCGTCTGGGTTCGGGTGGCATCGAGGTCTTGGGACGTTCGGACTTCCAGGTGAAGGTTCGTGGCTTCCGCGTCGAACTGGGCGAGATCGATGACGCGCTGAGCCGCCATCCGGATGTCGAGTTCGCGGTGACCTTGGGCAAACGGCAACCGAACGGGACCACCATGCTGGTGTCCTACGTGCTGCCCGAAGCGGCAACGGTCGACGCGGCGGGCATCGCGGTCGACTTCGACACCACCGAACTCGTCGAGTTCATCTCCGAGTCGTTGCCTGCTTACATGATTCCGGCGTCGATCATGGTGTTGGGGGAGATTCCGTTGACGCC
>NZ_JBEXYF010000036.1:0-82799 GCF_040630775.1 Nocardia sp. NPDC005745
CGCGACCGCCGCGTCCGCGACGAAGTCGCCAGCGGCGGTCGCGCGAACGCGAGCCACAAAGGGGCCGCGAACACGCAGCGCCGCAGGCGCTGCAAATCGAACACAGTACTGTGGTGAGGCACCTATTTCGAGATGGAGCACAACAGACGTGACCAGGTTCGACAGCATCGAGCGCGCAGTCGCCGATATCGCCGCCGGTAAGGCGGTCGTCGTCGTCGACGACGAGGACCGCGAGAACGAGGGCGACCTCATCTTCGCGGCGGAGAAGGCCACCCCGGAGCTGGTCGCCTTCATGATCCGCTACACCTCCGGTTACATCTGTGTGCCGCTCACGGGTGACGATTGTGATCGGCTGGGCCTGCCGCCGATGTACGCGATGAACCAGGACAAGCACGGCACCGCCTACACCGTCTCGGTGGACGCGCGTGAGGGCGTCACGACCGGTATCTCCGGCGCCGACCGCGCCACCACCATGCGGCTGCTGGCGGACGCCGACGCCAAGGCCGACGATTTCACCCGCCCCGGCCACGTGGTGCCGTTGCGCGCCAAGGACGGTGGCGTGCTGCGCAGGCCCGGCCACACCGAGGCGGCTGTGGATCTTGCGCGTATGGCCGGTTTGCGTCCGGCGGGTGTGATCTGCGAGATCGTCAGTCAGAAGGACGAGGGCCACATGGCCCGCACCGAGGAGTTGCGCGTCTTCGCCGACGAGCACGAGCTGGCGCTGATCTCGATCGCCGACATGATCGCGTGGCGGCGCAGGCACGAGAAGCACGTGGTGCGCGTCGCCGAGGCGCGCATCCCCACCGCGCACGGCGAGTTCATGGCCGTCGGCTATCAGAGCATCTACGACGAGGTCGAGCACGTCGCGCTGGTGCGCGGCGACATCAGCGACGGTGAGGACGTCCTGGTTCGGGTGCACTCGGAGTGCCTGACCGGCGACGTGTTCGGGTCGTTGCGCTGCGACTGCGGTCCGCAGTTGGATGCCGCGCTGGAGATGGTCGCGGCCGAGGGGCGCGGCGTGGTGCTGTACATGCGCGGTCACGAAGGGCGCGGCATCGGCCTGATGCACAAGTTGCAGGCCTACCAGTTGCAGGATTCCGGCCACGATACGGTCGACGCGAATCTGGAGCTGGGACTGCCCGCGGACGCGCGCGATTACGGCACCGGCGCGCAGATCCTGGTGGATCTGGGCCTTCGCTCGATGCGATTGCTCACCAACAACCCGGCCAAGCGGGTCGGCTTGGACGGCTATGGCCTGCGGATCACCGATCGGGTGCCGATGCCGTTGCGCGCGAACGCGGAAAACCTGCGCTACCTGCGCACCAAGCGGGACCGGATGGGGCATGACCTGATCGGCCTCGACGAACTCGATCTCGGCGAGACGGCGCACTGAACTGCGAGCAGACCCGAAAGGCGGACATCGATGAGCGGTACCGGGGTACCGACCTTCGCGCTGGCGGATGCCAAGGACCTCTCCTTGGGTATCGTCGCCTCGCGCTGGCACACCCAGATCTGCGACACCCTGGTGGCGAACGCCGAGCGGGTGGCCAAGGAGGCGGGTGTCCAGCAGGTCACGGTGGTGCGCTGCGCCGGCGCGATGGAGCTGCCGGTGGTGGCTCAGGAGCTGGCCAGGTCGCACGACGCGGTGGTGGCGCTCGGTGTGGTGATCCGTGGTGACACCCCGCATTTCGAGTACGTCTGCGACGCGGTGACCGCTGGGCTCACCCGGGTTTCGCTGGACGAGGGCACGCCGGTCGCGAACGGGGTCCTCACCACCAACAACGAGCGGCAGGCCCTGGACCGGGCCGGGCTGCCGGAATCCCAAGAGAACAAGGGCGAGCAGGCGGCTGCCGCGGCGCTGGACGCCGCGCTGACCCTGCGCGCCCTGCGACAGTCCGCGTGACGATGCCGGTCGTCCGTATCTTCCGCAGGAACGCTGGCCCGGCCACGGCGGCCGGCGACGGGGCCGAGTGGGAGTTCGAGGTGCGTCCCCGTCGTGCGGTGCGGACGGCCTGGATCGCGGCGGTGCTGATCGCGGCCACTTTCACCGTGGGCGGCGTCTGGCTGCGCAGCGGGTCGACGGGCGTCAACTTCCGGGTGGCCGATCAGATCGCGATGATCGGGATCGGCGTACTCGGCGCCGCCGCGGTACTGCTGTTGACAAGGCCGCGGGTTCGCGTCGGCGCTCGCGGCGTGTCGGTGCGAAACATCTTGGGCGACAACGATTTCCCCTGGGACTACATCCGCGGCGTGTCGTTCCCGGACCGGAAGGCTTGGGCGCGCCTGGAATTGGTCGACGACGACTACGTCCCGATGCTGGCGATCCGCTCGAACGACAAGGAGCACGCGGCCAGGGCCATGGCTCGGCTGCGTGAACTCGGCGCGAAGTATTCCGGGAGCAAGTGAGCTGGTGCGGCATTCAGCGCTCGCACGGGCTCGGAAGCTGGTCTAGCCTCGCCGGTATGGAGCCGGGTGCGTTCGTCCTCGCGGCGGCTTTCGCCGACGATCCGCTGATGACCTATTTCTGGCCGGGGTCGCCGCGGCGGCGCAAAGCCCTGCCGCTGTTCTGGGATTCGCGCATCGCGTCGCGCCGGATGAACGGCTTCGTCGATCTCGCGCACGACGCGGAGGGCAATCTCGCCTGTGTGGCGCTGTGGGAACCGGCGGACGTGGTGGCGCCGACGGCGAAGCCGGTGACCTTGCTGCGAGCCTTGGGGCCGAGCGCGGCGCGGGCGCTGGCCGCCGGCCGGCAAATGGAGCGCGCACGCCCGGCCACGCCGCATCTGTACCTGGCCGCCATCGGGACGCTGCCCGGCGCGCAGGGCAGAGGATTGGCGAGTGCGTTGCTCCAGCGACGGCTGTCGGCGGCCGGGCAGGACGGCTTCCTCATCTCGAATACCCGCCGCACGGTGCCCTTCTATGAGCGATTCGGTTTCGAGCCGCAGGGTGAGCTGCCGATCGGTCGGGGTCCGGTGGTGTATCCGATGATCCGGAGGAAGTAGCCGCCCTTATTCCGGCGGCCATGTCGATCCTCGTCAGCCGTCAGCCGTCAGCCGTCAGCCGTCAGCCGTCAGCCGTCAGCCGTCAGCCGTCAGCCGTCAGCCGTCAGCCGTCAGCCGTCAGCCGTCAGCCGCCCGGGCTCGTTGGGACTCTCCCCAGCGAGCCCGGGACCGGGCCGATTCAGTGGGTGTCGCCGAGGACCGCGCCTTCGCGGCGCGGGTCCGCACCGCCGATCCAGCCGTCCGCGCCGTTGCGTTTGAGGGCGCTCAGGCCGCTGGACTGCGGTGCGACCGAGACCTGATGGCCCAGCTCCCGCAGCCGCACCACGAGCGGGTCGTGGTCGCCGTTGTCGGTGGCGTTGATCGCCGGATGCTCACCGCCGACACCGGTGGACGGGCCGTTCCCGGCGCCGAACGCGACCGCGGAGACCGCCTGCTGCGGATCCAGGCCCCAGTCGAACATGTTGACCAGCGTCTTCACCACGAATTGGATGATCACCGAGCCGCCTGGCGAGCCCGCGACATGGGTCAGCTCGCCGCGCGAGCCGTCGGGGGCCTTGCCGAAGATCAGCGTCGGGCTCATCGAGCTGCGCGGGCGCTTGCCCGGCTGCACCCGGTTGGCCATCGGCACGCCGTCGGCGCCCAGCGGATCGGCGTTGAAGTCGGTGAGCTGATTGTTCAGCACGAAGCCGTCGACCAGATGGAACGAACCGAACGCCGACTCCACGGTGGTGGTCATCGCCGCGGCGTTGCCGTACTTGTCGACCACCGAGATGTGGCTGGTGCCGTGCTCGGGCGGTTGCGGGCCCACGCCGAGCGGCACGGGGCCGAAGTCACCCGGCTGCGCGGTGCCCATGCTGCGGTTCGGGTCGATGAGCCCGGCGCGCTGCCGCAGATAGTCGCGATTCAGCAGGGTTTGCGCCGAATTGCCGGGCAGCGGTACGAAATCCGTGTCGGCCACGTACTTGTTGCGATCGGCGTAGGCGAGGCGTTCGGCCTCGGAGATGAGGTGCACGGCCTGCGGGTTCGGCTTGCCGCCGTTGCGGTCGATGTTGTCCGGCCGCATGGTGGCCAGGTCGAAGTTCTCCAGGATGCCCAGGGTCGCGGCGACGGCGATGCCGCCCGACGAGGGACTGGGCATGCCGCAGATCTCGTGCTCGCGATAGCCCGTGCACAGCGCGGTGCGCTTCTTCGCCTGGTAACCGGCCAAGTCCTCGGTCGTGATCAGGCCGGGGGTGCGCCCGCCGGAGGATCGGCCCGCTGCCGCGGCGATGTCCCGGGCGATGGCGCCCGTATAGAAGGCCTGCGCGCCCTCGGTGGCGACGGCGCCGAGCGTCTTCGCCATGGCGGGGTTGGTGAGGACGGTGCCCGCGGTCTTCGGGCTGCCGCCCGGCTCGAGGAAATACGCTTTGGCGTCCTCGTCCGCGGCGAGGTCCTTGGCCGATTCCGCGATCTGCCCCGCGAGGCGGGGACTGATCGGGAAACCTTGATCGGCCAGTCCGATGGCCGGGTCGAACAGCTCGCGCCACGCGGTCTTGCCGTGGTCGCGGTGCGCCAGCTCGAGCATCCGCAGCACACCGGGGACGCCGATGGATCGGCCACTGGCCCGCGCGTTCGGTTTGGGCTCGGTGCGGTCGGTGTCGCTGATCCAGCGCAGATAGTTCTCGGTGGCCGCCGTGGGGGCCACCTCGCGACCGTCGTAGGCGTCCACGGTCTTGGTGTTCGCGTCGTAGTAGAGCAGGAACGCGCCGCCGCCGATGCCGGAGGCCTGCGGTTCGACCAAACCGAGCACCGTCTGTGCCGCGATCAGCGCGTCCGCCGCGGTGCCGCCGTCGCGGAGGACCTCGCAGGCGGCCTTGGTCGACACCGGATTCGCCGTCGACACCGCGAAGGTATGCGTTCGCACCGGCGTCATGTTCGTGCGATAGCCGCTCGCTATTTCCGGGTTGGTGCTGAGATCCTTGGTGCCGCCGCCCGCCGGTCCCGCCGCGGTGGCCGTCACCGGCGTGCCGTTCGGAACCGTCTCGCACACCCCGCCCGCCTGGCTCTCGCCGGACGAACACGCGGTGGCCATTCCGACGGTGAGTGCGAACGCCGCCGCGGCGGCGACCCGACTTCCTCGCTTGTGCCCCATGCCCGGACTCTAACCCCAGGCACCGGCAGCCGCGCCGGTTTCCTTCCCACGGACGAAATCGCCGTGGCCGCAGCGTGTGTCGAGGTCGGGCCGGTGTGGACCGTCCCGCGCGAACCGGCTGCGCGATGCGAGCGGTCGGTAGGCTGGCCGGGTGGCGATCGAGGCGGTGCTGTTCGACTTCTCCGGGACCTTGTTCCGCCTGGAGGCCGACGAATCCTGGTACGCGGATCTGACCCGGCCGGACGGACGGGCGTTCGACGTGGACGAGAAGGCCGAGATCATGCGGCGGATGACGGCGCCGGTCGACCATATCGCCGAATTCGACGAAGAGACGCAATACGCGTGGGACCACCGTGACCTGGACCCTGCACTGCATCGCAAGGTGATGATGAAGGTGCTGCGCACGTCGGGCGTGCCGACCTACGAGGACGCCGAACGGCTGTACGCCCGGTTGCTCGACCCGTTGGAGTGGACGCCGTACCCGGACACCGAGGCCGTCCTCGATCTGTTGGCCGCACAAGGCGTTCCGGTCGCGGTGGTGAGCAACATCCCGTTCGACATCCGTCCGTCGTTCGCGGCGCGCGGCTGGGATCGGCTGGTCGCCGCGTTCACCCTCTCCTTCGAGGTCGGCGCCATGAAGCCCGACCCGGAGATCTTCCATGCCGCGCTGCGCGATCTGGGCGTGCCCGCCGAGGCGGCGCTGATGATCGGTGACAGCGCCGAGGCCGACGGCGGCGCCGAGGCCCTGGGCAGCCGATTCGCTCTGGTGGAGGCCCTGCCCACCGGGGAGCGCCCGGACGCACTGCTGGCCGCGCTGCGGCGGCACGGTCTCGTGGACTGACCCGCGCGGTCGGTCCGCGCCGCGACCGTCTGGGTTCATTTGCCGAACTCCGAGTTGCGCGGGATGTCACCGTGTTACGGTGCGATTCCGGCGTATTCGCAGGATGTGCCGGAAGGTTCGGTACCAACGGAGGTACGGCTGTGAGCTCGGCGTTCTCCGGTGAGGAGCCGTCCGTCGGCGTGGAAACCGCCATGCCGGAGGCGGTTCGGGATGTGCGGGAAGCCGTAGCCGGGATGGCGGGATTCGGACTCGCCTATCCCGTGCTGATGAATCTGACGCGCGGTGGCGACGCGGCCGCCACGGCGTCCACCCAGTTCTGCGTGGCGTGGGCACTGGGTCTGCTCGTGCTCGGATTCGCGGAGGGCGCGCCCGCCGTGCGCAAGCTGACGATCGGGCTGGCACTCCTGCAGGCGGTCGTCGGATGCTGGGCGATCAGGGACTCGGCGACCGTCCCGCCCGTCGTCGCCATCGTCGCGGCGGCGTATTCCCTCGCCACCTCGGCTGCCGTCGTGTACCTGCTGTGCCGCCCGGAAGCCAAGGCGTGGTTCGGGGTCCCGGGGGCCGGATAGTCACGCGCGGCCGCCGTCGGCCGGGCTGTCGGTCGCGGTCGATACGCTGGATGGGTGGCAGATCCAGCGACGTACCGGCCCGCGCCGGGCACGATTCCCGTCGAACCAGGTGTCTACAAATTCCGGGACGCCCATCGGCAGGTCATCTACGTCGGCAAGGCAAAGAGCCTGCGCAGCAGACTGAACTCGTATTTCGCCGACGTCGCCGGCCTGCATCCGCGCACCAGGCAGATGGTCACCACGGCCGCGAGCGTCGAGTGGACGGTCGTCTCCACCGAGGTGGAGGCGTTGCAGCTGGAATACAACTGGATCAAGGAATTCGATCCCCGCTTCAACGTCCGCTACCGCGACGACAAGTCCTACCCGGTGCTCGCGGTCACTTTGAACGAGGATTACCCGCGGCTGTTCGTCTACCGCGGCGCGCGCCGCAAAGGGGTGCGCTACTTCGGTCCGTTCGCGCACGCCTGGGCCATCCGCGAGACGCTCGATCTGCTGCTGCGGGTGTTTCCCGCGCGCACCTGCTCCAACGGGGTCTTCCGGCGGCACCACCAGATCGGGCGTCCCTGCCTGCTCGGCTATATCGACAAGTGCTCGGCGCCGTGCGTCGGGCGGGTGAGTGCCGAGGAGCACCGCGCCATCGTCGAGGACTTCTGCGACTTCCTCGCAGGCCGCACCGATCGGTTGGTCCGCGAACTGGAGCGCCGCATGCACGACGCCGCGGAAGATCTGGATTTCGAGGCCGCCGCCCGGCTGCGCGACGACGTGCAAGCGCTGCGCCGCGCGCTGGAGAAGCAGGCGGTGGTGCTCGGCACGGGCACCGACGCCGACGTCATCGCCTTCGCCGCCGACGAGTTGGAGGTGGCGGTGCAGGTCTTCCATGTGCGGGACGGCCGGGTGCGCGGCCAGCGCGGGTGGGTGGTCGACAAGTCGGGTGACGCGGTCGACGTCCCGGAGGCGGGCGGTGAACTCGCCGCGCTGGTCGAGCAGTTCCTCACCCAGTTCTACGGCGAGCAGGTCACGGTGGCCGAGCAGTCCGCCGACGAGTTGCTCGCCACCGTGGTGCCGCGTGAAGTGCTCGTGCCCGAATTGCCCGCCGATATCGAGCAGGTCCAGCAGTGGCTGTCCGGCCTGCGCGGCTCGGCGGTGAAGGTGCGGGTGCCCCAGCGCGGAGACAAGAAGGCGCTCGCCGAGACCGTGCAGCGCAACGCGATGGAGGCGCTGGCCCAGCACAAGCTCAAGCGGGCGGGCGATCTGACCTCGAGATCGCAAGCGCTGCAAGAGATCCAGGACGCCTTGGAACTCGACACCGCGCCGCTGCGTATCGAGTGCGTCGATGTCAGTCACGTGCAGGGGACCGATGTGGTCGCCTCGCTGGTGGTCTTCGAGGACGGTCTGGCCCGCAAGTCCGATTACCGCCACTACACGATCCGGGAAGCGGCAGGCGACGGCCGTTCCGATGACGTCGGCAGCATCGCCGAGGTGACCCGCCGCCGGTTCCTCAAGCTGCGCCGTGAGCGCGACATGATGGAGCAGGACGATCTCGCCGCGACCGGAAGCGACGACGACGCGCTCGACCTCACCTCCCGTCCGGGTATCGATCCCCGCACGGGGCGCCCGCGCAAGTTCTCCTACCCGCCCAACCTGTTCGTCGTCGACGGCGGCGCGCCCCAGGTCGCCGCGGCCGCCGAGGTGCTCGATGAACTGGGCATCACCGATGTCGCGGTGATCGGCCTGGCCAAACGGCTCGAGGAGGTGTGGGTGCCCGGCGAGAGCGACCCGGTGATCCTGCCGCGCAACAGCGAGGCGCTGTTCCTGCTGCAACGGGTGCGCGACGAGGCGCACCGCTTCGCCATCACCTTCCATCGCAGCAAGCGCTCACGCCGGATGACCGCCTCGGCCCTGGACTCGGTGCCGGGGCTCGGCACGGCGCGCCGGACCGCGCTGGTCACCCATTTCGGATCGGTCGCCAAGCTGAAGCAGGCCACGGTCGAGGAGATCACCGAGGTGCCCGGAATCGGGATGGCGACCGCGAAAGCGGTCCTTGCGGCGCTCGAGTCCGAATAGACAGTCGACAGTGCACCGGAAATTTCGGTATCGCGTACGTTGTGTGTCTGCGGCCGATACCGAAACCGGTGCGCGATGATCGGAAGGCACCCCAGACACGGATCCGGTAGGACATGACACGCGTCGAATCGAACAGCAGTGCGGGCAGTCCGCCGACGAGTGCGGGACGAGTGGCTTCGTCCGGCGCCGTCGGCGGAGCGAATCCGCAGGTCGAGGTGGTGATCGTGACCGGGCTCTCGGGCGCGGGCCGCGGCACAGCCGCCCGCGTACTCGAGGACCTCGGCTGGTACGTGGCCGACAACCTGCCGCCCGAGCTGTTCGGGCGGATGGTGGAGCTGGGTGCGTCCGCGAAGCCGCCGATCCGCCGTCTCGCGCTGGTCATGGACGTGCGCAGCCGGTTCTTCACCGGCGATCTCTCGGTGGTCACCGAGCAGCTGCGGATCCTCGGCGTACGCACCAGGGTCCTGTTCCTCGAGGCCTCCGACGACGTGCTGATCCGCCGTTTCGGCTTCGCCCGGCGCAGGCATCCGCTCCAGAGCGAGAGCAAGGACGGCACGTTGTCGGCGGGTATCGCCGCCGAGCGGCTGCGGCTGTCCGCCGTGAAGGCCGCCGCCGACCTGGTGATCGACACCACCGAGCTGTCCATCCATCAGTTGCACCGCAAGATGGAGGAGGCCTACGGCGGCGGCGCGCCCAGCGCGTTGCAACTCACCGTGCAGTCGTTCGGCTTCAAGTACGGGGTTCCGCTGGACGCCGACATGGTGTTGGATGTGCGTTTTCTACCCAATCCGCATTGGATACCGGAGTTGCGGGAACACACCGGTCAGGAGACGGTGGTCAGCGAGTACGTGTTGTCGCGTCCCGGCGCGGACGATTATCTGCGTACCTGCCACCACCTGGTCGAGCTGACCACGAACGGTTACCGCCAAGAGGGGAAGCGATACATGACGGTCGCAGTGGGCTGCACCGGAGGCAAGCACCGGAGCGTCGCGATTGCCGAGGCACTGGGCGAGTTGATGAGTGAGGTCACCGGTGGGCCGGAGGAGTCCGCCGATGTGGTCCGGGTCGTCCATCGAGACCTGGGGCGCGAATGACCGGTTGGGAATCCAATCCCAGCATCGTCGCGCTGGGTGGTGGACATGGGCTGTACGCGACACTGACCGCGGTGCGGCGGCTGACCAGGAAGATCTGCGCGGTGGTCACCGTCGCCGACGACGGCGGCTCCTCGGGCCGGCTACGCGCCGAGCTGGGGGTGCTGCCGCCGGGGGATCTCCGGATGGCCCTTGCGGCCCTGGCCGCGGACGCCGACGGCGTCTGGACGCAGACCGTCCAGCATCGTTTCGGCGGCACCGGCGCGCTGGCCGGGCATTCGGTGGGCAATCTGATCCTGGCCGGGCTCACCGAGGTGCTCGGCGATCCGGTCGCCGCGCTCGATGAAGTCGCCCGCATGTTGCGCATTACCGGACGAGTGCTCCCCATGTCGCCGATCGCGCTGGACATCGAGGCGGATGTGTCTGGGCTGGAGGCGGATCCACGGGTGAGCCGTTGCATTCGCGGCCAAGTTGCCATCGCGACCACGCCGGGTAAGGTGCGGCGGGTGCGGCTGATTCCGTCCGACCCACCGGCCAGCCCGGAGGCGACCTCGGCGATCGAACACGCGGATGTCGTGGTGCTCGGGCCGGGATCGTGGTTCACCAGCGTGATTCCGCACGTCCTCGTTCCGGAGCTACGGGAAGCCCTGGTGTACACCAGGGCCCGGAAAGTCCTCGTGCTCAATCTCGCCGCGGAGCCGGGGGAGACCGCCGGGTTCTCCGCGGAGCGGCATTTGCATGTATTGTCCCAGCACGCACCGGAATTCGTCGTCGATGAGGTGCTGGTCGACTCCGGCTCGGTGCCGGAGGGTCGTGAACGGGAACATGTGGCCAGGGCTGCCGAACAGTTGCGGGCACGAGTAACGTTCTCCGATGTCGCCGAAGCGGGAACGGACCGGCATCACCCCGGAAAGCTTGCCGCCGCACTGGATCAACTGATCCGGCAACCTCGGCCGCAAATGGCAGGGCTTCGAGTCGAGGGACGGCACATGGGCCAGGATGTGCGTTCCGGGTTGGGTGGAAAGGAGCGCGTCCCGTGGCGATGACAGCCGATGTGAAAGACGAGCTGAGCAGGCTTACGGTGTCGCAGGTGAGTTCCCGCAAGGCGGAACTGTCCGCTCTGCTGCGTTTCGCGGGCGGCCTGCACATCGTCGGCGGCCGGGTGATCGTCGAGGCCGAGGTGGACATGGGGTCCATCGCGCGCAGGCTGCGCCGGGAGATCTTCGAGCTCTACGGTTACGGCTCCGACGTGCACGTGCTCGGCGCGGGCGGACTGCGCAAAACCTCCCGGTACGTGGTGCGCGTCTCCAAGGAGGGCGAGGCGCTGGCTCGGCAGACCGGTCTGCTCGACGTGCGGGGCCGTCCGGTGCGCGGCCTGCCCGCGCAGGTGGTCGGCGGCAGCATCGCCGATGCCGAAGCCGCTTGGCGCGGTGCGTTTCTCGCGCACGGCTCGCTCACCGAACCCGGCCGCTCCTCGGCGCTCGAGGTCAGCTGTCCCGGACCCGAGGCGGCGCTGGCGCTGGTCGGCGCGGCCCGGCGGCTCGGCATCACGGCCAAGGCCCGCGAAGTGCGCGGCACCGACCGCGTGGTGGTGCGCGACGGTGAGGCGATCGGCGCGCTGCTGACCAGGATGGGCGCGCACGGCACCCGGATGGTCTGGGAGGAACGCAGGCTGCGCCGCGAAGTGCGCGCGACCGCGAATCGCCTGGCCAATTTCGACGACGCCAATCTGCGCCGTTCGGCGCGCGCCGCGGTCGCCGCCGCGGCGCGGGTGGAACGCGCGCTGGAGATCCTCAGCGACGACGTGCCCGACCATCTCGCCGCCGCGGGCCGGCTGCGCGTGCAGCACCGGCAGGCGTCGCTGGAGGAACTCGGCCAGCTCGCCGACCCTCCGATGACGAAAGACGCTGTCGCGGGCCGCATCCGGCGGCTGCTGTCGATGGCCGACCGGCGCGCCAAGGAACTGGGCGTTCCGGACACCGAATCGGCCGTCACGGCCGAACTGCTCGACGAAGCCTGAGCCCGCGCTCCGGACGTTCGCCGCGATCCCCGCGACTGGGCCAGTCGCGGGGATCGCGGCGTTTCGACTGCGGAAACCGTGTTGGTCGGGCGTCTGACCAGGCATCCCGTCCTGGCGAATGCCAGGTGCGTGTCGGCGAGGTCGCCGCAGGACGTTAGTGTGAGTGGGCATCGGAATGATCCGCTGGAAAGTTGAGGAGCGATAACGTGACTGTCCGGGTAGGCATCAACGGCTTCGGTCGTATCGGACGTAACTTCTTCCGGGCGGTGGAGGCGCAGAAGGCGCTCGGCACCACCGACATCGAGATCGTCGCGGTCAACGACCTCACCGACAACGCGACCCTCGCGACCCTGCTCAAGTACGACTCGATCCTGGGCCGTCTGCCCCAGGACGTCTCGCTCGACGGCGACGACACCATCGTGGTGGGCGACCAGCGGATCAAGGCGCTGGCGATCAAGGAAGGCCCCGCCGCGCTGCCCTGGGGTGACCTGGGTGTCGACGTGGTGGTCGAGTCCACCGGCATCTTCACCGATGCCACCAAGGCCAAGGGCCACCTCGCCGCGGGCGCCAAGAAGGTCATCATCTCCGCCCCGGCCAAGGGCGAGGACATCACCATCGTCATGGGCGTCAACGACGACAAGTACGACGGCAGCCAGAACATCATCTCCAACGCGTCCTGCACCACCAATTGCCTGGGCCCGCTGGCCAAGGTGCTCAACGACGAGTTCGGCATCGAGCACGGCCTGATGACCACCATCCATGCCTACACCCAGGACCAGAACCTGCAGGACGGCCCGCACAGCGACCTGCGTCGCGCCCGCGCCGCCGCGCTGAACATCGTGCCCACCGGCACCGGCGCCGCGAAGGCCATCGGCCTGGTGCTGCCCGAGCTGCAGGGCAAGCTGGACGGCTACGCGCTGCGCGTGCCGGTCCCGACGGGCTCGGTCACCGACCTGACCGCGACGCTGCGCAAGTCGGCCTCGATCGAGGAGATCAACGCCGCCTACAAGGCCGCCGCGGAGGGCCCGCTGAAGGGCATCCTGAAGTACAACACCGACCCGATCGTCTCCAGCGACATCGTCACCGACCCGGCCTCGTCGATCTACGACGCGCCGCTGACCAAGGTGATCGACAACCAGGTCAAGGTCGTGTCCTGGTACGACAACGAGTGGGGCTACTCGAACCGTCTCGCCGATCTCATCGGCCTCGTCGGCAAGTCGCTCTGACGCGCATGGCTGTCAAGACACTCGCGGATCTGCTCGGCGAGGGCGTCGAGGGCCGGGGCGTGCTGGTGCGCTCCGACCTGAACGTCCCCCTCGACGACCAGGGACAGATCACCGATCCCGGCCGCATCATCGCCTCGGCGCCGACCATCAAGGCACTCGCCGAGGCAGGCGCCAAGGTCGTCGTCACCGCGCACCTCGGCCGCCCGAAGGGTGAACCGGACCCGAAGCTCTCGCTGGCGCCGGTGGCTGCCCGCCTCGCCGAGGAACTGGGCCGCAATGTCCAGCTCGCCGGTGACGTGGTGGGCCAGGACGCGCTCGCGCGGTCGGAGGGCCTCACCGACGGCGACGTGCTGCTGCTGGAGAACATCCGGTTCGACGCGCGCGAGACCAGCAAGGACGACGCCGACCGGGCCAAGCTGGCCGCGGCGCTGGTCGAGCTGGTCGGCGACGACGGCGCGTTCGTCTCCGACGGTTTCGGCGTGGTGCACCGCAAGCAGGCGTCGGTGTACGACGTCGCCGAGCTGCTGCCGCACTACGCGGGCACGCTGGTCGCGGCCGAGGTCGAGGTGCTGGCCAAGCTGACCGAGAACCCGGACCGGCCGTACGCGGTGGTGCTCGGCGGTTCCAAGGTCTCCGACAAGCTGGCGGTCATCGAGGCGCTCGCGCCGAAGGTCGACACCCTGGTGATCGGCGGCGGCATGTGCTTCACCTTCCTTGCCGCACAGGGCCTTTCGGTAGGCGACTCGCTGCTGCAGGAGGAGATGGTGGACACCTGCAAGCAGCTGCTCGAGCAGTACGCCGACGTCATCCACCTGCCGCGCGACATCGTGGTGGCCGACAAGTTCGCCGCCGACGCGGAGTCGAAGGTGGTACCGGCGCACGAGATCCCGGACGGCTGGCTGGGTCTGGACGTGGGCCCGGACTCGGTGCACCGCTTCGCGGTCCTGCTGACCGAGGCGCGGACCGTCTTCTGGAACGGGCCGATGGGCGTGTTCGAGTTCGAGAAGTTCGCCGCGGGCACCCGCGGGGTCGCCGAGGCGATCGTGACCGCCACCGGCAAGGGCGCGTTCACCGTGGTCGGCGGCGGCGATTCGGCCGCGGCCGTGCGGGCGCTCGGCCTGCCGGAGGACGGCTTCTCGCACATCTCCACCGGTGGCGGCGCGTCACTGGAGTACCTGGAGGGCAAAGAGCTCCCCGGCATCGCGGTGTTGGAGGACTGAGCATGGCACGCAAACCGCTCATCGCGGGCAACTGGAAGATGAACCTCAATCACCTCGAGGCCATCGCCCTGGTGCAGAAGATCGCGTTCGCGTTGCCGGAGAAGTACTTCGACAAGGTGGACGTCGCGGTGATCCCGCCGTTCGTCGACCTGCGCAGCGTGCAGACGCTGGTCGAAGGCGACAAGCTCCTGCTCACCTACGGCGGCCAGGACGTCTCGGTGCACGAGGCGGGCGCCTACACCGGTGAGATCAGCGCGAGCATGCTCGCCAAGCTGGGCTGCACCTTCGTCGTGGTCGGGCACTCCGAGCGGCGGCAGTACCACAACGAGGACGACGCCACCGTGCTGGCCAAGGCCAAGCAGGCGTTGAAGCACGGGATCACCCCGATCGTCTGCATCGGCGAAGGCTTGAACGTCCGCGAGGCGGGAACGCACGTCGAATACAACATCGAGCAACTGCGCGGATCGCTGAAAGGCCTGTCGGCGGAGGACATCTCGAAGATCGTCATCGCCTACGAGCCGGTGTGGGCGATCGGCACCGGCAAGGTCGCCACCCCCGCCGACGCACAAGAGGTCTGCGGCGCGATTCGCGGGGAGCTGGAGAAACTCGCCTCGTCGGAAGTCGCGGCAGAGGTGCGCGTGCTCTACGGCGGATCGGTGAACGCCAAGAACGTCGGAGAACTGGTCGCGCAGAGCGACATCGACGGCGCACTGGTGGGCGGCGCTTCGCTCAAGGGTGACGAATTCGCCACCCTTTCCGCGATCGCCGCGGGCGGCCCCCTGCCCTGACCCGGGTCCGACGCGCGACAGCCCGGTATCGCCTCCCGCGATACCGGGCTGTGCTGTAAGCGCCGAGAGCGATCAGGGGAGGAAGCCGAGGACGTCCACGGCAGCAGCGCGTACGACTGGCTCGGGCGCCTCGGATTCGGACCGACCGACAATCGCTACGAGTGGACGACCGTAGACGGTGTCACGCCGATGGCCATGAGCTACAAGGGCGCCAAGGGGAGCGGCGGTGACCCCGACATCGTGATGGCCGGTAGATTCTCCGATCTCGATGCGCACGGTGATCCGGGCGTCACTGCGCGTGCAGGACCAGACCCGCGCCGTTGTCGTTGCGCAGGGTCAGCGTGTCGGCGTCCACCGTGGCGGTCGCCGTGCCGTCCAGGGTTCTCAATACGGCCTGCTCGACCTCCATCACCTCCGGTGAGCACAGCATCTTCGTGGTGGCGATCCGGAAGGTGATCCGGGTGCCGGACACCTGGGCGCTGCCGGTCATGCGATTGCACCCGGCGCCGCCGGAGACGCTGTCGTCCGCGGCGATGGTGAGCGTCGGCTGTGCCTCGTCGAGGGCACGCGAACGGATCCGGCTGTTGTCCGTGATGAACGCGGTGACCAGCCAAGGCGTGCCAACGATCGGTTTGTCCGGCTGAGCGACCTTCTTGTCGATCAAGCTCACCGTGCGGTCGGGGCTGTGCAGGGTGAGCCGCGAGTCGTCCAGCCGCCAGGTGGGCTGCGAGTTCAGCAGGCCGCTGAGCCACTCGTCGGCGCCGCGCCGATCGTCCTCGCAGGCCATCAGGGTGGTGGCCAGACCGGAGACGTGCAGCACCTGATCGTCCAGGGAGGCCGCGCCGGTGAACTTGTTGCATCCCGCGTCGGCCGCTACCCGACCCTCGGTGAAGCTGATGGTCAGCGGCCCGCCACCGGGAATCGGGGTGCCTTCGACGCCGGTGGAGAGAAATGTGCGGCCCACCGGGGTCGGCTCGTCGGCGCCGCGGTCGGGCTCGCCGCTCGAACACGCCGCCACCGTGCAAAGGGCGAGCAAGACGAGCGGTCCTGATCGCGCGAGGAGTGCCGCCATGCGGCGATGTTACCGACGACCGGCCGGGCCACCGAGGTCGCGTCGGTCGTCACGGCCTGCCGGTGAACTCGCCGGCCGCCGGAATCAAGACTCATGGGATGACTCACTCGGCCCCGTATTAGTATCTGTGCCGTGCACCGGTGCTTCCCGATCACTCCGCCGCCCGCTTCCTGAGCGAGGTGTAGGCATCCAGCGCGCCGCCGAACGGGTGGGCGCGCTTCTTTCGGCAGCACTGTGCACCTCGCTTCCGCGACCCCAATCCCTCTTGTCGCAGGAGCGCGATCTCTCATGTCCTCCACTGTGTTCGCCGCCCGTCCCGGGCTGGTCTACCTCGTCGGCGCCGGCCTCCTGTGGGGCACCGGCGGTCTGCTCGGCACGTTGGTGCACCGGGCCACCGGATTGTCGCCCGTCTCGGTGGCCACCTGCCGGCTCGCTGTCGGCGGGCTGCTGCTGGTGGTTCTACTCGCGGGCACGCGGCGGCCGTGGCCGCGAGACCCGCTGGCCTGGCGCCGGATCGGCGCGGTCGCCGTGCTCGCGGCGGCCTTCCAGGCGGCCTACTTCGGCGCGGTCGCCGCCTCCTCGGTCAGCGTCGCGACGCTGATCACGATCGGTATGTCGCCGGTGGTCGTCGCCGGGTTGGAGCATGTCACCGGACGACACGCGGTGGACCGTCGCCGCGCGGCGACGATCGGCATCGCGGTGTGCGGACTGGCCTTGCTGGTCGGGGTACCGAGCGATGCCGGCGGCGCGCACGGGTTGCTGGTGGGCGCGGCGTTCGCGGCGGTGGCCGCTGCGGCGTTCGCGACGGTCACCGTCCTCAACGCCGTGCCGGTGCCCGGGCTCGACGCGATGACCACCACCGGCCTCGGGTTCACCGGAGGCGCGTTGCTGCTGGCGCCACTCGCGGCCACGAGCGGGCTGGCGTTCGTCCCGACGCCCGGCAGTATCGCGCTGGTCCTGGTGCTGGGGCTCGCGCCAACCGCGGTCGCCTACACGTTGTACTTCCGCGGCCTTTCGGACGCCGGTCCGGGGATCGCCGCGGTACTGGCCCTGCTGGAACCGCTCACGGGAGCGGCGCTCGCGGCGGTGATCCTCGGTGAACGCCTCACGTCGGCGGGCTTGGCGGGAGCCGCGCTGCTGATCGTGGCGTTGCTGCTGGCCGCGACAGCGGCGCGTCCGGCGGTCGGGGGGCCGGACGCGGCGTCGGGGCGGGGGCACCGCCGCGACTAAGCTTCGGCGAGTGACGATAGCCGCGACGACCCCGATTTCCACTTGGGCGCCGCTGCGTTCACCGGTGTACCGCGCGCTGTGGGTGGCGCAGCTGGTGTCGAATCTCGGCACCTGGATGCAGACCGTCGGCGCGCAGTGGATCATGGTCGACCAGCCCAACGCGGCGGTGCTGGTGTCGTTCGTGCAGACCGCCATCACGCTGCCGGTGATGCTGCTGGCCATCCCGTCCGGGGTGATCGCCGACCTCGTGGACCGGCGCAGGCTGCTGCTCGGCGCCCAGTCCGCGATGGCGGCGCTGGCCGCGCTGCTCGCCGTGTCGACGGCGACGGGTCACACCACCCCCGGCGTGCTGCTCACCTTGTTGTTCCTGCTCGGTTGCGGGCAGGCGCTGACCGCGCCTGCCTGGCAGGCGATCCAGCCCGAACTGGTCTCGCGCGAGCAGATCCCGGCGGCCTCCGCGCTGGGCAGCATGAACATCAACATCGGCAGGGCGGTCGGTCCCGCGCTGGCCGGCGCGCTGGTCTCGTTGTCCGGGCCGACGCTGGTGTTCGCGCTGAACGCCGTGTCGTTCGTCGGCATCGTCGCCGTCCTGACGGTCTGGCGCAGGCCTGCGATCGACCGGCGCCTGCCCACCGAGCGCCCGCTGGCGGCGTTGCAGGCGGGCACCCGGTTCATCCGCGCGGCGCCAGCGATCCGCCGGGTGCTGCTGCGGTCGATCCTGTTCATCGCGCCCGCGAGCGCGGTCTGGGCGCTGCTGCCGGTGATCGCGCGCGACCGGCTCGCGCTGTCGTCGTCCGGGTATGGCCTGATGCTCGGGGCGCTCGGCGTCGGCGCGGTGCTCGGCGCGGCGATGCTGTCCCGGTTGCGGGCATGGCTCACCCCGACGCAGCGGCTCACCATCGCCGCGATCCTGTTCGGGGCGGCGACGGCGGGCACCGCGCTGCTGCGTGTGGTGCCGGTGGTATTGGTGCTGCTGGTCTTCGCGGGACTGGCGTGGCTGCTGGCGATGTCCACGATGAACTCGACCATGCAGCTGCTGCTGCCCGCCTGGGTGCGTGCGCGCGGGTTGTCGGTGTATCTGCTGGTCTTCATGGGCGGCCAGGCGATCGGCTCGCTGGTCTGGGGCTTGGTCGCCGGCGCGATCGGCTCGGTGCCCGCGCTGCTGTGGGCCACGGCGCTGCTCGCGTTCTGCGCGGTGAGCACGGTGTGGCTGCCCATCCGGAACGATCCCGAGGTGCTCGACCTGACGCCCTCGGCGTTCTGGCCCGAGCCGCAACTGGCGGTGGAACCCGATCCCGACGACGGTCCGGTGCTGATCCTGCGCAGCTACGACGTGCCGCCGGAAGACGTCGAGGAATTCCTCGCCGCCATGGCCTTCGTCGGCCGGTCCCGGCAGCGCACCGGCGCGATGGAATGGCGCCTGTACCGCGACGTGGGGGTGATCGACCGTTATGTCGAGGCGTTCGTCGTGCGGTCCTGGGCCGAGCACATGCACCAGCACCAGGTCCGGCTCACCGCGCAGGATCAGCTGCGGGAAGAGGCCGTCGCGAAATTCGGCGCCGTCGAGGGAGAGCAGGTCACCCACCTCGTGGCGGTCGACCGGCGCTAGGGCGGTGCCCTGCGCGCGGCTGCCGAGTGCCTGATTCGGTGCGGTCGCCCCGACCGCATACACTGTCCGGCATGCGGATGTTCCTGGATATCCTCCTGATCATCACCAGCGTGCTGCTGGTGCTGCTGGTGCTGCTGCACCGCGCCAAGGGTGGAGGTCTGTCCAGCTTGTTCGGCGGCGGCGTGCAATCGAGCCTGTCCGGATCCACCGTCGTGGAGAAGAACCTCGACCGCGTCACCATCTTCACCGGCGTCATCTGGTTGATCGCCATTCTCGGCATCGGCCTCGAGATCAAGTTCGCCTGATCCCGGCGATCACCACGCCCGCCGTGAGCGTCGCCGCGCCGAGCACGACCGCGGCGATGACGAACGCGGCGGGATAGGACGTCCCGAGCACCGGGGCCACCGGCCCGAGGATCTGTCCCGCCCCGTAACGCGCGGTCAGCGGCGCCGCCGCGGCCCGCGTCGGGCAACTCTGCGCCGACTCGCAGCGCGAGCATGACGATTCCGACGAACGTTCCCCCGAATAGCGCCGCGGCCGTCACCGCGGCCCAGATCGCACCGATACGGCCGGGAGCACCGCCGAGACAATCGGTCGCGGTCGATCGCGGTATCGATGTCGTACCCGATCTCGTGCGCACCAGGGCAGCCGCATCCCGGCGTCGTCTATCCGGACATCCCCGACGCCCGCCCTCGTACGTGTACGTGGCGGCCAGGCCGGTCCCGCCGCGCTCGGTGCGGCGCTTCCTCGGCGCGCTGTGAACGGAGTCAGTCGACGCGCGGGATGCGCCCGTCGATGTCGGTGAACCCGTAGTACTCGGCGAGATCGGCTACCGGCCATGGCAACCCGGTGCGGGAGCGACGCCCCGCGTCGGTGGCGAGCGCGACGACGGCGCGGCCGGTGAAGCGCGGCGTCTGCGCGTCGCCGAGGTCGAAGGTGCCCTCACCGGGCAGCGTGACCAGCCTGCGGCCGTCGGCGCCTGCCGGAACCAGTTGCAGCAGTTCGGTGTCGACGATGCCCGGCCAGAGCGAGACCACGGTGACCTCGGTGCCCGCGAGGTTGTGCGCCATGTCGGCGGTGAGCCGGTCCAGGGCGGATTTCGCGACGCCGTACACCGCGTTGTGCATGTACCTGCGCGCCCCCGGCGAGGAGATGTTGGCGATCAGCCCGCCCGATTCGATCAACAGCGGCGCGGCGAAATAGCTTGCCACGTAATGCGACCGGACGCCCACGTCGAACGACTCGTCCCACGCCGCGGGCGGCACCTCCCAGAACGGCTTACCCAGCCATCGGGCAGCGGCGGGGGAGTTGTAGACGTTGTTCACCAGCACGTCCAGCCTGCCGTGCTCGGTGCGGATCAGCTCGAACAGTCGCTCCACCGCGTCGTCGTCGCGGTGGTCGCAGACGAACGGGATGCCGACCCCGCCCGCGGCATCGATTTCCGCGGCCGTGGCGTGTACGGTGCCGGGTAGTCGTCCCTGCGCCGCCGAGCGTCCGGTGACGAACACCGTGGCACCCGCCGCACCGAGTTCCAGCGCGATCCCCTTGCCGATGCCGCGGCTGGCGCCGGTGACCACCGCGATCTTGCCTTCGAGCCTCTCGGGTATTCCGCTCACGAAACCGGAACATTACCGTGAAACGATAACGTGTTCTAGGTTTTGGAGGCCCGAGTGGAGCTGACGCATCGGTTCGTGACGACCGGCGGGGTCCGTATGCACGTCGCCGAGCAGGGAACCGGGCAGCCGGTGGTCTTCTGCCACGGCTTTCCGCACACCTGGTACATCTGGCACCGCCAGCTTCCCGCGGTCGCCGCCGCCGGGTACCGAGCTCTCGCGCCGGACCTGCGCGGCTATGGTCGCACCGACGTCCCGGCCGACCCTGAGGCGTACACCAATCGCGCGGTCTGCGGTGATCTACTCGCTCTGCTCGACGACATCGGCGCGCAGCAGGCGGTGTTCGTCGGCTTGGACTTCGGCGCGGCACTGGTGTGGGAACTGGCATTGCGCGCGCCGGAGCGGGTGCGCGGCGTGATCGTCTTGAACAATCCGTTCGCGCCACGTCCGCCGCGTGCTCCGTCGCAGCTGTGGGCGAAGGCCGCGGCTCGGCACTTCCTGCACCTGCACTACTTCCAGACTCCGGGTGTGGCGGATGCGGAACTCGGCGCGCGTCCCCGGGAGTTCCTGGCTCGCGTCTACTATGCGCTCAGCGCCGACTATCACTACCTGGATACCTGGCGCTTCCCGGCCGAGGGCACCGGCTATCTCGATGTGCTGCCGGAGGCGCCCGCGCTGCCGTGGAGCTGGCTCGGCGCGGACGAGCTGGACGTGCTCTCCCGAGATTTCGAACGCACCGGGTTCACCGGCGGATTGAACTGGTATCGCAGCCTGGACCGCAACTGGGAACTCACCGCCGAGTACGCGGACGCGAAAGTCGCTGTGCCCGCCTATTTCCTGTACGGCGACCGCGATCCCGACATGGAAGGTTTCAGTGGCCGCGACCCGCTGGCCACGCTGCGTGAGCACGTCGCCGACCTGCGGGCGGTCACCGAGATCAGCGACGCGGGCCACCTCGTACAGCTGGAACGGACCGAGCAGGTGAACGCGTTGCTCACCACTCATCTCGCCCACTTGGCCGCGCATCCGGCCCGGCTCCCGGCCTGAGGTGAAACGCCTTCGGGCTCAGCGATGTTCGTTGTCGGTGGGCACCGCTAATGTTCGGTGAATGAGTTATAGCCTGAGCATCTACGTCGTCGAACTGGACAGGGTCAAGGGCGCCATCGGGTCCCGGGACGACAAGCTCCGGCGGATGATCGGCGGCCGGTTCAAAGCCCAGCTGACCCACGACGACGACTGGTTCGCCGACGAGATCGCGGCCGGCGCGCCCACCCGTTACGAGGCGGTGCGCGCCGTCGTGGACGGCGGTCCGTTCGACCCGGCCTACGGTTTCCAGTACGGCTACGCCTACCAGACGATCTGCCAGTTCTACGGTCGCTTCGTGGACAACCGCTACTTCTCGGCGTTCCGGGGTCGCTGGCTCGACCACATCGACGACGGCCTGGCCACACTCGGCATCAAAGCGGTGAGCGTCCGCGCGTTCATGTATCACTCGCTGCCGCCTTCGCTGCCGCAGCCGGATGAATTGCCCGGCTACGGCGAATGGACGCCCGAGCAGTGCGCCGAAGCGCTCGTGCAGTGGGAGTCGACCACGCCGCCGCAGCGTGAGGAGGTCGACCACGAGGTCCTCGCGGCGATCGAGTCCTGCGTCGAGTGGATCCGGGAGGCGCAGGCGCGTCCCGGCTGGGGTATCGCCGGGTTCTTCTACTGAACACGCCCGGCGGGAGGCTCGGTGGTCTAGCGGTATTCCTCCGCCAGCTTCGGGTAGTCCGACCACCGGGGCAACGGTTGGAAATCGAGGTAGGCGGTGAGGCGGTCGAGCAGGTACTGCCAGCGCGGGCCGATCGCGCCCGCGTCGGCGGGACATACGTGGCGGCGGGTCAGTTCCACGGTGGTGACCACGCCGACCTGGGTCATCCGGACTTCGAGCAGGCAGCCATCGATGTGCACGACCAATTCGTGCGGCGCCTGGCAGTGGTCGACCCGCACCGCGACCGGGCCGGGGACCGGACCGTCGAACAACTCGATGGTGAGGTTGCCGTTGCCGCCGGAGACGGCCCCGAGCCAGCGGGCGAGTTGGCCGCGCTCGGTGGCGGCCGACCACACGTCCAGTACGGGCTTGTGGAACGACCGCAGGTAGTGCAGCAACACCAGATCGCCGTCGGTCGTGTGCTCGTGCTCCGGCCGCACCTCGCCGAGCATGGACATCGTGGTCATCGCGAGTCCTTTCCACTGCTGGTCACCGTCACGTCACTGTATTTCCACTATTCCCCGGTCGAATCGGATTCCGGGGAATGCCAGGCCCCGGCGCGCCGCGGTTCCACGCCGGTCGCGTCGCGGAGCAGCCGGAGGGCGGCGGCTTCGATGCGGTCCTCGTCGAGTAGCACCGTCGCGGCGGCCGGACCCAGCGGCACGAAACTGTCCTCGCTGGTCACGCGCGCGAGCCTGCCGGTGAAACCGGCGTCGATCAGCGCGGCGCACACCGCCTCCGACACACCTCCGCTGCGCCGGGTCTCGTCCGCGACGAGAACCCGACCGGTCGCGCGTGCGTGCCGCAGCAGATCGTGCAGCGGCAGGGGAGCGAGCCAGCGCAGGTCCAGCACCCGCGCGCGGATCCCGAGCCGGGCCAAGCGCTGTGCCGCGCGCAGGCTCATCGGCACGCTGTTGGCGAAGCCGACCAGGGTCAGGTCGGCCCCGTCGCCGTAGACCCGAGCACGGCCGATCTCGACGTGTTCGTCAGGAGACGGGCGGGCCAGCCAGTCGTCATCGCCCGGATGGTGCAGGTCGCGGGTGTGATACAGCGCGATGGGCTCGAGATACAGGCACACTCTGCCGTCCACCCGGGCCGCCGACACGCACGTGCGCAGCATCGCGGCTGCGTCGTCGGCGCGGGACGGGGAGGCGAGCACGACGCCGGGGATGTCGCGCAGCGCGGCCACCGAGTTGTCGTTGTGGAAGTGGCCGCCGAAACCCTTCTGATAGGCGTATCCGGCGATCCGCACCACCATCGGATTCCGGTAGCGGCCGTCGGAGAAGAAGGACAGCGTGGCCGCTTCGCCGCGGATCTGATCGGCGGCGTTGTGCAGGTATGCCAGGTACTGGATCTCCGGGATCGGCAGGAATCCGGCCAGCGCCGAGCCCAGCGCGGTCCCGAGGACGCTCTGCTCGTCCAGCAGGGTGTCGAACACGCGGCGGGCGCCGAACCTCCTCTGCAAACCCTTGGTCACGCCGTATACGCCACCCTTGCGGCCGACGTCCTCCCCGAAGACGAGCACGTCGCGGTCGCGCGCCAGCAGGCTCGCGAGCGTGTCGTTGATCGCCTGCGCCAGGGTCACCGGATCACCCTGCGCGGCGCCGTTGCGATGATGCGGCGTATCGATGTCGGCGATCGCGGGGCCGGTCTGCGTAATTCCGCGGCTGTCGCGCCGGAGTACGTCGGCGCGCACGAGTGCCGGACGGTAGAGGCCGATCGGGGCGGTCACGGCCGCCGCCGAGGTGAGTTTCGGCTCCGTGGAGACGAGTTCGGCCGTCGCGGCCACGCGGCGGCCCAGGTCGGCGTATCGGTCGAGCAGGTCGGCGGGGGTGGCTACGCCGGACTCGATCAGCAGCCGTGCGGTCGCCAGGACCGGATCGCGAGCGAGATCGGCGGCGATGTCGGCGGGACGGCGGTAGGCGGTTTCGACGTCCGAGCCCGCGTGACCGAGCAGCCGCACCGTCCGCAGATGCAAGAACGCGGGCGCGCGGCCGGCCCGCACATACCGGACGGCAGCGTCGGCGGTTGTCAACGCGTCGAGTGCGGCGCAGCCGTCCGCGTGGAAGTAGGCCAGACCCGGGCGGTGGCCGTACGCCTGCTCGATCCAATCCGGGGGAGTGGGGACGCTGATCCCGATGCCGTTGTCCTCACAGACGAACAGGACCGGCATCGGAATCCCTTGCCCGGCCGTATGAATCGCGGCATTGATCGCTCCGGCCGCGGTGGAGTGGTTGGCCGACGCGTCGCCGAAACTACACAGCACGACCGCGTCGACGGGCCAGGGACCGGCGACGCCGAGCCGTGCCGCGCGATCGATCGCGAACGCCAGACCTACCGCGCGGGGCAGATGCGACGCGATGGTCGAGGTCTGGGGGATGACGTGCGCGGCCGCGCTGCCGAATACCTTGTGCCGCCCACCGGAAATCGGGTCCGCCGCCGCCGCGACCACACCGAGCAGCACGTCCCGGATCGGGTCGAGCCCGGGCACACGCCGGGCCCGGTGCACGAAGAACGCTCCCGAGCGGTAGTGCAGCAGGGCGGGGTCGGTGATCCGCAGCGCAGCCGATAGGGCGGCGTTGCCCTCGTGACCGGACGATCCGATGCTGTAGAAACCGCGCCGGGCGCTGCCGAGGCGGCGTGCCGCGAGATCGAGATGCCTGCTCGTCGCTTGCGCGTCGAACAATTCCAGGCACGTCGCGCCCGTGACCGCGACGCCGGGTGCGACCGGCTGATCCGCCGGACGGCCGGGTCGCGGCCGAAGTGCGGCGACCGCGGTGCGCCACCGCTCGTCCAGATCCACTGCCTGCTCGGTCACCGACCGATCATCTCGTAAACGTCGCTGTTCGGCTGCGTTATCCGGCGGTGTTCTTTCGGCCGTCGGGCATAGTGGCGGACAAATTTACGAGATCGTCCCGGGCTCGGCAGCAGTGACCCTGCTGCCCCGCGAGGGCCGGATCAAGCCACGGCGCTCCGGCTCCTGCGCGCGGCAGCGCGCGCGGACGCGGCTACGCCCGCTCGGGCGTGGCCCGCTCAGCGCAGTGCGGACGCGGCCTCTTGATCGAGCAGCCAGGTGGTGGAGTCCAGACCGATCGCGCCGGCCGCGGGCACCTCCACCGGCTCCGCGCCGCCGATGGCCGCGGCGACCGCCTCGGCCTTGGCGGCGCCGCCGACCACCAGCACCACGTGGCGGCTGCGGCGGATCGCGGGCAGGGTGAGCGTCACCCGCACCGGCGGCGGCTTGGGCGAATTCGTCACGGCGACGACGAGTTCGTGCTGTTCCCGCACCGCGTCGGTGTGCGGGAACAGCGAATTGACGTGGCCCTCGCCGCCCATACCGAGCAGGTGCAGATCGAACGCGTCGTGTTCGGCGAGATAGGCGTGCACCGTCGCGGAGTACTCGGCCGCCGCCTCCACCGGGTCGGGGTACTCGCCGTCGGAGACGGCCACCGGATGCACCCGCGCCGGGTCGACCGGCACGTGATCGAGCAGCGCCTGCCCGGCTTGCAGGTCGTTGCGCTCCGAATCGTTCGCGGGCACGAAACGCTCGTCACCCCAGAACACCTCGACCCGGGACCAGTCGATATCGCCGGGGGACTTGCGCACCAGCTCCAGCAGGGCGATGCCGGTTCCGCCGCCGGTCAGGACGACCGACGCGGAACCCCGCTCGGCCTGTGCCGCGACGACGACCGAGACGAAGCGGGCCGCCGCGGCGGCCACCAGCGACTCGGTGTCGAGGTGCACCTCGACGGTGTCGCTGGGGAACGGTGAATCGGTGTGCTCACTCATAGATCACCTTCTCGATTCCGGCCAGCGCTTCCGCATAGGTCTCGTCGGCGTCCAGCCTGCGTAGGTCTTCGGCGAGGCAGTCGCGCGTCTCCCTGCGCGCCAAGGCGATCCGTTGCACCGGCTCACCGGTGCGGGTCAGCGTCGCGGTGCGGCCGGTCTGCGGGCGTTCGATCGCGATGGAGACGGTGGGGCGGTGCAATTCCACCTGCAGCGGGCCGGTGCGGCGGCGCACGGGGCAGTCCAGCCGGGCGGCCAGCCAGCCGGCCAGGATGTCCAGGGCGGGCTCGTCGCGCAGCCCGGACACCGTCACCGAATCCACCGTTTCGAACGGCGGCTCGTCCATCGCCGCGGCCAGCAGGGCACGCCAGTAGGTGATCCGGCTCCAGGCCAGGTCGGTATCGCCGCTGGCGTAGGACTGCAGCCGCTTCTTGATCGCCGCCTGCGGATCGGGCGCGAACGTGGCGTCGGTGATGCGGCGGCCGGCCAGGCGGCCCACCGAGTCCTTGGACGGGAACTCCGGCGCTCCGCGTGGCCACCAGGCGACCACCGGCGTGTCCGGCAGCAGGAACGGGGTGACGACGCTGCTCTCGTGATTGACGAGTTCGCCTTGCAGCCGCAGCACGATGACCTCGGCCGCCCCCGCGTCGCCGCCCACCCGGATCTGCGCGTCCAGCCGGGTAGCGGCCTCCCGGTCACCGCGCGCCAGCACCACGACGCGACAGGGGTGCTCGCGGCTGGCCTCGTTCGCCGCGTCGATCGCGTCCTCGGCCTCGGAACTGTCGAGCGTGCACACCACCAGGGTGAGCACGCGGCCCACGGTGATCACGCCGTTGCTCTCGCGCAATTGCACGATGCGCTTGGTGACCTCGCCGGTCTTGGTCTCGGGCATGTCGACGATCACGGGCGCCGCCATTCCCGCCCGGTGCGGGCGATCATCTCGTCGGCCGAGGGCGGACCCCAGGTGCCCGCCTCGTACGGCTCCGGCCTGCCTTCGGCGGCCCAGTGCTCGAGCACCGGATCCAGGATCCGCCAGGACAATTCGACCTCCGCGTTCACCGGGAACAGCGACGGCACCCCGAGCAGCACATCGAGGATCAGGCGTTCGTATGCCTCGGGAGAGGATTCGGTGAACGCCTCGCCGTAGGTGAAGTCCATGTTGACGTCGCGCACCTCCATGCTGGAGCCGGGCACCTTCGAGCCGAACCGGGTGGTGATGCCCTCGTCCGGCTGTACCCGGATGACCAGCGCGTTCTGCCCGAGTTCCTCGGTCATGGTCTGGTCGAACGGCAGGTGCGGCGCCCGCTTGAAGATCACCGCGATCTCGGTGACCCTGCGGCCCAGCCGTTTTCCGGTGCGCAGGAAGAACGGGACACCCGCCCAGCGGCGGGTGTCGATCTGCAGCCTGATGGCGGCGTAGGTCTCGGTCTTCGAATTCGGATCGAAGCCCTCCTCCTCCGCCAGGCCGAGCACGTGCTCGCTGCCCTGCCACCCCTCGGTGTACTGGCCGCGCGCGGTGGTCTCGTCCAGTGGTTCGACGAGCTTGGTCGCGGAGAGCACCTTGATCTTCTCGGCTTGCAACTGCTTGGGCTCGAAGCTGATCGGCTCCTCCATGGCGGTGAGCGCCAGCAATTGCAGCAGGTGGTTCTGGATCACGTCCCGCGCGGCGCCGATGCCGTCGTAGTAGCCCGCGCGACCGCCGAGGCCGATGTCCTCGGCCATCGTGATCTGCACGTGGTCGACGAAGTTGGCGTTCCAGATCGGCTCGTAGAGCTGGTTGGCGAAGCGCAGTGCCAGGATGTTCTGCACCGTCTCCTTGCCCAGGTAATGGTCGATGCGGAACACCCGCTCCTCGGGGAAAACCCCGTTGACCAGTGCGTTGAGCTCCTGTGCGCTGTGCAGGTCGTGCCCGAACGGCTTCTCGATCACCACTCGTCGCCAGGGTTTGCGCGCGGCGTCCGGCCCGGTCGTCTGGGCCAGGCCGTGCGCGCAGAGCTGATCGAGCACGACCGGGAACATGTTCGGCGGGATGGACAGGTAGAACGCGTGATTGCCGCCGGTGCCGCGCTCCTTGTCCAGCGTGGTCAAGGTGTCGGCGAGCCGGTCGAACGCCGCGTTGTCGTCGAAGCTGCCCTGGACGAACCGGATGCCCTCCGAGAGCTGGTCCCAGACCTCCTGGCGGAAGGGGGTGCGCGCGTGCGCCTTCACCGCCTCCAGAACCACCTGGGCGAAATCCTCGTCGGCGTAGTCGCGGCGCGCGAAGCCGACCAGGCCGAAGGCCGGGGGCAGCAGCCCCCGGTTCGCCAGGTCGTAGATGGCCGGCATCAGCTTCTTCCGAGACAGGTCACCCGTGACACCGAAGATGACCATGCTGCACGGTCCGGCGATGCGCGGCAGCCGTTTGTCGCGTTTGTCACGCAGCGGGTTCTGCCATTCGGCGGCCTCGGGCCGATCCGTCGGCGCTGCCCCGGCCATCGATCAGCCGTTCCCGGTCGACGCCGACTTCAGCTCGTCGGCGGTGGCGGAAAGCAGCTCCTCCCAGGATTTCTCGAACTTGTCCACGCCCTCGCGCTCGAGCACCGCGAACACGTCGTCGAGATCGACGCCGACCGCGGCGAGCCGATCGAAGACCTCCTTGGCCTCCTCCGCCTTGCCCGACACGGTGTCGCCGCTGATCGCGCCGTGATCGGCGACCGCCTGGAGCGTTTTCTCCGGCAGCGTGTTCACCGTATTCGGGGCCACCAGCTCGGTGACATACATCGTGTCGGGGAAGTCCGGGTTCTTCACGCCGGTCGAGGCCCACAGGGGACGCTGCCGATTCGCGCCCGCGGCGGCCAGGTTCAGGAAGGTGGAGGTGTGCTTGCCACCGTCGAAGACGTCCTGGTACTCGGCGTAGGCCAGGACGGCGTTGGCGATTCCCGCCTTGCCGCGCAGCGCGAGCGCGTCCTCGGTGCCGAGCGCCTCCAGCCGCTTGTCGATCTCGGTGTCCACGCGGGAGACGAAGAACGAGGCGACGGAATGGATCTTGGCCGGATCGTGGCCGGCGACCTTGGCCTTCTTCACACCCTCGAGGTAGGCGCCCATCACCGCGCGGTAGCGCTGGACCGAGAAGATCAGCGTGACGTTCACGCTGATGCCCTCCGCGATCACCGCGGTGATGGCGGGCAGGCCCTCCTCGGTGGCGGGGATCTTGATGAACAGGTTGGGCCGGTCGACGATCTTCCACAGTTCGACCGCCTGCGCGACGGTCCGGTCGGCGTCGAACGCCAGGCGCGGGTCGACCTCGATGGAGACCCGGCCGTCCACGCCACCGGAGGCCTCGAAGACCGGAGCGAACACGTCGCAGGCCGCGCGGACGTCATCGGTGGTGATGGTGCGGATCGCGGCGTCGGCGTCCGCGCCTTGCGTGGCAAGCTCTTTCAGCTGGCCGTCGTAGGCGTGGCCCTGGCTGAGCGCACCCTGGAAGATCGTCGGGTTGGTGGTGACCCCGACGACCGAGCGGGTCTCGATCAGCTCGGCGAGGTTGCCGGACCGGATGCGGTCCCTGGACAGATCATCGAGCCATACGGACACTCCCGCCGCCGACAAAGCGGCGAGATTCTCGTTCTGAGCCATGAGCGCTTATCCCTTCACGTTCTCGAGCGTGCGCTGCGCGGCGGCAACGACGGCTTCCGGAGTGAACCCGAATTCGCGGAACAGGGTCTTGTAGTCGGCGGAGGCGCCGAAGTGCTCGATCGACACGATCTCGCCCGCGTCACCGGCGAACCGGTGCCACGGCATCGCGATACCGGCTTCGACGACGACGCGAGCGGCGACCGCGGGCGGGAGCACCTCGTCCCGGTAAGCCTTGTCCTGCGCGTCGAACCACTCCACGCACGGCATCGACACCACGCGGGTGGCGATGCCCTGCTCCTCCAGCGTAGTGCGGGCGGCGACCGCGAGCTGCAGCTCCGAGCCGGTGGCGATCAGGATCACTTGCGGTGTGCCCGTGGACGCCTCGGCCAGCACGTAACCGCCCTTCGACACACCCTCGAAACTGGTGCCCTCCAGGATCGGCAGATCCTGGCGGGTCAGCGCCAGCCCGGACGGGCCGTCCTGGTGCGGCGGCTCGGACACCGAGAAGTGTGACCGGTGCTCGCTGCTGTCGCGTTCGAGGATGGTGCGCCAGGCGTAGGTGGTCTCGTTGGCGTCGCCCGGACGGACCACGTTCAGGCCCGGGATGGCGCGCAGCGCGGCGAGTTGCTCGATCGGCTGGTGCGTCGGGCCGTCCTCACCGAGACCGATGGAGTCGTGGGTCCAGACGTAGATCGCGGGCACGCGCATCAGCGCGGCCAGGCGGACGGCGGGACGCATGTAGTCGCTGAACACCAGGAAGGTGCCGCCGTACGGACGGGTCGGGCCGTGCAGCGCGATGCCGTTGAGGATCGCGCCCATCGCGTGCTCGCGGACGCCGAAGTGCAGGGTCCGGCCGTACGGGTCGGCCTTCCACATGCCGGTGGAGATCGACTCCGGCCCGAAGCTGGGCTGGTCGGGCATGGTGGTGTTGTTGGACTCGGCCAGGTCGGCCGAGCCGCCCCACAGCTCGGGCAGCACCGGCGCCAGCGCGGCGAGCACCTTGCCGGACGCCTTACGGGTGGCCATGCCCTTCGGATCCGGTTCGTAGCTGGGCAGATTCGCGATCCAGTTGTCCGGCAGCCGCCGCTCGATCAGGCGGTCGAACAGCGCCTTGTTCTCCGGGTTGGCCGCGGCCCACGCGTCGAAGGACTTCTGCCACTCCGCATGCGCCGCGCGCCCGCGTTCGACGACCTTACGGGTGTGCTCGATGACCGCGGGATCCACGTCGAAGCTCTTGTCCGGGTCGAAGCCGAGGATCTTCTTGGTGGCGGCCACCTCGTCGGCGCCCAGCGCCGCGCCGTGCGCGGTACCGGTGTTCATCTTGCTGGGGGCGGGGTAGCCGATGATGGTGCGCAGCACGATGATCGAGGGCTTGCCGGTCTCGGCCTTGGCGGCCTCCAGCGCGGCTTCGATGGCGACGACGTCCTCGCCGCCCTCGACCACCTGCACGTGCCAGCCGTAGGCCTCGTAACGCTTCGCGACGTCCTCGGTGAAGGCGATGGTGGTGTCGTCCTCGATGGAGATCTTGTTGTCGTCGTAGACCACGACGAGGTTGCCCAGCTGCTGGGTGCCCGCCAGCGACGACGCCTCGGAGGTGACGCCTTCCTCCAGGTCACCGTCGGAGGCGATGACGTAGACGAAGTGATCGAACGGGCTCGCGCCGGGCGCGGCGTCCGGGTCGAACAGGCCGCGCTCGCGCCGCGCCGCCATCGCCATGCCGACCGCCGAGGCCAGGCCCTGGCCGAGCGGGCCGGTGGTGATCTCGACGCCGTCGGTGTGCCGGAACTCGGGGTGGCCCGGGGTGAGCGAGCCCCACTTGCGCAGGTTCTTCAGGTCGTCCAGTTCCAGGCCGTAACCCGCCAGGTAGAGCTGGATGTACTGGGTGAGGCTGGAATGACCGCAGGACAGCACGAACCGGTCCCGGCCGACCCAGCTCGGGTCGCTCGGGTCGATGCGCATGGTGCGCTGGTAGAGCGTGTACGCCAGCGGCGCCAGGCTCATCGCGGTACCGGGATGGCCGTTTCCGGCGTTCTGCACCGCCTCGGCGGCCAGGACCCGGATGGTGTCGACAGCCTTGGTGTCCAGATCCGTCCAGTCGTCCGGGTGGTTCGGCTGAGTGAGGGCGCGGATGTCGTCTGTGATCGACACGACCGAGGTTCTCCTGACATTGGTTCGTCGACGGCGGGTGGGTTCTGACGGCGATGATCGCGCGGCAGCTACGGCATGCTCACCGGGTATACCCAACTACCCTAGATGTGCCCGGTGACCGGCACACCATTAACCCTGTCTTGGTTTCGCGGCCTGTGTCGCGCTGCGTGTTCGCTCGGTATTCGGGCCGCACCACGAACGACACGGACCCGATGCGAGGACCGGGCGGCCAGAGCCTCGGACGAGAGTCCTACCGGCGGGTCGCCGCCCCTGGCGAAGACCGTCCGTGCGGTGCCGGACCGGCGGTACGGCGCGTCACATACCGGCGACGTTGCGCGGGGGCGAGGAAAGGGGCGGGGGCGGCGGGGGTCTACCATCCTTTGTAGTAGTAGTCGCGCCGCACCGGTCGGCAGGGGCGCCGGGGCGGACGGAAGTCCGGCGCGGGCTCGTCCGTACCACCGGAACCAGCGCACTGCTGGTCCATGCCGGATGCGATGCACAGCGTGCGAGGAGAGACAGTGCGGATTGGGCAACGGCCGGGTGGCGATGGTGCGCACGGCTCCTCCGCGACGGCGCTGGCCGACCGGTTCACGGGTCCCGGCCTGCCGTCCCGGCTGATGCGACGGGCGCTGGCCTACATCGCGCTGACCAAGCCCAGGGTGATCGAGCTGCTGCTGGTCGCCACGATCCCGACCATGTTGCTCGCCGATCGCGGCACCGTCGACATCCGCCTGATCCTCGCGACCCTGTTCGGCGGCTGGATGGGCGCGGCGAGCGCGAACACGCTCAACTGTGTCGCCGACGCCGACATCGACAAGGTCATGAAGCGCACCGCCAAGCGGCCGCTGGCCCGGGAGGCGGTGCCCACCCGCAACGCCTTCGTCTTCGGCGTCGTGCTCGGCCTCGGCTCCTTCGCCTGGCTGTGGTGGCAGGCCAACCTGCTCAGCGGCCTGCTCGTCGTCGCGACGATCCTGTTCTACGTCTTCGTCTACACGCTGGGCCTCAAGCGCCGCACCTCGCAGAACGTGGTGTGGGGCGGCGCGGCGGGCTGCATGCCCGCGCTGGTCGGCTGGTCGGCGGTGACCGGCGGCATCGGCTGGCCCGCCCTCGCGCTGTTCGGCGTCATCTTCTTCTGGACGCCGCCGCACACCTGGGCGCTGGCCATGCGCTACAAGGAGGACTACCGCGCGGCGGGCGTGCCCATGCTGCCGGTGGTCGCCACCGAGCGGACGGTCACCAAGCAGATCGTCGTCTACACCTGGCTGACCGTGCTCACCACCCTCGCCCTGGCGCCCGCCACCGGCGTGATCTACACGGCCGTGGCGCTGGTGGCCGGAGCGTGGTTCCTGCTCATGGCGCACCAGCTGTACGCGGGCGTGCGGCGCGGCGAATCGGTGAAGCCGCTGCGGCTGTTCCTCCAGTCGAACAATTACCTGGCCGTCGTGTTCTGCGGTCTCGCGGTGGACTCGGTGCTCGGCTGGGACACCATCGGCAGCTTCTTCAGCTGATCGCGCCGATGTAGCCGTCCGGACGGACGAGCACCCGGGTGCCCTCGACCGCGGCATAGGCCGTGAAAGCGTGCCCGTCGACGTCGACCACATGCGGCCCGGCTACCGGTGTCCCCGGGCGAACCACCGCATACGCGTCCGGTCCGGCCGCAGGCGGCGTGCCGAAGGACAGCACCGTCGCGTGCGGCCCGCGGAACAGGTCGAACAACCGGACCGGCCGCCCCGCGTCGTCCTTCACCGGCGCGTCCGGCGCCCGGTCGCCGGTCGCCAGCTGGTCGCGCACGGCCGGGTCGCGGTAGCTGATGTCCAGCTGCTGGGTCTCCGGCCCCCGCCGCATCGCGTCCTCGTCGCCGTCGATCAGCTTGTCCAGCAGTTCGGAACTCAGTCCGAGCACCCTGGCGGCGACCGTCCTGCGCTCGATCTCGTAGCTGTCCAGGAGGGTGTCGTCTCCGGCCAGGGCGGCGGCCAGCTTCCACCCGAGGTTGTAGGCGTCCTGGACGCCGGTGTTCAATCCTTGGCCGCCGGTGGGCGGATGCGCGTGCGCGGCGTCGCCGGCGAGGAAGACCCGGCCGTCCCGGAACCGTTGCGCGAGACGGACATTGGGCCGCCAGACCGTCGCCCAGGTCAGGTCGGTCATGGTGACGTCGTCGCGCCCGCAGTAGCGGTCGGCGTACCGTTGCAGCAGGTCCAGGCCCGGCTGCTCGTCCGCGGTGAGCGGCGCCGCGAACTGGAAGTGCCGCCCACCGGGCAGCGGGGACAACGCGATGCCCTGCATCGGCTGGTCGGCGGCGGCGAACCAGTAGCCGAATTCGTGGTCGAGCGCGTCGGCGCGCACGTCGCCGAGCAGCATCCGCAGCGACTCGTCGGTCTCGCCCTCGAACGCGATGCCCAGCGCCTTGCGGACGGTGCTCTTGCCGCCGTCGGCGCCCACCAGGTACGCGGCGCGCACAGTCTCACGCACGCCGTCGCGTTCCAGCGTCGCCGTGACGCCGCTGTCGTCCTGGTCGAAGGCGGCCAGTGCGGTGCCCAGCTCCACGCGCACGCCGAATTCGGCGAGCCGATCGCGCAGGATCGCCTCGGTCTGCGATTGGCCGAGCACCCACGGGTTGGGGTAGGGGACAGCCGGGGTGGGCTCGACCGGCTCGCTCATCCTGCGCTCGGTGACGAACTCGCCGCCGAGGTGCACCCGCATCACCGGTGTCGGCATCCCGGCCGCGTGCACCGCGTCCAATACCCCCAGGTCGTCGAATACTTCCAGCGTGCGGGGCTGGATGCCGTCGCCGCGCGAGCCCGCGAAGAACGTGGCCGCCTTGTCGACGATGCGAACCGGGATGCCGCGGCGAGCGAGATCGAGGGCGAGGGTGAGACCGGTGGGCCCGGCGCCGGCGACGAGAACGAGCTGTGCCATGAGCTACTCCTGATGAATCAGAATTCACTGAATGCAAATTCAGTTTTGCTCTTGGTACGTTGCCTTGTCAAGGAGGTGAGGTGGGTGTCGCTGAGTCGCAAGGAGAAGTCGGCCGAGACCGAGCAGGCGTTGAAGGCCGCGGCGTTGCGCTTGTTCGCCGAGCGCGGCTACCTGAACACCAAGATCACCGACATCACGGCGACCGCGGGCCGGGCGGCCGGGTCGTTCTACAACCACTTCGCGAGCAAGGAAGAACTGCTTCAGGCCCTGCTGAACGACTTGGCCGCGGCGGGGGACGAGCGCGCGGAGGGGCCGGATCACAACCCGGATTTCAGCGATCCGGAGTCGGTGCGCTATCACGTCGCCGGGTACTGGACCTTCGCGCGGGAGCACGCGCCCGTGCTGCGCGCGGTGAATCAGGCCGCCCTGGTCAACGAGGAATTCGCGCGATTGGTCGCGCGCTTCGGCATCCAGCAGCGCGCGGACATCGCCGATCACGTGGCGGGCTTCGCCGACCAGGGATTGCGGCTGCCGGCCACCGCCGATGCCAGCCTGGCGATGATGTTCCTGCTCACCCAGAGCCTGCTGGCGGCGGTCGAGGAAGGAAACGTCGAACTGACCGACGAGCAGGCCGTGGAAGGCCTGACTCGCTTCATCTATCGCGGTCTCACCGGCCGCGACTACTGATGCGACGGTGGGCGACTCGTCGGGTCGCCGACCGTCGGCGGCTCATGGCAGCAGGACGATGGAACCGGTGGTCTTGCGGCCTTCCAGGTCGCGGTGTGCTCGTTCGGCGTCGGCGAGCGGGTAGGTGGCGCCGATCCGGATGTTCAGCGTGCCCTTGGCGATGGCGTCGAGGATGTCACCCGCGCGCCAGGTGAGTTCGGCGCGGTCGCGGGTGTAATGCGCCAGCGTGGGCCGGGTGACGAACAGCGAACCGGCCGTGCTGAGCCGTTGCAGGTCGAACGGTGGCACCGGGCCGCTCGCGCCGCCGAACAGGGCGAGCGTGCCGCGCACGCGCAACGCGGCGAGGCTCGCCTCGAAGGTGGCCGCACCGACGCCGTCGTAGGCCGCCGCCACGCCCACGCCGTCGGTGAGCGCGCGCACCCGCTCGGCGAGGTCGTCACCGTAGCGCAGCACCTCCGCGGCGCCCGCCGCGCGCGAGAGCGTCTCCTTCTCGTCGGTGGACACCGTCGCGATCACCCGCACGCCGCGTGCCGTGAGCAGTTGGGTGAGGATCAGGCCGACGCCGCCCGCGCCCGCGTGCACCAGCACCGTCTCGCCGGGCTCGGGCCGGTAGATCGACTCGATGAGATAGTGCGCGGTCATGCCCTGCAACAGCGCCGACGCGGCCACCGGCGGGTCGACGGCGTCGGGCACCGGGATGGCGACGGCCGCGGG
Source organism: Nocardia sp. NPDC005745 (assembly GCF_040630775.1). NCBI lineage: Bacteria > Bacillati > Actinomycetota > Actinomycetes > Mycobacteriales > Nocardiaceae > Nocardia > Nocardia sp. NPDC005745. The sequence continues at coordinate 36,093 of NZ_JBEXYF010000036.1, forward strand.
CACCGCGACCTTGGGCGCGTAGCTGCCCGGCGCGGCCGACCACGCCACCCGGTCGCCGACCGCGAACTCGGTGACGTGCGCGCCGACCTCCGCGACGACGCCGGTGCCCTCCGCGCCCGGGACGTACGGAACGTCCTGGGGGTAGCGTCCGGTGCGAATGTAGGTGTCGATGAAGTTGACACCGATCGCCCGCGTCTCGACCAGCAGCTGGTCCGGTCCGATCCGCGGATCGGGCACCTCGACGTACTTCAGGACCTCGGGACCACCGTGTTCGGAAACCTGAATGGCGCGCATGTGTTTTAGTTCTACACCCGCGCGGCGGGCGTGGGGCCTACCGGTCGGTAAACTGCCTGCCATGAGTACTGAAACCGCCACGGCGCCGGCGAAGCTGCCGGGCGCCCTCGTGGAGTCCGTCAAAGGGTTCGTCGCTGACCACGGCGGATCGGCCACGGCCGTGCTCCAGCCCATCGGTCGCGCGGGCGTGCGCGTCACCTTGGTCGGCGCCGACGGCGTCCTCGGTGACCGGGTCGTTCCGGACCTGGACACCGCCAAGGCAGTGATCGAGACCATCGACGGCCTCACCGAGGCGGACGAATGGGACCGGGAACTCAGCTCGATCGTCACCCCGCGCAAGGGCCACTGGGCCAAGATGGCGGGCTGGGTCGCCAAGCAGTCTCGCTTTCCCAAGGCGCGCAACGAGAAGTGATCGGTGCGTAGCCGAGTGACGCTGCCCGGCCGCATCGGCGCGGTGCTCGTCGCCGGGTGGACAGCTCTTGTCGCAGCGGCGATTCCGGCCGCCGCGCAGCCGTCGGAGACTTCGAACGTGCTGCGCGCCTGCACGCCCGGCGACTATCCGCCCTACTCGATCAGAGATGAGGCGGGCGGTTACCGGGGTGTGGACGTCGACCTCGCGCGGGGGTTCGCCGCACTGCTCGGCCGCCCGCTCGAGTTCGTGCCCGTGACCTGGGCGACCCTGAAGACGGACTTCGCCGAACGGAATTGCGATCTCGCGGTCGGGGGCATCTCCGACCTGCCGTCGCGCCGGATGTTCGCCGACTTCTCGATCACCTACGGGACCGACGGCAAGGCCCCGATCACCCATCGTGCGAACGGCGCGGCGTACTCGGCCATCGCGGAGATCAACCGTCCCGGTGTGCGCGTGATCGCCAATCGCGGTGGGACGAACGAGGAATTCGCGCGCAACAACTTCCCCGAGGCACAGCTCACTTTGTGGCCGGACAATCTGACGATCTTCGGCGAAGTCGAACAGGGCCGTGCCGACGTGTTCGTCACCGATTCGGTCGAGGGCCGCTACCGCGTGCGTCAGCACCCGGACCTGCAAGTGCTGCATCCCGAAGCGCCGTTCGACTCGTTCGGGAAGGTGCTGCTGGTGCGCAAGAACGATCCGGTCCTCGCGGCGCTGGTGGACGCCTACCTGGCGACCCGGCTCGCGACCGGCGCGGTGGACCGGTTGTTCGAGCAGTGGATCGGGCCGAACGCCTCCGTCGGCTGAATCCGTTCGCCGTCCGGGGAGCGCGATGGACAGCGCCGAAGTCAGCAGCGCCCACCCCTCGCTGGGCGATACCCTTGAACAGGGCCCTTCAACTCGAGGAGCTGATGTGGGAGACCTACCAGGCAGGACGCACCGTGTGTAGCCGCCGTATGAACGATCCTGGCTGATTCCGAGCTACCGATGCGTGAGCCGATCGACCTGGTCGATTCAGCCGAACGAACCCGCGCGGCGCTCGCCGCCGTCGTGGCGCAGTTCTCGGAGGCCTGGGCGGCCGGCTCCCCGCCCGACCTGTCCGCTTACCTACCCGCCGAGCAAGCCGAGCGGCGCACGATCTTGATCGAACTGATCAAGGTCGACCTCGAGTATCGCTGGCTGCGCTACCACTTTCCGAAGCGGCTCATCGACTACCGCGCGGAGTTCCCCGAACTGCGCAATGGTCCTTTCCCGGCCGATCTGGTCTACGAGGAATACCACGCCATGCGCCGCGGTGAGCAGGGCGGCGACACCACCGACGTGACCGCCACCGCCACCGCGGCCGCCGCGGAACTCGACCGGCTCACCAGCGACTACCGCAGCACGATGATCGCTCGCCCGAGTGCCCAGGTCGCGCTCGACGCCATCGACGTCGGCGACCAGGTCGATGATTTCGACCTCCTGATGCGGATCGGGGTGGGCGCGTTCGCCCAGGTGTATCTCGCTCGCCAGCAATCGATGCAGCGACTGGTCGCGGTCAAGATCTCGCACAACCACGGCAACGAGCCGCAGACCCTCGCCCAGCTGGACCACGAATACATCGTGCGCATCTTCGATCAGCGGCTCATCGCCGACGACGAGCTGAAGCTGCTCTACATGCAGTACCTCCCCGGCGGGACGCTGCTCGACGTGCTGCGCCTGGCGCGCGCGACGCCGCCGCAGCAGCGGGGTGGGCAGTTGCTGCTCGATGCCATCGACAAGGTGCTCGCCGACAAGGGCGAGGTCCGGCCGACCGAATCCGCCGTTCGGGCGCGGATCGCCGCGTTGACCTGGCCGGAGACCGTCGCCTGGCTGGGCCGCCGACTCGCGGACGCTCTACAGCACGCGTCCGAACGAGGGGTGCTGCATCGCGACATCAAACCCGCGAACGTGCTGCTGAGCGCCGAGGGAAGCCCGAAGCTGGCCGACTTCAACGTCAGCTTCAGCAAACGCGTCAAGGGCACCAGTCCGCTGGCGTACTTCGGCGGATCGCTGGCGTACATGTCGCCCGAACAGCTCGAAGCGTGCCATCCCGGCCTCCCGGCGACCGCGGGGGAGCTGGACACGCGCAGTGACATCTTCGCGCTGGCCGTCATGCTGTGGGAGTTGCTCACCGGGCACCGCCCCTTCGCGGACGAAACGTCCGCGGGTGATTCGCAGACGTCGCTGGCCCGCATGATCGAACTGCGGCGCAGCCCCGTCGAGCCTGCGTTCCTGTCGGAGCTGCCGCCGGATTGCCCCATGGCGCTGCGCCGGGTACTGCTGACGTGTCTGTCGCCCGACCGCGCGGACCGCTACTCGTCCGGTTCGGAACTGGCTCAGCAGCTCGACTTGTGCCTGGAGCAGCGGGCACGCGATCTGGTCTATCCGCCCCCGGACAGCTGGCGCGCACGACTTTCCCGCAGGCCCACCCCGATCTTGTGGCTGTCTTCGCTGGTCGGCGTCGGGCTGGCCACGGTCTACATGGCGGTGCACGTTCAAGAACTGATCAGGGAGCGCTTGTCCGATGCCACCAATGCGCAGCTCAACATGGGCGTCTACGTTTTCGTTCTCATCGCGGGGACGCTGTCGATCGTCATCTACGCGTATATGTCGCGTGATCTGATCGCGGTTCCCCGCGGCTTGCGCAGTGGCAGACGCTATGACGACGCGCTGCTCGCGCGAGCGCGGTCGCGAACGCTGTTCTGGGGTGACATGTGCGCGCTGAACACCTTCCAGACCGGGGTTTCGGCAACCGTGACAGGGGTCTTCCTGTGCCTGTGGCTCACCGACCTGCCCGCGCGGCTGGTGATCCACGCGGCGATGACCGTTTTCATGGCGGGCATCATCTCCGTTGCCTACACGTTCTTCCTGTCGACGTTCTACATCGTCCGCTGCGTCTATCCGGTCTACCTGCGCTACAGCCGCGCGACCGCACTCGACTCCGGTGACATCCGCGCGCTGCGGCGCAGAACCACGGTGTATCTCGCGGTCACGGCCTCCGTGCCGCTGGTCGGGGTGCTGGCCGGATTCAGCCTGCTCGAACCCGCGGAACTTCCACTGGTACGCGACTCGGTCCTGGGCTTGTGCGCGGTCGGTGGACTCGCCTTCGTCGCCGTGTACTGGCTGTACCGAACGCTCGACGCGGACCTGCGCGCGCTTCAGCGGGTGGTCAGAAGACCGGCGGCGGGCGTCGGCTGATCGGCCGCGGGGCTAGAGCTGTCCGGCGAACTCGGCGATCGCCCGCCGGATCGCCGCACCCATGGCGGGGCTGCCGGTGTGCCCGGAATCATCGATGACCCGCAATTCCGCCTCGGGCCATGCCTGGGCCAGCTGCCAGGCGGTGTACAGCGGGGCACTCAGGTCGAGTCGGCCGTGGATCAGCACGCCGGGAATGCCCGTCAGCCGGTGCACGTCGCGCAGCAACTGCCCGTCCTCCAGCCAGGCCGCGTTGGCGAAGTAGTGCGTGCAGATCCGGACGAACGCCATACGCGCGGCATCCGGTTTCGCGCTGTATTGCCCGGGGCTGCCGAGGTTTTCGTGCGCGATCACGGCGTCCTCCCATGCGCACCACCGCCGCGCCGCCGACTCGCGGGTGGCGGCGTCGGGACTTTCCACCAGCCGCCGGTAGGCCTCGACGAGATCGCCGTAGCGGTCGGCGAGCGGGACGCCGGTGCGGAAGGTCTCCCACTGCTCGGGCAGCAGCCGCGCCACGTCGCGGTAGAGCCAGTCGATCTCCTCTTGCCGGGTCATGGTGACGCCGGCCAGCACGATCTCGCCGACTCGTTCGGGAAAGCGCTGCGCGTAGGCGAGGATCAGCGTCGCCCCCCAGGACCCGCCGTAGAGCAGCCACCGGTCGATCCCGAGGTGTTCGCGCAGCCGTTCCATGTCCGCGATCAGGTGATGCGTGGTGTTGTGCGCGAGCTCGACCGCGGGGTCGGAGGCGTGCGGCAGACTCTCCCCGCAGCCGCGTTGATCGAACAGGACGATCCGGTAGGCCGCCGGGTCGAAGCTCTTCCGCGCTCCGCGCCGTCCACCGCCGCCCGGGCCGCCGTGCACCACCAGCGCGGGTTTGCCATTCGGGTTACCGCTGGTCTCCCAGTAGATCCGTTGGCCGTTTCCGACGTCGAGCAGCCCGTGGGCGTACGGCTCGACATCGGGAAAGGGCTGCGGCGCATCGGATCGCGGCTCAGGCGTGGACACGACCGATCACGCTACCGCCGAGCGTGGATCGCCGCCCGGCGTCGGAAAATCGCCGAGGAGAGCTTCCGCAAGGGCACGCGCCGCGAGCGATCCGTCCCATGGCCCATGCAACTCGCTCAGGCAGGCTGCGTCGCGGGGTCCGGCTTCGGGACGGTGACCCGCTCGCGCGTGCGCAGCGAAGCCCACAGTGCGGCGGTGGCGGCGGTGCACGCCGCGGCCCCGCCCACGTGCACGACGACCAGCGCCGCGGGGACGTCGGTGAAGTACTGCACGACGCCGACCAGCGCCTGCGAGCACACCAGGGCGAGCAGCACGAACAGCCGGGTGCGCACGGCGGGAGCGATGCCGACCGCGAACAGGCCGAACGTCAGGCCGACCAGCAGTGCGACATACCCGACGAGTAGCTGCGAGTGCAGATGCACCAGGGTGACGATCTCGACCTGCAACCGCTCGACCTGACGCTCGATGCTCTTGTCGCCCGCGTGCGGACCCGCCGCGGTCACCAGGGTGCCCGCGATCAGGACTGCGCTGAGCGCGACCCCGGCGAGCGCGGTGAGCCAGCGCAGCGGCGCGGGGGCGCGCACGGCCTCGATGCCGTCGTCGGGCTCGCCGATCTTCGCGTACAGCACCATCGCGAGCCACACCATCACCATGGACGCGAGCAGGTGGGTCGCCACGGTCCACCACAGCAGTCCGGTGCGCACGGTGATGCCGCCGATGATCGCCTGCACGACGGTGCCGCCGGGCATCAGCCACGCGTACACCAGCACCTCGCGGCGGCGGCGCGCCCTGGTCACCGCCAGCACGACCGCGGCGGCGCACAGGGTGACCAGGAAGGTGAGCAGCCGGTTGGAGAACTCGACCGCCTGATGGATCGCGGGAACCTCCGATACCGCGACCGGGGTGAAGCTGCCGGGGAAGCACTGCGGCCAGGTCGGGCAGCCCAGACCGGACGCGGTGACCCGCACGACGGCGCCGGTCACCGAGATGCCCGCTTGCGAGAGGACGACCGCGAGCGCGATCAGGCGCTGCGCTCGCAGCGAGGGCAGTGGCAGCTTGTCGACGAGTCGCAAGAACGCGCGATACAGCACGTCGAAAATGGTAGCCGGGCCGGATCCGGCGGCTTCACCCGGTCTACTACATTTCGTCGTTGAGACTCAGTGGAAGCGGAACAGGCGAGTGGCCGCCACGCCCGACACCACGCCCCATACGGTGAGAACGGCGATCCCGAACCAGTCGACACCGGTGTCCATCGCGGTTTCCAGCGCTTCGGCCAGCGCGCCGGACGGCACCAGCCGGGCGAGCACGCTCACCACGGCGGGCAGGTCGTCGGCGGCGAACACGATGCTGGCGACGCCGAGCATGACGAACCACAGGATGTTGGCCAGCGCGAGGACGACCTCGGCTTTCAGGGTGCCGCCCAGCAGCAGGCCCATCGCCGCGAAGGTCGCGGTGCCGAGCGCGATCACCGCCGCGCCCAGCAGCAGCCCGACGGGTTGCGGTCGCCATCCCAGTGCGAAGCCGATGAGGCCGAGCAGGACGGCTTGCAGAACGACCACGATGAGCACGGCCGCGCTCTTGCCCGCGATGACGCCCCAGCGCGGCAGCGCCGTCGCGCCGAGCCGCTTGAGCGCGCCGTAGCGGCGGTCGAAGCCGACGGCGATGGCCTGACCGGTGAACGCGGTGGACATGACGGCCACCATCATCACCGCGGGCACGATCTTGTCCACCCGGTGCGCGCCGAGATCACCGAACGGCAGCAGGCTCAGGCCGACCAGCAGGGTGATCGGAATGAACATGGTCAGTAGGAGTTGTTCGCCGTTGCGCAGCAACAGGATCAGCTCGAGCCTGGTCTGCGCGAACAGCATCGCGGCGCGGCTGCTCGGGCGCGGGCCGGGGGCGAAGGTGCCCGGCGTGAATCGGTTGGCGGTCGCGTCGTGCTCGCTCATCCGCGCAGGTCCCGTCCGGTCAGTTCGAGGAAGACGTCTTCGAGGCGGCGCTGATCGATCCGGATGTCGGTGGCCAGCACGTTCATTCGCGCGCACCACGCGGTGACGGTCGCGAGCACCTGCGGATTGATCTCGCCCTCCACCAGATAGGTGCCGGGGGTGGTCTCCCGGGGCGCGAACCCTTCGGGCAGGGCGTTCGCCAGCAGTTCCAGGTCCAGTTTGGGCGGCGCGCTGAACCGCAGCTGCCCGGCCGCTCCGTGCGCGGTGACCTCGGCGGGGGTGCCGGAGGCGACGATGCGGCCGTGGTCGATGATCACCAGTTGGTCGGCGAGTTGCTCGGCCTCGTCCATCATGTGCGTGGTCAGCACGACGGTTACCCCGTCGCGGCGCAGGGCGTCGATCAGCTCCCAGACGATCAGCCGGGCCTGGGCGTCCAGGCCCGCGGTCGGTTCGTCCAGGAACACGATCTCCGGTTTGCCCACCAGCGCGCAGGCGAGGGCGAGCCGCTGCTGCTGGCCGCCGGAGAGGCGGCGGTAGGGGGTGCGGCGGTTGTCCTGGAGGCCGAGCGTGCGCAGCAGCCAGTCCGGGTCGAGCGGATCCGCCGAGTAGGCGGCCACCAAGTCGAGCATTTCCCCCGCGCGCGCACCGGGATACGCGCCGCCGCCTTGCAGCATGACGCCGATGCGAGGGCGCAGCCGTTCGGAATCGGCGACGGGGTCCAGGCCGAGCACGCGCACCGTGCCCGCGTCCGGCGTGGCGAATCCCTCGCACATCTCCACCGTCGTGGTCTTGCCCGCGCCGTTCGGGCCGAGCAGCGCGAGCACCCGTGCCGGTTCGACCTCGAACGTCAGTCCGTCCACGGCCGTGGTCTCGCCGTACCGCTTGACGACGGCGTCGACGCTGACGGCCGGTCCGGAAGTCGTGGTCACGACTCAGCCTCGCGGGCGCTCGGTTTCGGCGCACCCGGTGATGCTGTGTAGATGGCTCCCTCGCCACGCTCGGTCACGATGTCACACCGTAGGAGGTGGGCACCTGTGACGGAGCCGACACCCCCGTCTGCCCGCGCCAGGGCAGCGAGTTGCGCGTGATCACGATGAACAGCACCCCGACGATCACGGTGGCGATCGCGGCGCCCACGATCTGGAACACCTCCAGATCGGCGCCGCGCGGCATCAGGATGACGCTCACGATCGCCGAGAACGCCACCGCCGGAACCCGGAACACCGGCCGGGTCGCCCAAGCCGCCATCGGCACGATCGCCCACAGCAGGTACCAGGGTTGCACCACCGGGAACAGCAGCACGATCGCACCGAGCGCCACGCCCAGCGCGCCGACCGGATGCAGCCGCCCGGTGCCGGTGGCGACCAGCATCCGGACGGTGAAGAAGCCCGCGACCAGCGCCGCGATCGGGCGGGTGATGCTCAGCAGCGCGGTGGTGTGATCGCCGAGTCCGAGCAGCACACCGCCGAACCCGGTGATGATGCCGAGCACGGTCGGCAGCGACATCCAGCTGCGCACCACGCTCGCGGTGTTCAGCGTGTAGATCCAGCCGAATCCGAGCCCGCTCACCGAACTGATGAAAAGCGTTGTGCCGATGGCGATCGCGCCGAGCATGGCCGCGGCGATGGCGACCGTGCGCAGCGAGGCGCCCCAGCGCCGCGCCAGCGCCATCCCGACGAACCCGAGCACGATGATCGAGGTGAACTTGATCGATGACGACAGCGTGATGATGATCGCCCCGCTGATCAGCCACGCGTAGGCCCGGCCGTCGAACGGGTGGGTGTCCTCGATGGCGCGCAGACAGAACTCCAGGCCCGCCAGCATCAGGCCGAGCATCAGCGCGTCGTTGTGCACGCCGCCGACCAGATGGAACAGCACCAGCGGGTTGGCCGCGCCGAGCCACAGCGCGCTCACCGGTGCGACGCCGCAGCGCACGGAGAGCCGGGGCAGCGCCCAGACGATCAGCGCGACGCCGCCGAGCGCGAGGATCCGGTGCACCCACACGCCCGCGATGATGTTGTCACCGGTGAGTTCGGCGATGCCACGGCCGATCCAGAGGAACAGCGGACCGTAGGGCGCGGGGGTGTCGCGCCAGATGGTCGGCACGTTGTTGGTGAGGACGTTGTCGATCCCGAGTCCCGCGACCGGGCCTTCCTGATACGGGTCGATGCCGCGCGCGGCGATCTCGCTCTGTGCCAGATAGGAGTAGACGTCGTTGCTGAACAGCGGGGGAGCGACGCTGAGCGGGATCAGCCACAGCAACAGCGTGCGGTCAAGCTGCGAGCGGGTCAGCCGGTGGATCGGGGAGCCGCCGATGCCGCCGATCGCGAATCGGCCCAGCAGCAGCCAGGCCAGCACGACCACGACGGTGCCGGTCATGCACATGGCCAGCGAGCCGGTATGGGCGCGGGCGAAGATGCCCAGCACGCGGACGCCGGAGGTCGGGTTCTGGTGCACCGGCTGCGCGCCGATGCCGAGCGCGCTGATCGCCATCAGCACCGTGCCTGTCGCGCCCATCAGGCGGATCCGGTCGAGCTGCGCCAGCTCCTTGCGGTCGAGACCGGGCACCTCCGACTCGTCGCTGTGCAGCACCGCGATGGTGTGATCGGCCGCGGGCACGTCGAGTCCGAGTGCCCGGCGCCCGACCGCCAGTGTCCTGCGCCGCGCGCCGTCCAGTACCGCCACGCAACGCAGCCTAGTTGGTGCGCACCCCGGTCTGTCGGGTCGATGTCAGCGGGGACGGGGAGTGTTGCCGGTGGGGTTATCGTCGGTTCGTCCCAGCCATTCCGACAGCAGGGCGCGTTCGGCGTCGGAGAGCATCGGCAATTCCGGTGCGGCGGCTCGTAGTGCGGCCGCGGTGGCGTCGCCGGCGGAAAGTGGTGGGACGTCGGTCAGGATCGCGTGGGTCACCGCCTCGTACATCGCGTCGGCAAGCCCGAGGTCGCGGTCTTGTGGCGGGACGGACAACAGGGCAAGGGCGGCCCCGGTCCCGGCGGCGTGGACGAGTTCGACGGCGCGGCGCTCGCCTACCCGGAGCCGGCCGGCCGCCGCGACGCGATGCACCCGGGCGCGCAACACCTGCAGCCCGGCGGCCGCGGCGGGTGAGGCGGTCCCGCGGTGGGGGTCGGTGAGCATCGAGAAGACCGCCGGATTGGTCAGTGCGAAGTCGATGTGCATGTCCCATCCGGCGCGAAGATCGGCCACCGGGTCGCCCTGCTCGTCGGCGCGGGCCTTGCCCGCCACGTAGGTCGTGAAGACGTGCTCGGCGACGGCATCGAGCAACGCGTCCTTGTCGTCGAAGAACCGGTAGATGGTCGGTGCCTGCATGCCCGCCGCGTGCGCGACCGCGCGGGTGGTGACGGCGTGCGGGCCCTGTTCGCGTAACAGCCGCCCAGCCACCTCGACGATGCGCTCCCTGGTCTCGTGCCTGCTCGCGCTGCTCGACCTCGACTCTGCCATGCGGCCATCCTAATCGGTGCTAATATCGGCGTTGATAACAGTGATATTATCAATGTTCAGGAGTGCGGATGATCATCGTTACCGGAGGCACGGGACTGCTCGGCTCTCAGATCGTCGATCGGCTGCTGGAGCGGGTACCAGCCGCTCGGGTCGGCGTCAGCGTCCGCGATATCGACCGGGCGGGTGAGTTGGCCGCCCGCGGTGTGCGGGTGCGGCGCGGCGACTTCACCGACCCGTCATCCCTGGCCGAGGCATTCGAAGGCGCAAACCAAGTGCTGATCGTCTCGGCGAACCTGACCGGGGAGGCGGCCGTCGCCGCGCACGTCGCGGCGATCGACGCCGCACGCGCGGCCGGGGTCGGACGCATCCTCTACACCAGCCATCAGGCCGCCGCCGATGATTCGGTGTTCTCGCCCATGCCGGATCACGCCGCGACCGAGCGCTACCTGGCGGCCACGGGCATACCGTTCACCGCACTGCGCAACGGGTTCTACGCAGGCACGGTCCCGCTCTTGCTGGGCTCGGCGCTGGACACCGGTGAACTGATCGCACCGGCCGATGGCCCCGTCTCTTGGACCGCCCATGCCGACCTCGCCGAAGCGGCGGCGATCATCCTCGCCGACGAGGACCGGTTCGACGGGCCGACCCCGCCCCTGACCGCCCCGGAGGCCCTCGACCTCGCCGACATCGCCGCCATTCTCACCGAACAGAGCGGACGAACGATCCGCCGCGTCATCGCGGAGGACTCCGAATGGGCCGCTTCCCTGGTCGCTCACGGAGTCCCGGAGGAGCGGGCCGCCATGCTCCTCGGCATGTTCCGGGCCGCCCGCCGCGGGGAGTTCGCCACTACCACCGGCCACCTCGAAAGCCTGCTCCAGCGTCCCGCCGTACCGGTCAGTTCGATTCTGTCGGCGGCCACTCCTCGCTGAGCACGGCCTACGCATGCCTGGACCGCGGACGATCAATCGCACTCCTCGGTGACAAGGCGCTGTAGGCACCCGCCGAATGTGCGGCATCGCGGGGAGTTCCGGATTCCGCGGCCTGGTTCGAGCGACGATCCCGTACCGCGAACGGACCCCGGTCGTTCTGTCCGGACTTGCTCCGCTCGCGGGGCACAATCGACAGATGGTTTCGGAGTCCAGGCGGCGGATCGAGGTGGCCGCGTCCGGGCTGCTGGCGCGGCACGGGTATCACGGGTTCGGTCTGAAGGCGTTGAGCGAGGCGGCCGAACTGCCGTATGGCTCGATCTATCACCACTTTCCGGGGGGTAAGGAGGAGATCGCGGTCGCGGCGATCACCGGGACCGGTGTGCTGACCGGCCGGATGATCCGGCAGGCGCCCACCGATGTGTTCGCCACCTTGGCCACGCTGTTCGAATTCATGGTCGGCAAGCTCGCGGACTCGGAGTGGACCGACGGATGCCCGGTCGGGACGCCCGCGCTGGACGGTGGCAGTGACGTCGAGGCGGTGCGCTCGGCCTGTGTGCACGCCTTCGAGGCGATGGAGCAGGCCTTCGCAGGACTGCTCGCCGAACTGGGGCTCGGCGGCGAGGAGGCGGCAGAGCTGGCCACGACGGTGGTCGCCGCCTATGAGGGCGCCACGATTCTGGCCCGGATCCGGCAGACGGACGCCCCGCTACGCACGGTGGCGAAGTCGATGGAGCGGCTGATCCGGGCGACGTTCGCGGCGGAGGGGATCGGCGGTCCGGTGCCCGCGCCGCGCCGAGCGGCGGCCACCGGCGAGTCCGGCGCCGCCGCGCGTCCCGGAAAATTTCCGGAAACTCCTGCGCAGGAAGGCGATACGGCATGGAACGCTTGACTAGAAAGAACGTTCTAGCGACACTCGGACGATGAAGCGTCTGATGCTGACCGGTCCTGGTGCGATGCGCTGGGAAGAACATCCCGAACCCGTGCTGAGCGGGCCCGGCCAGGCGCTGGTGCGGCCCGTCGCGCTGGCCACCTGTGACATCGACCCGGCCGTTCTGCGCGGAGCCTTCCCGCTGCCCGGTCCGTATCCGTTCGGGCACGAGGGAGTGGCGGAAGTCGTCGAGATCGGGCCGGAGGTACGCGGCGTCGCCGTCGGCGACCTGGTGGTGGTGCCGTTCCAGATCTCCTGCGGCGCGTGCCGGGCGTGCGCACGCGGGCGGACCGGCAACTGCGTGAGCCATCCGCGGCTGTCGTCGTTCGGCCTCGGCGCCATGGGCGGGCTGGACTGGGGCGGGCTGTGGGCCGACCTGGCGCTGGTGCCGCACGCGGACGCCATGCTGGTGCGGCTGCCCTCCGGCGTCGACCCGGCCGCGGTGGCCAGCGCGAGCGACAACATCCCGGACGCCTATCGCTCGGTCGGCCCGCAGCTGGCCGACGACCCCGCCGCCGAAGTGCTGGTCATCGGCGGCCCTGCCGCGCCGTCGATCGGTCTGTACGCCGCCGGGCTCGCCGTCGCCCTCGGCTCCGCCCGGGTGGTCTATCTCGACGACTCCGGCCGACGACTGGACATCGCGAAGTCGCTCGGCGCGGAGGCGATCGAAGGGCCCCGCGACGCGCGGGTGGGGCGGTTCCCGATCGTCGTGGAGGCGGCGGGCGGGGCGAAAGCGTTGCGCGGGGCGATCGACGCGACGGCGTACGACGGCTGGTGCACGAGCGTCAGCGTCCAGACGCAGGACGTCGCGCTGCCGCTCTTCGGCATGTACACCCGCTGCTGCACCTTGCGCACCGGCCGCGCGCACGTGCGCCCGGTCATTCCCGAGGTCCTCGATCTCGTGGCGGCCGGTCGCTTCGATCCGTCGCTGGTCACCACGGCGACGGTCCCGTGGGAGGACTCGATGGAGGCGCTGCTGGAGACGCCGATGAAACTGGTGGCCGTGCGCTGAACGTCTGTGACGAATCGCACTGCGGACCGTCGCGACCCGGTGTCCGGTGGCGACGATCACTTCGCGGAGGCGGCCGCGGCGGTTCCGAGTTCGCGCGAACTCGCGCCGACCGGTTCGATCAGCGTTTTCTCTACGCAGGTCAGGCGGGAAAGACGGCTTCCGGCCCAGCGCCGCGCCGGTGGACACCTGTCCGGATGATCGGGACGTGACCCACCGCCGGACCGGAATCCCCGCAGGTCGATCGCACCGCTGACGCAGGGCACCCTTATTAGATTTCCGGAAGGAATTCCGCCACACTGATGTTGTGAAAACCGTGGGTTTGCGGAGGAACGACGAAGGGACTGGTCGCCGGACCGGTGCCGGGTCGGTTGCTGCGCCCGCGGCGGTCGGCGGCGAAGGGCATACCCGAGCGGCCATCGTCCAGCTCCTGCTGGAGGAAGGACCGATCACCGCCACTGCCATCGGGAACAGGCTCGGCCTCGCCCCGGCGGGCGTGCGCAGGCACTTGGACGCCTTGATCGACTCCGGCCGAGCGCGGGCGACTCGATCGGCGCCCTGGCAGCAGAAGGGCCGGGGCCGCCCGGCCAAGCAGTACCAACTCACCGCGGCCGGACGAGGCGACCTCGGCCACGCCTACGACGATCTGGCGGGGGCCGCGATCCGGCAGCTCGGGGAGATCGGCGGCGACCAGGCCATCACCGAGTTCGCCCGCAAACGAGCACGCACTATCGTGGCCGGGATCGAACCGGTCGGTGAGCACACCACCGAACAAACCGAGGCCAAGGCCGAGGAGATCGCCGAGGCGTTCACCGACGCCGGGTTCGCCGCCACCACCCGCAAGGTGGGCGCGGGCGTGCAGATCTGCCAGCACCACTGCCCCGTGGCACACGTCGCCGAGGAGTTCCCTCAGCTGTGCGCGGCGGAGCTCGAGGCGTTCCGGGAGCTACTCGGCACGCACGTGCAGCGGCTGGCCACGATCGCCAACGGCGACTGCGCGTGCACCACGCACGTGCCGCTGCTGGTCCTGCCCGCCGCCCGGACCGGAACTTCAGCACCAACCGCTGCACAGCCCGCAGCGGTACGAACGAACGACTCCGGAAGGAGTGCCGAATGACGACGACCACCGACCAGGTGCAACCGCTCACCCAGGAAGAGGCCATCGCCTCGCTGGGCAAATACGGTTACGGCTGGGCCGATTCGGATGTGGCCGGCGCCAGCGCGCAACGAGGCCTGTCCGACGCGGTTGTCCGCGACATCTCGGCGAAGAAGAGCGAGCCCGAGTGGATGCTCGAGCAGCGGCTCAAGGCGCTGCGCATCTTCGATCGCAAGCCGATGCCGCTGTGGGGCTCCAACCTCGATGGCATCGATTTCGACAACATCAAGTACTTCGTGCGCTCCACCGAGAAGCAGGCCGCGTCCTGGGACGAGCTGCCCGAGGACATCAAGAACACCTACGACAAGCTGGGCATCCCCGAGGCGGAGAAGCAGCGGCTGGTCTCCGGTGTCGCCGCGCAGTACGAGTCCGAGGTCGTCTACCACCAGATCCGTGAGGACCTGGAGCAGCAGGGCGTCATCTTCCTCGACACCGACACGGCGTTGAAGGAGCACCCGGAGATCTTCCGGCAGTACTTCGGCACCGTGATCCCCGCGGGCGACAACAAGTTCTCCGCGCTGAACACCGCCGTCTGGTCGGGTGGGTCGTTCATCTACGTGCCGCCGGGCGTGCACGTCGACATCCCGCTGCAGGCCTATTTCCGGATCAACACCGAGAACATGGGCCAGTTCGAGCGCACCCTGATCATCGTCGACGAGGGCGCCTACGTGCACTACGTCGAGGGTTGCACCGCGCCGATCTACAAGTCCGATTCGCTGCACTCCGCGGTGGTGGAGATCATCGTGAAGAAGGGCGGCCGCTGCCGCTACACCACCATCCAGAACTGGTCGAACAACGTCTACAACCTGGTCACCAAGCGGGCCAAGGCCGAGGCGGGCGCGACCATGGAGTGGATCGACGGCAATATCGGTTCCAAGGTCACCATGAAGTACCCGGCGGTCTGGATGACCGGCGAGTACGCCAAGGGCGAGGTGCTCTCGGTGGCGTTCGCCGGCGAGGGCCAGCACCAGGACACCGGTGCGAAGATGCTCCATCTCGCGCCGCACACCTCCTCGACCATCGTGTCGAAGTCGGTGGCACGCGGCGGCGGCCGGGCCTCCTACCGTGGCCTGGTCCAGGTGAACAAGGGCGCGCACGGCTCGAAGTCGACGGTGAAGTGCGACGCGCTGCTGGTCGACACGATCAGCCGCTCGGACACCTACCCCTACGTCGACATCCGTGAGGACGACGTGACCATGGGCCACGAGGCGACCGTCTCGAAGGTCTCCGAGGACCAGTTGTTCTACCTGATGAGCCGCGGCCTCACCGAGGACGAGGCGATGGCGATGGTGGTGCGCGGCTTCGTCGAGCCGATCGCCAAGGAACTGCCGATGGAGTACGCGCTCGAACTGAACCGCCTCATCGAACTGCAAATGGAAGGAGCCGTCGGCTGATGGCCGTGGAGAACATTGCCGAAGCCGCCGAAGCTCGCACCCCCGCGGTCAACAAGGGCGAAGTCTTCACCTCGTTCGACGTCAACGCCTTCGAGGTGCCTTCCGCCAAAGACGAGGCGTGGCGGTTCACGCCGCTGCGCCGCCTGCGCGGATTGCAGGACGGCACCGCCGTTCGCGACGGCCACGCGACCGTCGAGGTCGCGGCGGCGGAGGGTGTGACCGTGGAGACCGTCGACCGCGCCGACACCCGGCTCGGCGCGGGCGGCGTGCCGTCCGATCGCGTTGCCGCGCAGGCCTACTCGGGCTTCGAGCAGGCCACCGTGGTGTCGGTCGGCAAGGAGATCGAGGTCGCCGAGCCGGTGATCGTCACGATCACCGGTCCCGGTGAGGGCAAGACCGCCTACGGCCACCTGCAGATCCGCCTGGAACCCTTCGCCAAGGCCACCGTGGTCATCGACCAGCGGGGCAGCGGAACCTACGCGGAGAACATCGAATTCGTGCTCGGCGATTCGGCCAAGCTGACCGTGGTCGCGGTGCAGGACTGGGCCGACGACGCGGTGCACGCCACCGCGCACCACGCCAAACTCGGCCGCGACGCCACCCTGCGGCACATCTCGGTCACCCTCGGCGGCGACCTGGTGCGCCTGACCGGCAACGTCCGCTACGACGGCCCCGGCGGTGACGCCGAACTCCTCGGCCTGTACTTCGCCGACGCGGGCCAGCATTTCGAGCAGCGCCTGCTGGTCGACCACGCGGTGCCGAACTGCAAGTCGAACGTGCTGTACAAAGGTGCGCTGCAAGGCGATCCGCACTCGTCGAAGGGCGACGCCCGCACGGTGTGGGTGGGCGATGTGCTCATCCGTGCCGCCGCCGAGGGCACCGACACCTTCGAGGTGAACCGCAACCTGGTGCTCACCGACGGCGCCCGCGCGGACTCGGTGCCGAACCTGGAGATCGAGACCGGCGAGATCGTCGGCGCCGGACACGCGTCCGCGACCGGCAGGTTCGACGACGAGCAGCTGTTCTACCTGCGCGCCCGCGGCATCCCGGAGGACGCCGCCCGCCGCCTGGTGGTGCGCGGTTTCTTCCACGAGATCATCCAGAAGATCGCGGTGCCCGAGGTCCGGGAGCGGCTGGAGGCGGCCATCGAGGCCGAACTCGCCGCCATCGGCGCCTGATCGACAAACCCCATACCTGGCAAAGGAATTCGAATTCGATGACCACCCTGGAAATCAAGGACCTGCACGTCGAGGTCGCCAACCTCGACGAGTCCGGCGAGCCCATCAAGATCCTCAAGGGCGTGAACCTCACGGTGAAGTCCGGTGAGACGCACGCCATCATGGGCCCGAACGGCTCCGGCAAGTCCACGCTGTCCTACGCGATCGCCGGTCACCCGAAGTACACCGTGACCTCCGGCTCGATCACCCTCGACGGCGAGGATGTGCTGGCGATGTCGGTGGACGAGCGCGCGCGTGCGGGCCTGTTCCTCGCCATGCAGTACCCGGTGGAGGTTCCCGGCGTCTCGATGTCGAACTTCCTGCGCACCGCCGCCACCGCCGTGCGCGGCGAGGCGCCGAAGCTGCGGCACTGGGTCAAGGAGGTGAAGGAGTCGATGAGCGAACTGGAGATCGACGCCGCCTTCGCCGAGCGCAGCGTGAACGAGGGCTTCTCCGGCGGTGAGAAGAAGCGCCACGAGATCCTCCAGCTGGGTCTGCTCAAGCCGAAGATCGCCATCCTGGACGAGACCGACTCCGGCCTGGACGTCGACGCGCTGCGCATCGTCTCCGAGGGCGTCAACCGCTACAAGGAGCGCGAGAACGGCGGTGTCCTGCTGATCACGCACTACACCCGCATCCTGCGCTACATCCAGCCGGAGTTCGTGCACGTGTTCGTCGGCGGCCGCATCGTCGCCGAGGGCGGCGCCGAACTCGCCGAGGAACTCGACGCCAACGGCTACGTTCGTTTCACTCAGACTGCAACCGCTGGAGCCTGACATGACCGCTACGGTCCGCACCCTCGACGTCGCCCGCATCCGGGCCGACTTCCCGATCCTGAACCGCACGGTCCGGGACGGGAAACCGTTGGTGTACCTGGACTCCGGCGCGACCGCGCAGCGGCCGATCGAGGTGCTCGAAGCCGAACGTGAGTTCCTGATCACCAGCAACTCCGCGGTGCACCGCGGGGCGCACCAGCTGGCCGAGGAGGCGACCGACGCCTACGAGGGCGCGCGGGCCGACATCGCGCGGTTCGTCGGCGTGGACGTGGGCGAGATCGTCTTCACCAAGAACGCCACCGAGTCGCTGAACCTGGTGACCTACGCGCTGGCCGACGACCGGTTCCCGCACCACGTGGGTCCCGGCGACGAGATCGTCATCACCGAGCTGGAGCACCACGCGAATCTGGTGCCCTGGCAGGAACTGGCCCGCCGCACCGGCGCCACGCTGAAGTGGTACGGCGTGACCGAGGACGGCCGGATCGACCTGGACTCGCTGGAACTGTCGCCCGCCACCAAGGTGGTCGCGTTCACCCACCAGTCCAACGTCACCGGCGCGGTGGCGCCGGTCGAGGAGCTGGTGCGCCGTGCGAAGGCGGTGGGCGCGCTGGTCGTGCTCGATGCCTGCCAGTCGGTGCCGCACATGCCGGTGGACTTCCGCACGCTCGGCGTGGATTTCGCCGCGTTCTCCGGGCACAAGATGCTCGGTCCCTCCGGCGTCGGCGTGCTCTTCGGCCGCCGTGCGCTGCTCGAGGAGATGCCGCCGTTCATCACCGGCGGGTCCATGATCGAGACGGTCTTCATGGACCACAGCACCTACGCTCCGCCGCCGCAGCGGTTCGAGGCCGGAGTGCCGATGACCTCGCAGGTGGTCGGGTTGGGCGCGGCCGTGCGATATCTCGAACGCATCGGCATGGACGCCGTCGCGGCGCACGAGCACACGCTCGTCGGCGCGGCGCTGGAAGGGCTGGCCGGGATCGACGGCGTGCGCGTCATCGGACCCACCGAGAACGTCGACCGCGGCGGTGCCGTTGCGTTCGTCGTAGACGGCATCCACGCGCACGACGTCGGGCAGATCCTGGACGACGAGGGCGTCGCGATCCGGGTGGGCCACCATTGCGCGTGGCCACTGCACCGGCGTTTCGGCGTCGCCGCCACCGCGCGTGCCTCGTTCGCGGTCTACAACACCGTCGCCGAGGTGGACGCGCTGGTCGCCGCCGTGCGGAAGGCCCAGAGCTTCTTCGGAGTTGCATAAGACATGCGCATGGAGCAGATGTACCAGGAAGTGATCCTGGACCACTACAAGCACCCGCACCACCGGGGGCTGCGCGAGCCGTTCGGGGCCGAGGTACACCACGTGAACCCGACCTGCGGCGACGAGGTGACGCTGCGCGTGCAGCTCGGCGACGACGGTGACATCGCCGACGTCTCCTACGACGGGCAGGGCTGCTCGATCAGCCAGGCCGCCACCTCGATCCTCACCGACCAGGTCATCGGGCTGCCGGTGCAACAGGCGCTGAAGGTGGTCGACTCCTACAGTGAGATGATCTCCAGCCGCGGCACCATCGAGGGCGACGAGGACGTGATCGGCGACGGCATCGCCTTGGCGGGAGTCTCGAAGTACCCCGCGCGGGTGAAGTGCGCGCTGCTCGGGTGGATGGCGTTCAAGGACGCCGTCCTCAGGATCGGCCCCGAGCAGCCCACCGGCGCCGCGGAGAGAACTGACCGTCCGATGCGAAACGGGGAAGCGTCATGACTGACACACCGGTTACCGACACGACCGAGCAGGCCGCGCCTGCTGCCGAACTGTCCGAGCTGTCCGCGGAGGACATCAAGTTGCTCGAGGACATCGAAGAGGCGATGCGTGACGTCGTCGACCCGGAACTGGGCATCAACGTCGTCGATCTCGGCCTGGTCTACGGGTTGCGCGTCGAGGAGGACAACATCGCGATCCTCGACATGACGCTGACCTCGGCGGCCTGCCCGCTGACCGACGTCATCGAAGACCAGTCCCGCAACGCGCTGGTGCGCAGCGGTCTGGTGGAAGACCTGAAGATCAACTGGGTCTGGATGCCGCCGTGGGGTCCGGACAAGATCACCGAGGACGGCCGCGAGCAGCTGCGCGCCCTCGGGTTCACGGTGTAATCGCCAGGACTGGTAGCAGCCGCCGAGCAGCGCCCCGACAGGGTGCTCCGGCGGCTGAGTCGTATCCGCCGCGCGGGGCTTCGCCTGTGCCGCACACCCGCCCATGGTGGGAAGCCCGCACTTCGACAAACCACCTGTGCCCGACGATGATCTGAGCGCTGAGTCGTCCGAAACGGGGAGGATCATCACATGTCGCTGCCGCACAAGGCTGCCCTTGGGCTCGCGGCGGTCTCGGCCGCCACCTGCGCCGTCGTCGGCGCACCGGCGGGTGAAGCGCGCGCGGCGACCTACTATGGAGCGCTGGCGCTTTCGCCCAGTACCGGTGCCGTCGTTTCGGCGGTGGACTACGCGAGCGCCGCCGCCGCCGACACCGCGGCCCGCGCCCAATGCGGTGTGACCGACTGCCAGACGGTCGTGCAGTTCTGGAATGCCTGCGGGTCGGTCGTGCGCGGCGCCGACGGGAAGCACGGATGGGCATGGGGTCCCACCCGCGCCGAAGCCGAACGCCGGGCCATCGAGGTCCTCGGTCCCAGCGCTCCGCCCTTCCCGAGTCTCGGCAGCGCGATCCCTCGGCCCGCGGCCGTCCGCCTGACCGCTTGCACGTCGACAGCCGGATAGCTCACCGGCGCAGACTTTTTCGGACCGGGTAACGGCCGAAAGCTTGGTTCGCCCATTCGCGAGGATCAGCATCGCGACAAGCGTGACCTGCGAGTCGAAGCGCTGATAGCCGTGGACGGGGTAGAGGCCGAGGCAGCCGAAGGCGTGTCGCGTCGCCGGGCATTCGGCTGGGTGTCGGCTCGGCCGCGCAGCGGTCAGGCGGGGGGCGCAGTCGGCGGGTAGTGGGAGCGCCTGCCGGTGATCCGGTCGCGGATCTTGTCCACGCCCGCCGACACCATGCCCAGGGTCTTCAGATAGCCGGGGCGCGATGGGGTGCCGGGATGCGGCCTGGTTGGGGCCATGGCCTTGGCCGCGGCCATCTTCCGCCCCAATTCGTTCGACGTCTCGGGCGGTATCGCGTCCGCGAAAGCGGGCCAGACCTCGGATTGCTCGAACTCGATATGTGCCCGGGCAGCGGGAATGAACCGGGTGAGCGCTTCCTCGAATTCGGAGCTGCCCGCGTGCGAATTCTTCAACTGCTGAAGCAGCTTCTTGGCCCCGTCCTCCTGGCCGATCGCCCGATCGGCGAGCTCGTCGCCATCCGGTACCGTCCGCCGGACTTCCGGCCAGAAGAACTGCTCCTCGATCGCCTCGTGCTGTGATTCCGCGATCACCAGAGTGGTCACCAGATCACCTCGAGCGCGAACTTCCGCCTCGCCGCTGCCTCGCCCACGTTCGAGGGACTCGAGAATTCCGAGTACGCCTTCGTGGTCGGTGCGCAGGAATGTCAATGCGTCCACAGCGTTCCTCCTTCTGACTGCCGGGCCGGACGACCGCCGCTGTAGCAGCTGACAGCCGTTTCGTCCCTCGAAGCCTTCGCATCAGGGGCTCACTTCCTACAACGGTCGGCTACCCGGTTCCGCTGCGTTCATACCCCGCCGGTAGAGCGCCCGAAAGCGACGGACGAACCGTGCCATCGGCCGTCCTTCGCGGGCCGAGGCCCGGGCTCACGGTTTCGGATCACTCTGGGCGGGAATCGCGTCGGGGAGCTGACGCCGAGGAGGTCTTCGTGCCGGATGGGAACACAGCGGGCCCGCAGCGGGTCGTGATCGTCGGAAGCGGGTTCGCGGGGTTCACCTGTGCCCAAAAGCTTTGCCGCACAGTGGCGAAAGCGAAACGGGACGTCGAAATCGTCCTCGTCACACCCAATGACTACCTGCTCTATACGCCCTTGCTTCCGGATGTGGCGGGTGGACTGATCGATCCCCGGTTCGTCGCCATCTCGCTGGCCGATTCGCTGCCACGGGTCCGGCTCGTGGTCGCGAAGGCTCGGTCGGTCGATCTGCAGAACAAGACGATCACGGTGGCCGGCGAGCATCATCCGCCGCAGCAGCTGTCCTGGGATCGGCTGGTGCTCACGCCCGGGTCGGTCACCCGCCTGTTCGACATCCCGGGCCTGGCGGAGCACGCGCGCGGGCTCAAGACCGTCGCCGAAGCGCTGTACCTGCGCGAGCAGTTGCTGCGCCAGCTCGAGCTCGCCGACGACGAAGAGGACCCCGATGTGCGGCGGGCGCGCCGCACCGTGGTCGTGGTGGGGGCGTCCTACGCGGGCACCGAACTGATCGCGCAGTTGCGCGCCCTCGCCGACGCCTACGCCGCACGACGCGGCTTCGACCCCGCCGAAGTGCGTTTCCTTCTGCTCGACACGGCCCCGAGGGTGATGCCGGAGGTCGGCGAGCGGCTCAGCGACAAGGTGCTGCAGGTACTGCGGAAACGAGGCATCGAGATCCGGCTGGAGACCTCCCTGTCGAAACTCGACGAGAACTCGGTCGTGCTCACCGACGGAACGGTCGTCCCGACCCACACGGTCGCCTGGGTGACGGGCGTGACCGGCGCGCCGGTGCTCGGCACGCTCGGCCTGCCGCTGGAGAAGGGCCGCCTGGTCGTGGACGCGAAGCTGGGCGTGCCCGGCCATCCGGACGTGTTCGCGGGCGGTGACGCGGCCGCGGTGCCGGATCTGACCAAGCCCGGCCGGATCACTCCGCCCACGGCCCAGCACGCCACGCGGCAGGGCAAGGCGCTTGCCAGGAACGTCGCCGCCAGCCTGGGTATCGGCACGGCCGCCGACTACAAGCACCGCGACCTGGGACTGGTCGTCGACCTCGGGCCGCGCTTCGCGGTCGCGAACCCGATGGGCCTGCGCCTGTCCGGTTTGCCCGCGAAGGCGGTGACCCGTGCCTATCACACCTTCGCCGTGCCGAGAGCGGTCAACCGCTGGGCGATCACGGTCTCCTACCTGACCATCGCGGTGACACCGCGGCCCCTCGCCTTGCTCGGACTGGTCAGCCACGAAGAAGCGAGCTTCGGCAGCAGTGAGGGCATCACCGGGCCTTCATGAGCAGCAGGAGGGGGCTTACTGCCCTGCCCGCCCGTCGCGCGTTGCTCGGAGCAAACGCGTGCGCGAGACCGCGCACAGCGGAGATGATGCGGAGGTGGACGAGGTGACGTACCGGCGATCGCGAGCCGGGTTGCACGCGGTCGCGGAGTCGTTGATCGCCGGGCCGCAGTTCCGAAAGTTCGGCACCATCCGGTTGGGGGTCGTGCGGGGAGGCTTCGGGGGAGTGCGGTGGCCGGTATCCGTGGTCGGGGACGAGCTGGTGTGGCCGGAAGGGCGTGCCAGGCTGGCGGGGACCCTTCGGGAGGTTGCCAGGGCCGCGGGTTTCGAACCCGGGCCACCGGAAGGGGTGTACGCGGCCACCGCGGGCGTCGATCCCGATGCGTCGATCGAGGTCGATCCCTCGGCAGCCGGGCTGATCGAAGACTGGCTGGCGCTGGGTGACAAGGCGTTGCGCTGCCTGGCGCCCGATGTGACACCGGTGCTGTGGCCGGAGCATTTCGACCTGGCGAGCACGATCGATGAGGTGAACTACGGGATCTCGCCGGGAGACGACGCCCATCCCGGCCCGTACGCCTATATCGGACCGTGGACCCCGCGAACCGGCGATTTCTGGAACGCGCCGTTCGGCGCACTCAGGCCACGCGGCGCGGTGAACACCGTCGCGGCACTGCTGGAGTTCTTCGAAGAAGGCCGGCGGCGCGCGGCGCGGGACTGACTCGGCCCGTCGGTCGCGGCCTCGCTCCGAGCCTCAGGCGCCTTTGCGAGCAGGAGCCTTTTTGGCCGCCTTCTTCGCGGGCGTCTTCTTCGCCGCGCTCTTGGCGGCAGTGCTCTTCGACGCACTGCTCTTGCCCGCGCTGCCCTTGGCTCCGGCGCTCTTGGCCGCGGCCTTCTTCGCGGTCTTCTTCGGCTCGGCCTCTGCTCCGTCGCCGCCGGCCGTCCGGCGTCCACTGGCCTCCAGGCTGCGCTGCAGCGCGGCGACCAGATCGACCACCTCGGCGTCCATTCCGGCCGGCGCGAGCTCCGGCTGCTCGGGCACCTTACCGGTGCCGCTGGCGATCGCCTCGTCGAGCAGGCGCTTCAGTTCGATCTGATACTCGTCGGTGAACTGCTCTTGATCGAAGTCGTCGGACATCGCCTCGACGAGCGTCTCGGCCATCTTGATCTCCTGCGGGCGCGGGTCGGCGACCCCGTCGAGGGATTCGAAGTCGACGGAGCGGACCTCATCGGGCCACAGCAGCGTCTGCAGTACCAGAATGCCGTCGCGCACGCGCAGCGCGGCCAGCCTGGTCTTCTGCCGCAGCGTGAAGTTCACCAGGGCGGTGCGTTCGACCTTCTCCAGCGTCCGCGCCAGCAGGACATAGGCCTTCGGCGTGCTGGAGTCCGGTTCCAGGTAATAACTCTTCTCGAACAGGATCGGGTCGATCTGCTCGGACGGCACGAACTGCAGCACCGGGATCTCGTGCTTCTCCGCCACGGGCAGTTTCGCGAAGTCCTCGTCGCTCAGGACGACCTTGTCGCCGTCCGGGGACTCGTAGGCCTTGTCGATCTCGGTGTACTGGACGGATTGGCCGCATACGGTGCAGACGCGGTCGTACTTGATCCGGCCTCCATCCTTGGCGTGCACCTGATGGAATCGGATGTCGTGGTCCTCGGTGGCGGTGTACACCTTCACCGGAACATTCACCAGCCCGAATGCGATCGAGCCCTTCCAGATCGATCTCATGTTCCCATCATGGCCGAAGCCCTTCGACCTCGCGAGCGAACCGGAAACCGAGTGTCGCAACCGCGACACGCCGACGTAGCCGACCCGGCAGAGCCGCGAAGAGCGAACTCATCGCCGTGACCGTGCCCGCCAGGTCCGTGCGGCCGGACAGATACGCGCGCTGTGCGGCCGGGGGCAGCGTGAAGAACGTGTCGAAGAACAGCGGGAGGTCCTCCGGCGGCAGCGCGAGCAGCGCCCGTAGACCGGCGCTGCGCAACCGGTGGACGACGCGCGCCGTGGCCGGCCACACGTTCTGCCCCGCCGCCATCGCGTCGGCCGCAGCCAGCGTGGCGCCGACGCTGTAGCCGGTCGCCGGGTGCAGGAAGCCGCCCGCCGCCCCGAATCCGCGCGGCCCAGGACGGCCTCCCTCGACGGGAAACCGGACGTGCTCCACGGGCTCCTCACCGGTGAGACGGACGCCCCGCGCGCCGAGCCGGTGGCGCAAACGGGCACGCAGTTGCGCGCCCGTCAACGCGGGGCGGCCGGCCAGGCAGGTTTCCTCGAGCAGCATTCGCTCGTCGTCCAGCGGGACGGCGTAGAGGAACGAAGGCGGCGTGCCGGGGGCGGCGCCGTTGTCCGGCCGCCAGTCCATGAACAGCGGGTCGAGACCAGCGCAGCGTCCCGCGTCCACGATGAGGCCGTAGGCGGTCTGCTCGGCTCGGGCGGGGGAGCGGGCGAGTCCGCGCGCGTCGATCACTCTGCCGCCGGTGATTGTCGCGCCGGAGGCCGAGGTGACGCGTTCGGGAGCGATGTCGACCGCGCGATCGGCGACGACGTGTGCATCGGACAGGTGCAGCGAGGTCTGCAATCGCTCGGTGTCCAGCACGACGTACGGGCGGTCCAGCCGGTGGGCGCGCGTTCCCCAGGCCAGCGGCTGGGACACCGTCGCCGCGACGACCTCCGGCGCCAGCCAATCCGGCAGTTCGTCGGCCCACGCCGCGTACGTGGCGGTCCACCTGCGCTCCGGCGCGGGATCCAGCACGGTGACCGTGAGCCCGCGCGCTACGGCGCGGTATGCGAGGGCACGACCGGCGGGGCCGAGGCCGCACACGACCAAGTCGGGCCTCACTTCCCGGCCGTTCGGATTCGCGGGGCTGCGATGCGATGCATGGTCCGAGCCTCTCATCCGCTCGCTCGACAAGGGTGCGGCCACCGCGTCGGCCGTGAGTCGGGATCGCGAGGCGGAATTCTTCGCGAACACCGCCGCGGCGATCCGGCTGCGCAGCCCGCGTGTGCAACCGTGACCGGCCCGGATCGACCGCCGAAACGTGGTGGCGGCTGAGCGAGAATCACTAGCCGAGGTGTGGGCACGGGTACCCGCGAGCGCGACGGCCTTTCCGGTCGTGGGAGCCGGGCGGAGGCGGCGCAGCGCACAGCAGCGACTCCCGCCGACGGAATGTGTTCGCGCTCACCGTAGTTTGTCGCACGTTGCTAGGATGCCGGGGCGCTGGCGCACGCACCCGGCCCCGGTGCCGAGTGCGCGGTGTCGGCGCACCGGTGCGCCGCGGATGGCGCGCCGGCAGGTTGCCGACCGGCGACCGCTGCAGCTCGCAGAGCGAAAGCGGTTCGACCGGAACGAGTTAGGGGTAGACGCAGTGTTCGAACTGACCAGGCGGCGCAGCCGGTGGATCCTCGCCGTGTTCGTGGTGCTCGCACTGGCGATGGGCACGCTGAGCGCGACGCTGTTCGACAAGGTGCAGGGCGGCGGGTACATCGACCCCGGCAGCGAGTCGAGCCGGGCGACCGCGGTGCTGCGCGATACCTTCGGCCAGGCCACCCCGAATTTCGTGCTGCTGGTGCAGACTCGCCGTTCGGTGGACGACGACGCCGCGGCCACCGCGGCGACCAACCTCGTCACCGAGCTGAAGTCGGTGTCCGGCGTCGCGGGCGTCACGTCGTACTGGACCGACAAATCGCCCGCGCTGCGCAGCACCGACGGCACCAAGGGGCTGATCGTGGCCAGCATCCTGGGCGAGGAGGCCGAGGTCGACCAGCGGGTGGGTGACCTCGCCGACCGGTTCGGCGGCGCACACGGCCCGCTCGACGTGCGGGTCGGCGGCTACGCGATGCTGCTGCACGAGACGGTGCAGCAGAGTGAGAAAGACGTCGTGCTCGGTGAATCGATCGCTTTCCCGATCACGCTGATCGCACTGCTGCTGGTGTTCGGCGGTCTGGTCGCGGCCAGCCTGCCGCTGGTGGTCGCGATGATCACGGTGATGATCACCATGGGCGCGCTGTGGCTGATCGCGAGCGTCACCGACCTCGCGGCGACCGCGACCAACGTCGCCACGCTGCTGGGGCTCGGTCTGGCGATCGACTACAGCCTGCTGATGATCAGCCGCTACCGTGACGAACTGGTGGCCGGTCAGCAGCCCGGTGCCGCGGTGGCCGCGACCATGCGCTCGGCCGGCCGGACCGTCTTGTTCTCGGCCGTCACCGTCGCCGTCGCCTTGTCGGGCCTGCTGTTCTTCCCCTTGCTGGCCGTGCGGTCGATGGGTTACGCGGGTCTGGCCGTCGCGGTGATCGCCGCGACGGTGTCGCTGACCGTGCTGCCCGCGATCCTGTTCCTGCTCGGCGCCAAGATCGACAGCGGCCAGTTGTGGTGGTTCCTGCGCGCCGCCCGTCCCGCGCCCGGCGAGGGAGCCTGGCACCGCCTGGCGCGGTTCGTGATGATGCGACCCGTGCCCATCGGGCTCGCGGTGACCGCCCTGCTGCTCGTGCTGGGCGCGCCGTTCCTCGGTGTGCAGCTCGGCTTCCCCGACGAACGCTCCCTGCCGGAGTCGATGAACAACCGGCAGGTCACCGAGATCATCCAGCGGGACTTCGCCGCCACCGAACAGAACGGGCTGTTCGCGGTGCTGCCCGAAAGCGCCTACAGCGCCGCCGGATTGGACGCTTACGCCCGGGAGCTGTCGGAGATCGAGAACGTCCGCCGGGTCGACACCGCCACCGGCAGCTACAGCCACGGCGGTCTGCTCGCCGCGCCCACCGCCGCCCACGAGGGTTTCCGCGCCGAGAACGCCGCCTATCTCGCGGTGATCCCGGACACCACCGACCCCACGGTGCTCGACCGGATCGCCGACGACGTGCGCGCGACGCCCGCCGCCTCGGAGGTACTGGTCGGCGGCGTTGCCGCGGCCAACGCGGACGCGATCGGCGCGGTGGTTTCGGCGCTGCCGTACGCGCTGGCCTTCGTCGTGCTGATCATGGTGGTGGTGCTGTTCCTGCTGACCGGAAGCGTCGTGCTGCCGCTGCTGGCGGTGGTGCTCAGCTTCCTGAGCCTGACGGCCACCTTCGGTGCGCTGGTCTGGATCTTCCAGGACGGGCACCTGTCGGGTCTGCTCGGATTCACCGTCACCGGCGATCTGCCGCCCACGGTTCCGGTCATGCTGTTCGGCGTGGCGTTCGGCCTCGCCATGGATTACCAGGTGTTCCTGCTGGCGCGCATCCGGGAGGAATACCAGCGCACCAGGTCCAACGCGCTGGCCGTCACTTCCGGACTGGAGCGGATCGGCCGGATCGTCACCGCTGCCGCAGTGCTGATCTCGCTGGTCTTCCTCGGTTTCCTCGCCTCCGACATCACCTTCATGAAGGCGTTCGGCATCGGCCTTCCGCTGGCCGTCCTGGTAGACGCGACCCTGGTGCGCGGCTTCCTGCTGCCCGCCGCGATGGAACTGCTCGGCCACTGGAACTGGTACGCGCCCGGCCCGCTGGGCAAACTGCACCGGCGGTTCGGCATCGAAGAGGGGCCTGCCGCCGCGGCGGTCGCGGGACGGGAGGACTGGCTCCAGCCCGCGCGGCTCTGAGCCACGGCGACCGTATGAGCCCGATCGGGTAAGGTCTCTCCGGCAGCGCCGGGGAGGCCCACACGGGGTGGGACGGCTGCCGGGAGTGTGGAGGGCGACCCGATGACCTACCCGTCCGGTTCCGGATTCGGCGGCCAAGGGGACTACGGGAAATCGGACCAGGCGCGGCCTGCGCCGGACTGGGGGAGCATGTCCCCGCCGAGCGCGTACCCGATGCAGGCATGGGAGACGCCGCCGCAACCGCCCGCGCCCCAGCGCCGAACCGGCGTGATCGTCGCGCTGGCGGTCGCCGTGGTCGCCGTGCTGGTGGCGGTCGGTATCGGCGTATCGGCGAATTCACACGTCCAGGGGCACGCGCAGGCCGCCGCGTCCGCCGAGGCGACCACCCGCGCGGGTGGGGTCACCAGCACGCGGCCCGCGGCTCCCGCCCCGGGCGGTACGCACCCTTCGTCGGGCAGGCTGAGCTACACCGAATTCGCGAAGGACTGGGACTTCCGATTCGATCGCGTCGAGTTGCACGCCGACTGGGTCGACGGCCGAGACCACGCCGACTGCCACCCCATCGAGGTGGCGGGCAAGCTCACGAGCCTCGGCTGCGGCTACGCGGCGGAGCTGGTGTACCGCGCCGAAGGCGGCGCGCTCATGCTCACCCAGTTCGTGCTCGGCATGGCCGACCGGAGCCGGGCCGCCGCGGCGAAGGATCGGTTCACCGACGCGGACCTCACCCTGCGTCCCGGCACCTACATCAAGGGCTACGCCACCGGCAAGTGGAAGGACGGCAGCGAAAAGGAGTTCGTGGTGGTGACGCTTGCGACGGCCACCGGCGCGGTCGACCCCGCGACCGTCGAGAAGTACCTGCGCTACCGGCACGCCGACACGATCGGCGCACTGGCCTTCCGGTAGCGCAGGTCGGCGGAATGCCGACGGCCGTCCCGCCTCGGGTCAGATCCCGCCGGTGGAGAGCAGTCCGCCGTCCACGCGCACCGTCTCGCCGGTGATCCAGTCCGCCTCGTCGGAGACCAGGAAGCCGATCAAGCGCGCTACGTCCTCCGGACTGCCCAGGCGCTTCATCGGGTACACGCTCGCGGCGCGCTCTTCATCCGACGAGTACAGGGCGTCGGCGAATTTCGTCTTGATCACGCCCGGCGCGACCGCGTTCACCCGGATCTTCGGCCCGAGCTGCCAGGCGAGTTCCCCGGTGAGATGGATCAGCGCGGACTTGGACGCGCCGTAGGCGGCGATCACACCGGTCGAGCGGATGCCCGCGACACTGGCCACGTTGACCACGGCGCCGCCGTGATCGCGCATCCACGCCCGGTACGCCTCCTGGATGTAGCCGAGCGCCGCGACCACGTTCACGTCGAAGATCTTGCGCACGGCGTCCAGGTCGGCCTCCATCAGCGAGCCATAGACCGGGTTGATGCCGGTGTTGTTGATCAGGACATCCAGCGAACCGAACTCCGTGACCGCGCGCTCGACCGCGGCCGTCCGATCCTCGGCGACGCCCGAGTTGCCCGCCAAGGCCACGACCTGGCCCTGGT
This sequence comes from Nocardia sp. NPDC005745, assembly GCF_040630775.1. Classification (NCBI taxonomy): domain Bacteria; kingdom Bacillati; phylum Actinomycetota; class Actinomycetes; order Mycobacteriales; family Nocardiaceae; genus Nocardia; species Nocardia sp. NPDC005745. The sequence goes on from NZ_JBEXYF010000036.1 coordinate 66,086, forward strand.
GGCCCAGCTCGCGCAGCTCCGCGGCGGCCTCCTCCAGCGGCTCCTTCTTACGCGCGGTGATCAGCACGTTCGCGCCGCGGCCGAGCAGCTCCGCCGCGACCGCCTTGCCGATGCCCCGGCTGGCCCCCGTGACCAGAGCGCTCTTGCCCAACAGATCGGTACTCATGGCATCGCACGGTAGCGCAGCCGACCGCACGAGCCGTTACCGCCGTCACATGCGGGGTGCTGGTATGGGGGAGCACCCTGCGGCCCGGGTAAAATCGGTGGTTCTTGTGCGCGTCGGGTCGCACAATCGAGCACGCGCCCAGCCCCACGATCCGCAAGGAGAAGTTTGTGATCACCGCGACCGACCTGGAGGTCCGGGCCGGAGTCCGCACCCTGCTGTCCGCACCCGGACCGGCGCTACGGGTCCAGGCGGGCGACCGGATCGGGCTGGTCGGACGCAACGGCGCGGGCAAGACCACCACGCTGCGCATCCTGGCCGGCGAGGGCGAGCCGTACGCCGGGAAGATTCTTCGCTCCAGCGACGTCGGCTACCTGCCGCAGGACCCGCGCGAGGGCAACCTGGACGTGCTGGCCCGCGACCGGGTGCTGTCCGCGCGCGGCCTGGACACGCTGATCCGTGAGATGGAGAAGCAGCAGGCGCTGATGGCCGAGGTCGCCGACGACAAGGAACGCGAGAAGGCGGTCCGCAAGTACGGGCGGCTCGAGGAGCGCTTCTCGGCGCTCGGCGGCTACGTCGCCGAGAGCGAGGCGGCGCGCATCTGCCATAGCCTCGGTCTGCCCGACCGGGTGCTCGGTCAGTCGTTGCGCACCCTGTCCGGTGGGCAGCGGCGTCGAATCGAATTGGCGCGCATCCTGTTCGCCGCTTCCGACGGCAGCGGCGGGCGCTCGGACACCATCCTGCTGTTGGACGAGCCGACCAACCACCTCGACGCCGACTCGATCACCTGGCTGCGTGGCTTCCTGCAGAATCACGACGGTGGCCTGATCGTCATCAGTCACGACGTGGAACTGCTCGGCGACGTAGTGAACAAGGTGTGGTTCCTCGACGCGGTGCGCGGCGAGGCCGACGTCTACAACATGAGCTGGAAGAAGTACCTGGACGCACGCGCCACCGACGAGCAGCGCAGGCGCCGCGAACGCGCGAACGCCGAGAAGAAGGCGAGCGCGCTGCGCGCTCAGGCAGCCAAGCTCGGCGCCAAGGCCACGAAAGCGACTGCGGCGCAGAATATGGCCAAGCGCGCCGATCGCCTGCTGGCCGAACTCGACGACGTACGCGTCGCCGACAAGGTCGCCCGGATCAAGTTCCCCGAGCCCGCGGCGTGTGGCAAGACGCCGCTGATGGCCGAGAACCTGACCAAGGTCTACGGCTCGCTGGAGATCTTCACCGGCGTCGACCTGGCGATCGACCGCGGCAGCCGGGTGGTGGTCCTCGGGCTCAACGGCGCGGGTAAGACGACGCTGCTGCGTATGCTGGCCGGAGTCGAGCAGCCCACGGCGGGCGGTTTGGTGCCGGGGCACGGACTGAAGATCGGATATTTCGCCCAGGAGCACGACACCCTGGACGACAACGCCACCGTGTGGGAGAACATCCGCCACGCCGCCCCCGACGCGGGCGAGCAGGATCTGCGTGGCCTGCTCGGCGCGTTCATGTTCTCCGGTCCGCAGCTCGACCAGCCCGCGGGCACCCTCTCGGGCGGTGAGAAGACCCGTCTCGCGCTGGCCGGTCTGGTCTCCTCTGCGGCGAACGTGCTGCTGCTGGACGAGCCGACGAACAACCTCGACCCGGTATCGCGCGAGCAGGTGCTCGACGCGCTGCGCACCTACGCGGGTGCTGTGGTGCTGGTGACCCACGACCCGGGCGCAGCGGAGGCGTTGTCTCCGGAACGCGTGATCCTGCTCCCGGACGGGACAGAAGACCATTGGTCGGCCGAATATCTGGAACTTATTCAGCTCGCGTGAGTTTCATCACAGGAACCCGTTGATCATGGCCTCCTGAGTGCTTAGCCTGGAAAGACGCTGCTCGGCGACTCGGAGGAAGCCATGAGCGACAGGCCACAAAGCAAGGCCACATTGGGTAAGGGCACACGCGTCACCGGGAAGTCCCGCGATCGCCTACAAACCCAGCTGAAGAAACAATACGAGGCGGGTGCGAGCATCCGGTCACTGGCGCGGTCCACCGGCCGCTCCTACGGCTTCATCCACAATGTGCTGGTGGAGTCGCATGTGCAGCTCCGCAGCCGGGGCGGAGCCAATCGCCGCAAGCGCCAATAGCGCCGTAACGGCGCGAGGGATTCGCGCCGCGAGGGCCGTCCGCACGTGGGACACGTTGCCGACGGAAGCAACCGCGCGGTGCGAAACCCCGCTGCCGCGGACCCTGGTCGGCTTGCCCGGCCACGGATCAGACGCGCTCGGAGCACTCGACCGGATCGACGTCGACGCCACGGAACCGGATGCTTGTCTCGCCGAGCTCTTCGGCGGCGTCGATACCGGATCGTCGGTTCGCCCGGTGACGGCCTTTCGGCCGATATCGGTCGCAGGCGCAACACAATCCGGCGCCGAGGTGATGCTGGTCGAGCCGGTGTCGTAGTACCGGCCCGCCATGGCTGGTGACCCGCTGGACCGGCGCGGGCCTGTGCGAGTGCCCGCGTCCGGCGCGGAGGACGAACTCAGTAGCCTGCCACCATGCCGTCGCCGTCCACCAGCAGGTTGGCCAGGCTGCGGAAGATCGGCAGACCGGTCTTGATCTCCAGGTAGGCGAACTGGCCCTGCGGGTTGACCTCGAGGAAGTAGTACTCGCCGTCGCGGCCGAGCCGAATGTCGAGCACACCGAAGGACAATCCGAGCGCGCCCATCAGCGTGGCCAGTGACTTGCTCACCGAGGCGGGCAGGTGGTCGGGCACGAAATCGACCGACGTGTCCAGCCGGGAGTCGACCTTGCCGACGCCCGCCTGCGAGTCGATGCGCACCGTCCATTCGACGCCGTCCACCCAGACCACCCGCAGATCGCAGGTGGCGTCGATGTAGTCCTGGAAGGTGGTCGGCGCCGAACGGATCGCGTCCAGCCTGGCGAAATCGTCCTCGGAGATGATCCTGGTCTCGGCGAACTCCGCCCGACTGGTGCCGGTGCGTTTGTAAACAACCGGGCCGGGCCGTGATTCGACGAAGCTGCGCGCCTCGTCCGGATCGTTGGTGATCAGCGTTTCCGGCACCGCGAACCCGGCCCGCAGCGCCGTTTCCAGTTGCACGATCTTGCGTCCCGCGGTCCGGTCGGCCCCCGGGTCGTTGACCCAGTAGGCGGGGATGGACCAGAGCAGTCCCTGGATGAACCCGTCGCACTCGGCCTGGCGAAAATCGTTGTCCGAGGCGCGGACACCCGCGGGCACCCGCGTGGGGTGCGGGCGCCGCCACCACACCGACCGGACGTCGTCGAGGCCGATGACGTGCGACAGCGAGCGTGCGGTGCCGAGCCGGTCCAGCCGGAAGCTGCCGGACTCGCGGGGGAAATCACGCAGGTCGAGGTGGATCGGGCCGAGCCCGTAGTGGTCTCGCAGCGTCGCCGCCATCGCGGTGGCGTGTAGATCATCGGATTCGGACACGATCAGGACCGAACCGCGCCGGCGTGCGGCCATCCGCCTGCCGCTCAGTCGAGACTGTCGCAGTTGATGCCGTCGTCGCTGCCGTTGATCGATTTGGTCTGGCAGTAGGTGAACGTCGCCCCGCCCGAGCCCGGGCAGTCCACGAGTTGCAGCCGGTCGGCCCAGGTTTCGGTGAGCTGACGCAGCTGCTCGTCACCGAGCGCCTCCGACGGCGACTCTGGAATGGTCATCGGCCGATCGACCAGGTCGATGCGCAGCCTACGGGTGAAATCGGCGGTGGCGCCCGCGCGGATGTCGACCAGTACCGGACGGCCGTCCTGATCGGTCCGGGGTGCCGCGGAATCGACCACGCGCAGGACATCGGACCGACTGAACGTCCACGTTCCGTCGGCGACGCGCACGCTGATCTGCCGGTCCGATTCCGCGACCAGCAAACCCTGGAGCGGAGGAACACGGTCATCCTTCGGCGTCGTCCCGGGAAGGTGGATTGCGTCGGTCATAGCCGGTTCTCCGATCTGCTCACGATTTGCCACGACCCCCAAGCGTGTGAGCGATCATATCGCGCTGAGGGGCGCTATCGGCTGGTATCGCGAGATTTCCCGGCCTGTGACAAACCGAATTCCGATCCATAACGGCCGAGTGCCGAAAGTTTTCCGGTAGGCTGGAAATACTTACAGCGCAACCATGGCGCTGTTCTTCCGTGCCGCACGGCCGGTGTCCATAGCCCGATGGTGGCGGCTGTGCATTTGTACTTTCGCGCCCCTGGCCCGGCCTGGTGCGACCGCTTCGTGAGCGATTCACGCGAATCCGCTCGCGCGCAGTCGGATCCGGGGACCCTGCCCGCTATCGGTCCCGATTCGCGTTGCGCTCCGCCCACCAGGCGGGCGCGTCGATGAAGTGGTTGTCGAACTCGTCTTGGGCGGCAGCGAGATCGGTCATCGTGGACTCGCCCGCGGCGATCCGTTCCAGTAGCCGGAAGTACTCGAAACGCTGCACGCCGGGGGTGAGCGCGATCAGGATCCGCGCCGTGCTGTCCGGTGTGGCGCCGAAGGCGTGCGGCATGAATTTCGGGACCACGATGGAACCGCCCGCGCCGACGGTGACGATGCGGTCGCCGGCCAGCAGTTGCAGTTCGCCCTCGGCGACGTAGAACAACTCGTCGGAACGCGTGTGATAGTGCGGCGCCGCGCCGTCCGCGCCGCGATCCAAGTTCACCTCGAGCGTGCTCACCCCGCCGCCTGCCTCCTCGGCGTCGATCAGCAGGCGCAAAGTGACCGACGTGGTGCGCAGGACTTCCGCGTCCTGCGGCTGCCGGATCGCGACGTCCTTGCGGGGGGCGGGGATGGTCATCGAAGTCTCCAACTGGTTCGGTGATTGATAATTCGCTACAGAACTATATCCTGTCGAATAAGATCTTGTCCATGACCGAGCGAAGAACGGACGCCGTGGACGCCATCGTGGCGCAGTGGGAGCGCGAACGACCGGACCTCGATCTCGAGGCGATGGGCGTGGTGGGACGCCTGGGCAGGCTGCTGGTGGTGGCCCAGCGTGAGATCGAGGCGGTGTTCGGCAAGCACGGACTGCAGCGCGGCGAGTTCGATGTGCTTGCCGCGCTGCGTCGTTCGGGCGAGCCGTTCGAACTCAACCCGTCGGTGCTCGCCGACACGCTGATGCTGTCTCGGGCGGGTATGACCGGACGGCTGGACCGGCTGGAATCGGCGGGGCTGGTACGGCGCGTCGCCGACGCCCAGGACCGCAGGGCAGTGCGCGTGGCCCTCACCGCGGCGGGGCGGGAACTGGTCGACACGGTGGTCACCGAGCACACCGCGAACGAGACCAGGATGCTGTCGGTACTCACCGCGGGAGAACGGACAGAACTGGACCGCATCGCGCGAATCCTGCTGACCAGTATGGAACCGGACGCGTAGTCGCGGTAGCTCGCGCACCCCTTGATCTGCCGAATCGCGCTCTACATGGGAAAACTCGGGCTGTGATGAGGTAGCCCGATACTCGTGTCCGCGGGGCGCCGCGGGTCTACCTTGAGATTCCGTACCGAAGGGGTCGGTGCGGTTGTGCAAGGAGGACACGATGATCGACATCATCACTCTCCGCGGCACCGGCGAGCCGCGCAACTCCGACGGAACGCCCGCGGGCATGCTGCACGACGTCACGAAACTACTCGACACCGGGAAGTTCAGCTGCTTCGAACCGGATTGGCCCGCGTCGGTGGGTCCGGTGCCCGAGGCGTGGGGTCCTTCGCTGGAGACGTCGGTGCGGCTCGGCGTCGCCGCCGGGGTGAAGGCGATCCAGGACTCGCCGAATGTCTGCGGCCTGCTGAGTTATTCGCTCGGCGGTATCTGCGCCAGCCGGATCCTGGAGGGCGTGCAGGCGGGGAAGTACGAGAACACGAACGGCACGCCGCTGGAGATCGCTTTCGTGGTGAACATCGCCAACCCGCTGCGCCGCGCGGGGCAGTCGGTCGGGAATCTCTGCCCCGCGAACACATTCGGCCTGCACGGGCAGCGTGGCGCGTGGCCCGCCTCCGTCGCGGTCCGCGAGTACGCCAACCCCGGCGACATCATCACCGCGTCACCGGGCAATTCGCCGTTGCGCGTAATCGACGTGGGCATCTCGCCGTTCTCCTTCGTGGAGGGCGCCCGCATCGGCGACGTCGCGCCGCTGATCTTCGCCGAACTGCTCGAGATCCTGCTGCACGACCCGATCGGTAACCTCGACCGCTACACCGCGGCGGTCCGCGGCGTCGTCGGCTACCTCACCCCGTGGCCCTACGGCCAGCACGTCCTCTACAACAACCAGCACATGCCCGGGACGAACGTACCGTGGACCACGCACGCCGCCGAGTACATCAATACGACGTACTGAGCCCTTGTCACGAGCGCGGACGGTCCCATCTGTCCGCGCTCGTCGTACCGGCCTGAAGACCCGGAGAGGCCGGGGAGCGGACCGACGCCTCGACGAGATCCAGGACGGCGGAGAGGTTCTCGTTGGTGTGCCCGGAGGCGATCCGGGCGATCAGCCCGTCGAGGACCAGATCGAGGTAGCCGAGCAGGACGTCGGTGGGCACGTCGTCGCGCAGCGCGCCCGCGGCCTTGCGGCGTTCCAGGCGGGCCAGGGTGGCGGCGGTGAGCTCGGCCGAACGCTGGGTCCAGCCCGCGCGGAATTCGGGATCGGTGCGCAGCCGCCGCGCGATCTCCAACCGCGTTCCGAGCCAGTTGAACTGCTCGGGATGGGCGAGCATGTCGCGCATCACCTGAACGATGCCCTGGTTGGCCGCGACGTCGGCCATGCGTTCGGCGTCCTCTTGGGCGAGAGCGAGAAACAGGGCGTCCTTGTCGCGGAAGTGGTGGAAGATGGCGCCCCTGGATAGCCCGATCTCCTCCTCGAGGCGGCGCACGGTGGCGCCGTCGTAGCCGTATTCGGCGAAGCAGCGGCGTGCTCCGTCGAGAATCTGGCCGCGCCGGGCGGCGAGGTGATCGTCACTGACCTTGGGCATGGGATCCTCCAGCGGGGGATACACGGAACCCCGCGTCGGCGGTGCACCGACGCGGGGGTTCTCACAGTACGAGCGAGGCGAGTAGTGACCCGAACGGCCATGGCGGCAGGCCGGGAGCACTGACAGCCCGGTGCTCGCGGACCCGCCGCCACTTGCGCTGACGCAACTCCGCGGGGAGCGAGTCTTACGAGCGATGTTCGCGCCCGTCTCGTGTTTGCGTGCCCGAAGCGCATGCGCCGCAGGCGCGAGTCTCGGGCGCGCAAACACGAGACTTCAGGGGCGCGAACACGCGCCGCCGAAGGTGGCGCAATCAAGCACGGATCATGTTGCGCAGCACGTACTGCAGGATGCCACCGTTGCGGTAGTAGTCCGCCTCACCGGGGGTGTCGATCCGCACCACCGCGTCGAAGGTGATCTTGTCACCGTTCTCCTTGGTGGCGGTGACCTTCAGGGTCTTCGGGGTGACACCCTCGTTCAGCTGGGTGATGCCCTCGATGTCGAAGGTCTCGGTGCCGTCCAGCTTCAGCGACGCGGCCGACTCGCCCGCGGGGAACTGCAGCGGGATGACGCCCATGCCGATCAGGTTGGAGCGGTGGATGCGCTCGAACGACTCGGTGATGACGGCCTTCACGCCCAGCAGGCTGGTGCCCTTGGCGGCCCAGTCACGCGAGGAGCCCGAACCGTACTCCTTGCCGCCGAGCACGACCAGCGGAATGCCCGCGGCCTGGTAGTTCTGCGACGCGTCGTAGATGAACGCCTGCGGGCCGCCGTCCTGAGTGAAGTCGCGGGTGTAACCGCCCGAGACGTCGTCGAGCAGCTGGTTGCGCAGCCGGATGTTGGCGAAGGTGCCGCGGATCATCACCTCGTGGTTACCGCGGCGCGAGCCGTAGGAGTTGTAGTCCTTGCGCTCGACGCCGTTGGCCTCCAGGTACTGGGCGGCCGGGGTGCCGGGCTTGATGTTGCCCGCCGGGGAGATGTGGTCGGTGGTGACCGAGTCGCCGAGCAGTGCGAGCACCCGGGCGCCCTTGATGTCGGTGACCGGCTGCGGGGTCTGCGGCATGCCCTCGAAGTACGGAGGCTTGCGCACGTAGGTCGACTCGGCGTCCCACTCGAAGGTCTTGCCCTCCGGCGTGGGCAGGCCGCGCCAGCGCTCGTCGCCCCGGAACACGTCCTTGTAGTCCTCGAGGAACATGTCGCGGCTGATGACCCGGTCGATGGTGTCCTGGATCTCCTGCGGCGCGGGCCAGATGTCCTTCAGGAAGACATCGTTGCCCTCGGTGTCCTTGCCCAGCGGGTCGTTCTCGAAGTCGAAGTCCATGGTTCCCGCGAGCGCGTAGGCGATGACCAGCGGCGGGGAGGCCAGGTAGTTCATCTTCACGTCGGGGGAGATGCGGCCTTCGAAGTTGCGGTTACCCGACAGCACCGCGGTGACGGTGAGGTCGTTGTCGTTGACCGCCTTGGAGATCTCCTCCGGCAGCGGGCCGGTGTTGCCGATGCAGGTGGCGCAACCGAAGGCGACCAGGTTGAAGCCCAGCTTGTCCAGGTACGGCCACAGGCCGGCCTTCTCGTAGTAGCCGTTGACGACCTGCGAACCCGGCGCCATGGAGGTCTTCACCCACGGCTTGCGGGCCAGGCCCTTCTCGACCGCGTTGCGGGCCAGCAGGGCCGCGCCGATCATGACCGACGGGTTGGAGGTGTTGGTGCAGGAGGTGATCGAGGCGACCACGACCGCGCCGTGGTCGAGCACGAAGTCGCCGTACTCCTCGCTGCGCACCGTCACCGGCTTGGACGGACGGCCCTCTGCGCCGTTGGCGGCCGACGCCAGCGACTCGGCGCCGTCGTCGGCGAAGGACAGCACCGCCGGGTCGCTCGCGGGGAAGGACTCCTCGACGGCCTCGTCCAGCTTGCTGTGCGGGGTGTCGGCGGCGGGGCCGCTCTCCGCGTCGCTGGTGTAGTTGTGGATGTCCTTGCGGAACGCGATCTTCGACTCCGACAACAGGATCCGGTCCTGCGGCCGCTTCGGGCCCGCGATGGACGGCACCACGGTGCTCAGATCCAGTTCGAGGTACTCGGAGTAGGCGGGCTCGGTGTCGGGATCGTGCCAGAGGCCCTGCTCCTTGGCGTACGCCTCGACCAGCGCGACCTGCTCGTCGGAGCGTCCGGTCAGGCGCAGGTACTCGACGGTCACCTCGTCGATCGGGAAGATCGCTGCGGTGGAACCGAACTCGGGGCTCATGTTGCCGAGGGTGGCGCGGTTGGCCAGCGGCACCTCGGCCACACCCTTGCCGTAGAACTCGACGAACTTGCCGACCACGCCGTGCTTGCGCAGCATGTCGGTGACGGTGAGCACGACGTCGGTCGCGGTCACGCCGGGGTTGATCTCGCCGGTCAGCTTGAAGCCGACGACGCGCGGGATCAGCATCGAGACGGGCTGGCCGAGCATGGCCGCCTCGGCCTCGATGCCGCCGACGCCCCAGCCGAGCACGCCGAGGCCGTTGACCATGGTGGTGTGCGAGTCGGTGCCGACGCAGGTGTCGGGATAGGCCTGGCCGTTGCGGACCATGACGACGCGGGCCAGGTGCTCGATGTTGACCTGGTGCACGATGCCGGTGCTGGGCGGGACGACCTTGAAGTCGTCGAACGCGGTCTGGCCCCAGCGCAGGAACTGGTAGCGCTCACCGTTGCGCTGGTACTCGATGTCGACGTTGCGCTCGAAGGCGTCGGCGCGGCCGAATACGTCGATGATGACGGAGTGGTCGATGACCATCTCGGCGGGGGCGAGCGGGTTCACCTTGTCCGGGTCGCCGCCGAGGGTGGCGACGGCCTCGCGCATCGTGGCCAGGTCGACGATGCAGGGTACGCCGGTGAAGTCCTGCATGATGACGCGGGCGGGCGTGAACTGGATCTCGGTGTTCGGCTGCGCCGAGGGATCCCAGCTCGCGATGGCGCGAATGTGATCGGCGGTGATGTTGGCGCCGTCTTCGGTGCGGAGGAGATTCTCCGCGAGGATCTTGAGTGCGTAGGGGAGTTTCTCGGTGCCGGGCACGGCGGAGAGGCGGAAGATCTCGTAGGAGTTGCTTCCCACCTCGAGGGTGCCCTTGGCGCCGAAAGTATCGATACTTGTCGTCACGTCAGCTCCACTCGTCTGTGAGGGCGGCCGCCGACGGGGCTGTGCCGGCGGCCGAGTCTTCGGAGGTGCTCCGGTGCCGCTGGAGCGCCGGTTCCTCGCGCCTACGACCTTAACAGTACGCTTGTCCTGTGAAACACCAGGGGGCGGTTCCGCGTGCCGTGCGCGCGGAATGCGACACTCCGTCGCGTACTGTGCTTTCGAGCCAGCAAGGGGGATCTTGCTCGACCTGCAGTGTTGGATGCCCGTCGCTTCGGTTGCCGATGCGGCTCGACAGACCGGATGGAAGATGACCGCCCCGCACAACTCGGTTTTCACCCCTATGGCCGCCGAATTGCCGCCGAATGTCACCACCGACACCGTGCGCTCGCTCAACGCCGATCTGGCCGACGATCACGTCGCGACGCTGACCGGCAAGGACAAGGCGGAACTGGCCACCATCGCCGCGGAGGCGCGATCGCAGGGAATCCCGCTGAGTATCGTGGTCGTCCCCGGCAATCCAGGACACGACTCGAGCCTACGGGACCTGGCCACCGAGGTGGGCAAGACGCAGCACGGCACTGTCGTCGTTTTCAGCGACGACTGGATCGGCACCTACAGCGACGCGATAAGCCGGGTGCGGCTGGAATGGGCCGAGGACGCCGCGAAGGGCACCCAGGGCAAAAGCGGGGAGGCCGCGAGCATCTTCGTCGCCCGCCTGGAGACGCCGGAGTCGATGTCCTGGACCGCGATCACCGGGACGCTGCTGGTGGGGACGGCGGCGGCCATCGCAGGGCTGTACTGGCTCAAGGTCCGGCGCGCGACGAACGACGCCGAGCCGGTGCGCGTGACGAACGATCGGCGGGCACCGGAGGGCGAGTAAGCCCGAGGCTCGCCCGTTTCGGCTGCGGATGCCGCCGTTGCCCGCGGTCTCCCTCGCCTGATTCTTCGCTGGATGCGAAGGCTGTCGCAGGTGGGTCTAGGGGGATAAGCAGCGCTTCCAGTTTCCATTCAGCTAATTTTCCGAAGAGTTGGTTCGTTCTGTCTGAAAGAACCATCAGGCGCATATAGCAAACTTTTAGCAATCAAGAAACCGAACCGCATAGTTGCGTGAATGTTGTTTCGTCGGTGACGCAAGTGTCTTACGGTTCGAATGGTCCCTGATGGGGAATAAGTGTTCCCAGAGGCCATCCGTCGACCACAGTGCGTCATGGTCCGCCTGATGCCCTCGAGGATTACCGGAATCCGGTCCTTGGAGGTGTGATGCGCAACAACGGCGCGCTGACCTACCGGCGCCGATTAACGATCGCTGCGGGGTTGCTGATCTCGGTCGCTGTAGTGGTCACGGCCGGGCCGGTTGTCGCTGTGCCGCCTCCTCCGCCAAATCCCAGCGACGGTCAGATCGCGCAGGCGGGCGCACAGGTCGACGCGGGGGTCGCCGAGGTCGGCACCCTGGTCAACCAGGTCGCCGTGGTCGATCACCAGCTGGGTCAGCTCGACGACGCCGTCGCGCGGCGCCGCGAAGACGTCAACAAGGCGCTGGTGGACCTGCAGGACGCCCGCGACGCCGCCGACGCGGCCGCCGTCGTGGTGGTGGACACCCAAGCCGCCTTGGCCGACGCCGGGGCCAGGGTCGGCCAGGCGCGACGCAACTTCGACCAGTTCGCCACCCAGGTCTATACCCGGCCGGGCTCCGACTCGATGATCACCTACCTCGCGGCGGCCACGCCCGCGGTCGCGCTGGACCGGGCCCAGCTCCTCGACCTCGTCTCCAAGAACCGCCGGCAGGTGCTGGACGGCTTGCGCCGGGCACAGATCGATCATGGCAACAAGAACTCGAGCGCCCGGCGGGCGAAGTCGGACGCCGACGCGGCCGCCGCCGTCGCCGCGGCGCGCAAGACCGACGCCGAGCACGCGGTCGCCGCGGCCAAGGCCGAACTCGACCGCCAGACCGCCCAGCGCGACGACCTGCTGCGGCAGCGCCAGGACGCCCAGGGCCGGCTGGATCAGGCGCGTCACAACGTCGCGGGGCTACAGGACCAGCGCGAGGCGTACCTGGCCTGGGACGCACTGCGCAAAGCGGAGGAGGCCGCGGTCCGCGCGGCCGCAGCGGCGGCCGCCGCCCGCGCGGCCGCCGACCGGGCGGCCCAGGATCGCGCCGCCGAACTGGGCGCGGGCAAGCGCCCGCACACCCAGTTGGAGGATTCGCCACCGGCGCGGCGCAGCGCGCCCCGGCCGGACGCGCCGTCGGTCGGGGGTTCGTCGGCGATCGAGATCGTGGTCGATCGGGCCATGTCCCAGCTGGGCGTCACCTACGCCTGGGGCGGCGGCGACGAGGACGGGCCCACGCTCGGCATCCGCGACGGCGGTGTGGCCGACCGCCACGGTGACTACGACAAGGTGGGCTTCGACTGCTCCGGGTTGATGGTCTACGCGTTCGCGGGCATCGGGGTCTCGCTGCCGCACTACAGCGGCTACCAGTACAACGCGGGCACCCGGGTGCCGGTCGATGACCGCGAACGCGGCGACATGCTGTTCTGGGGGCCGAACGGCAGTCAGCACGTGGCGCTGTATCTGGGCGACGGGAAGATGGTGGAGGCGCCGGAATCCGGCGACGTGGTCAAGGTGTCCCCGGTCCGGGAGGGCGGCATCATGCCGTTCGCGGTGCGCATCGTCTCCTGATATCGGACATTCCGGGTACTGTGCGTGGCCGCGGGGCCGCCGAATTCCCATTCTGTCGGGTCCGGTTGCGGCACAGGCGGTGATTACCTGGAATAGTTGTGGCAGCACGCACAGGACCAAGGCGAAAGCGGGGATGTTGGTGACTTCGACGGACGGTGTGAGCGGAGTGAACTCGGCGAAGGACACGCCGGCTTCCACGCCCAGCACCCTCGAGCGTGACGTCCAGACCCTGGAGAAGGCGATCTACGAGGTCAAGCGGGTGATCGTGGGCCAGGACCGCCTGGTCGAACGACTGCTCGTCGGTGTGCTCGCGCGCGGTCACGTCCTGCTCGAAGGCGTTCCCGGCATCGCGAAGACCCTCGCCGTGGAGACCTTCGCCAAGGTGGTGGGCGGTTCGTTCGCCCGGGTGCAGTTCACGCCCGACCTGGTGCCAACCGATCTCATCGGTACCCGCATCTACCGGCAGGGCCGTGAGCAGTTCGACACCGAACTCGGCCCGGTCGTCGCGAACTTCGTGCTCGCCGACGAGATCAACCGCGCGCCGGCCAAGGTGCAGTCGGCGCTGCTCGAGGTGATGGCCGAGCGGCACGTGTCGATCGGCGGCAAGACCTACCCGATGCCGGACCCGTTCCTGGTCATGGCGACGCAGAACCCGATCGAGAGCGAGGGCGTGTACCCACTGCCCGAGGCGCAGCGCGACCGCTTCCTGTTCAAGGTCGTCGTCGACTACCCCTCGGTGGAGGAGGAGCGCGAGATCATCTACCGGATGGGCGTCACCCCGCCGGAGGCGAGCCGCATCCTGGCGCCGGAGGAGCTGATCCGCCTGCAGAAGGTCGCGGCCAATACCTTCGTGCACCACGCTCTGGTCGACTACGTGGTCCGGGTGATCGCGGCGACCCGCAAACCGGCCGAATTCGGCATGCAGGACGTGGCCAGCTGGATCTCCTACGGCGCCTCCCCGCGCGCCAGCCTCGGCATCATCGCCGCGGCGCGTGCGGTGGCGCTGATCCGCGGCCGCGATTACGTGGTGCCGCAGGACGTCGTCGAGGTGATCCCGGACGTGCTGCGCCATCGCCTGGTGCTGTCCTACGACGCGCTCGCCGACGAGATCAGCCCGGAGGACGTCATCAAGCGCGTTCTGCAGACGGTCGGCCTGCCGCAGGTCGCCCCGCAGGCCGTCGCGCCGGGCGCGCAGGCCGCCCCGGCGCAGGGCGCCCCGCAGCAGCAGATTCCGCAGCCGCAGCAGGCCGTTCCCCAGCCGCCCAACGGGCAGCAGTCGCAGCCCGCGGGCACCCTCCCGCCGAAGTGACCTCGGCATCGGATCCGGTTGCGCCAGTGCCGATGTCGCCGTCCCACGCACCTCCGTCCTTCCACGCGGGTGAGCTGACCGACCCGAGGCTCACGGTCGCGCTCAAGACCCTCGAACTCACCGTGCGCCGCAGGCTCGACGGCGTACTGCACGGCGATCACCTCGGTCTGATCCCCGGACCCGGCTCCGAGCCGGGCGAGGCGCGCGCCTATCAGCCCGGTGACGACGTGCGCCAGATGGATTGGTCGGTCACCGCCCGCACCACCCATCCGCACGTGCGGCAGATGATCGCCGACCGGGAACTGGAGACCTGGATGGTGGTCGATCTGTCGGCCAGCCTCGACTTCGGCACCGCCGCCTGCCAGAAGCGTGACCTCGCCATCGCCGCCGCGGCCGCGATCACCCATCTGACCAGTGGTGGCGGCAACCGGATCGGCGCGGTCGTCGCCACCGGCGAACGGTTGACCCGCATCCCGGCGCGCGGCGGGCGGGTGCACGCCCAGTCACTGCTGCGCAGCATCGCGACCACCCCGCACGCGCGCGACGGTGTGCGCGGCGACCTGCGCGGCGGCATCGAATCGCTGCGCCGCCCGCAGCGCAAGCGCGGGCTCGCGGTGATCATCAGCGATTTCCTGGGCGACATCGATTGGCAGCGCTCGCTGCGCGCGATCTCGGCCAGGCACGATCTGCTCGCGGTCGAGGTGCTCGACCCGCGTGACCTTTCGCTGCCCGATATGGGCGATGTCGTGCTGCACGACCCGGAGACCGGGCGCACCCGCGAGTTCAGCGTGACCTCCACGCTGCGCGCCGATTTCGCGGCTGCCGCGCAGCGCCACCGTGAGCAGGTCGAACAGGCGCTGCGCAGCTGTGGCGCCCCGGTGCTCACCCTGCGAACCGACCGGGACTGGATCGCCGATGTGGTCCGGTTCGTGTCCACCCGGCGCCACAGCTTCGGCGCCCCGACCGGGCGGGTGCCACGTCAGTGAGTATTTCGCATTTCACCGCACAGATCTGGCTCGGATTTCTCGCCGTCATCGCGCTGATCGCGCTGGGCTACGTCCTGGTGCAGCGCACCCGGCGCAAGCACATGTTGAAGTTCACCAACATGGAGCTGCTGGAGAAGGTCGCTCCTTCGCGGCCGAGCCCGTTCCGCCACGTGGCCGTAGCGCTGTTGCTCGTCGGCCTGGTCTTCCTCACCGTCGCCGCCGCGGGACCGACCGCGGTCAAGAAGGTGCCGCGCAACCGCGCGACCGTCATGCTCGTGATGGACGTGTCGCTGTCGATGGAGGCGACCGACGTCGCCCCCAGCCGCATCCAGGTCGCCAAGCAGGCGGGCAAGGAGTTCGTCGACGGGTTGCCCGAGGGCGTGAACATCGGCTTCGTCACCTTCGCGGGCACCGCCTCGGTGATGGTCTCGCCGACGACCAACCACGAATCGGTCAAGGCCGCGATCGACAATGTCCGCCTCGCCGAGCGCACCGCCACCGGCGAAGGAATCCACACCGCGCTGCAGGCGATCCAGACGCTCGCCACGGTGCTCGGCGGCGGCCAGCAGCCGCCGCCAGCCCGGATCGTGCTCATGTCGGACGGTAAACAAACCGTTCCCAATTTCACCGACTTCGACAACCCGCGGCACGAGTACGTCGCGGCACGGCTCGCCAAGAGCAAGAACATTCCGATCTCCACCATCTCCTTCGGCACCGCCTGGGGTGTCGTCGAGATTCCGCGCGAGGACGGTTCGCGCGATCGCGTGGAAGTCAAGGTGGACGACGACGCGATGCGGGAGATCGCGCGTTTGAGTGGTGGAGAGTTCTACACGGCGGCTTCCTTGGACGAGTTGACGAAGGTGTACAACACGCTCGAGGAGCAGATCGGATTCGAGCTGACTCGGGGCGATGCGAGTCGGCCCTGGCTGTTGCTCGGCCTCTTGCTCATCGCGACGGGAATCATCACAGGTCTGCTGTATCGGCAACGGCTTCCGTAATCGGAGCGGCGGAAAGACGTTGTCCGCCAAGCGAAGCTTCGGTACGCTCAGGCTCGTATCAGTCCGGGGAGGGAGTTTCGATGCGTACTGTAATCGCGTCTGCGGCAGCCATTTTCACTGCGATGTTTCTCGTGGGGGCACCCGAAGCGGCCGCCGCGCCGTCGTGTCCGAACGGGAGCGTCTGTATGTGGACGGGGGCGAACTACACCGGCCGGATGCTCGAGTGGATTCCGGTGGTCGACTCGACCTCGTGTGTATTGACCTACCCGAAGGGCGGCGCCGCCCGTTCGGTGGTCAATCGCAGCGGTCAGTCGCTGACCTTCTGGGAAAGTTCGAACTGCAACGGCCGCCACACGAACGGCGCCACGTCGTTTTCCGATCTCGGATTCGACGCCTACTCGGTGCACTGGTGCAGGCAGTGCTGATTCGGTGATCGACCGAGGCCACGATCGGGCCGTGGGGGGGGGGGTGGGCTCGACACAACACCGCTGCCCTCCGCAAAATCTCTAAAACCACA
>NZ_JBEXYF010000037.1:0-80784 GCF_040630775.1 Nocardia sp. NPDC005745
GCGCGGCCACCGCACCGTCACTGCGATGACGGCGGTCCGTCGGCCGAATTCACCGTAGAGAGCACGATCGTGAGACAGCGACCTCTGCGCCCGCACCGGGCCGCTACGCCCCCATCATCTGTCCGCTACGCCCCCAATGCTCTCCCCTCTCGAAGTACCCGCGCCTGCCCTCGACCGAGTCGCGAACCCAACCACGCGCGCGAAGAACGGGACTCGGCCAACATCCGCAACCGTGCGTGATGTTCGCGATCGGGCCGGCCGGAGCCGACAAGGTGATGGTCAGGGGGTCGTCGAGGACACCAACGTCAGCCCGTGGCGGGTGGCGATCGACTCGGCGTCGTCGGCGTCGGCGAGATGGGTCGGATCGCCGATACCTTCGATGTCGGCGAACAGGGCACCGGAGTACTCGGGGCACGCCGCGTCGGTGATCGCGAGGGCCGCCGCCGCGGCAGTGAGGCGGCCTCGGAAGGCGAAGGGCTCGACCCGCACCGGCACCAGGTGCCCGGGCCGCGTGAGGTCGTCCACGGTCGAGTCGGGGTCGGCGAGGACCCGCGCGGTGCGTGCCCGGTCCGCACCCGAGATGCCGGTGGTGACATCCAGACGGGCGTCGACAGTCACGCATTGGCCGTGCCCAGCAGCGTTGATGTCACGGACACTCGGCGTCGCTTCGGGCAGCAGCAGGCGGTCACAGGCGCGTTCGTGCAGGGCGACCTGCACGAAGCCGGTGCTGTAGCGGATGAGGAAGGCGAGTTGTTCGGTCGTTGCGGTGCCTGCGCATCCGACGAGCGCGAAGCGTGCGTTGTGGTGCAGGATGATCAGTTCGCCTGCCCCAAGTGCACAGATTCCGTCGACGGGGGTCGACCACATGGCGGGGCCGCTGGCCCGATACGTGAACGACGATGTCATGACGAACCTTTCGGCTGGGGGTGGGTTGAAGATGGGCGGCCCGGGGAGGTCATAGGGCGGCGCGGATTCAGACGGTGGTGAAAGACGAATGGGTGCCGAACCTGCGGCGCCGGTAGGTCAACGGATCGCCGTCGCGATGCTCGGCCGCGGCTACTTCGCCCAGCACGATCACGTGGTCGCCACCGTCGACGAATCGTTCCACCCGGCAGCCGATCCAGCCCGCGGAACCGTGGAGCCGCGGCAGGTCGTTGTCGCGGCTCCAGGCGACGCCGTCGAACTTTCCGGTGCCACCCTTCTTGGCGAAGGCGAGCGCGATGTCCTGCTGCTCGACAGTCAGTATGTTGAGGCCGAACACCTTGGTGTCGATGATGTGGGCGAGGGTTTCCGATCCCTTGTCGAGGGCGACCAATACCATCGGCGGGGTCATCGACAGCGATGTAAACGCGCTCACCGTGGTGCCTGCGGGCAGTGTCCCGTTCATCGACGTAACGACAGCGACCGGAGCGGCCACATTCGCCATCACATCCTTGAAAATCTGCTGTAGCGAACTCAAAAGGGCACCTTCTTTGTGGAACCGCGGCCTGCGCCGTTGAACGGATAGAGGGAGTCGGCTGGTAGCGGGTGTCATATCGGCCCGCTGCCAGATCATCGCCAGGGTTGTGTCCTACACCACAAGTAGAGCGCAGCAGTTACCTGGATCGCACTGGTACTCGACACAGGGTTCGCGCCGGATCTTGGGCTGCGGACCAGTCGTGACCACGGGTGAGCGACCGCGAGCGGTTGCTAGGGACCGTCCTCGCCGGAGCCGTACAGCCAGTCCTGGATCCGCGCAACGCGGCGCGCGTATTCGTCGAAGAATCCTCGTGCCCACACAATGACAGCGCTCGCCGCACCCGATAGGTCACGGTGTTCTTGGAGATGTGCTCGGCCGCGGCGACTCGGGCCAGGGCCTGGTCCAGCTCCAGATAGCGGTGCAATGTCGAGCGCAAAGCACCCGAACTCGATCTCGCAGCTGCCGTTCGAGATTGTTGATCTGCTCGGTCAGCGCACGGCACTGCGCGATCATACCGCGAGCGATCTGCGCGACCAGGCCGTCGAATGCGGTGAGTCGTTGCGCGAGGTCGTCGATTACGCAGCAGCGGCGCAGGTCGCGGGAGGGAAGTTCCAGGCTCGGGTCGAGTTCATACAGGTGCCAACGTAATCGGTTGATCAGCTCGGTGCGCTGAACAACCACAGTATGGCGATAGTCCGACAACAATTTCACCTCCCGCGCCGGGCCGTCGAGACGCGCGGTTGGCAGGTCGGGTTCCAGCATGTGCCACCGCCAGGGCATCGATCGGATCGGGTTTGCCCTTCTTCAGCTGCCGCGCTTGGCGGCGGCCATGAGATGGGTCGGCACCCGCACCACCTCGAACCTGGCGGCCAGCAGGTCCCGCTCCAGTCGGCGTGTAACCTGTCGGCAGTCCTCCAACGCGAAGCGGGCAGCCGGCCACTGGGCAGCCCACTCGACCGCCTTCAAATGATCCTCGCTGGTCGTTCCGATCGTCTTTGCGGCCAACCGGCGGCCGACGGGATCGGCGGCGACCAGGGTATAGGTGCGTTTGTGGGCATCCACACCGATCACCATATGGCTTAACGGTTTTTGTCCTCTCGACGCGCAACAGTATAAATGCGACCAGGTGAGGACAGGCACGCGTCAATCGGGCATTTGCGGCGCGCTCCTATCAGGCCGCGCACCCCGCCGGTCGGGCCCGTCGAGGCCGCACATCGTGACAAGCCAGCAGCGTCAACGGCCGGGGCAGCGAAGAAAAGAGCGAACCCCGCTGGGCAGAGATCATCCTGACATTGACGCGAAGAAGATCGAGGCGGATTTCAGAATTGCATTGGCGCGCTTTAGTTCTGGTGCTCCCGCCGCAGCCGCTTCAACTCCGCGGACTCCTCGGTGGTGATGCCCGGCCGGGCACCCACCGGCCGGTCGGACCAGACCATCGACGAGTCGGTGCACGCGGGCAAGGCGGTGGTCGTCATCGACGGCCCGCGGTCACGCTCGTCGCGGCCGCGGCGTTTGTCGATCGCAACGGTTTGTGGTCCTCCCATCGCTGTACGTGGATCTAGACCCAGCGTGGGGTCCGCAAACCCGGTCAGAAAATCGCCGCGTCCCGGCCGCCGCCGTCGACGAGGATCTTCTGCCCGGTGACGTAGCCTGCATCGGCCGACACCAGCCAGGCGACGGCACCAGCGACGTCCTCGGGCGTACAGACCCGGCCGAATGGGGAGCTCTCGGCCAGATCGCCCAGCGTCGCGCCGGCAGAGGCCCGGACCAGCCGACTGCCCATGTCCGTCGCTACCAGGCCAGGTGCGACGATGTTGGCGCGGATGCCGTGTTGGCGCTCCTCGCGCGCGAGCGTGCGGACCACGATCTCCATCGCCGCCTTCGCCATCGTGTACGGCGCCGCCTGCGCGGGCGCCGAAGCGACGGTGTTACTGGAGATCATGACGACATCGCCGCGTCCTGCCGCACGCAGGTCGGGCAGCGCTTCACGGAGCAGGCCGATCGGGCCGAGGGCATGCACCGACAGCAGTGATAGGTACTCCTCCCGGGACGTGCCGACCACGTCGAGGCCGCGGCTGGCCGTGCCGGCATTACTGACCACGATGCTCACCGGCCCGAGGTCGCGCCGCACCGCGTGCACCATCGCGGTGGTCGCCGCCTCGTCGTCGATGGCGGCCCGGTAGCCGACCGCTACACCCCCGCCGGCGGTGATCTCTTTGACGACCTCACCCGCGGCTGCGCCGTCGCGCCGATAGTTGACCGCGACGGCGGCGCCGTCGGCCGCGAGCCGGAGTGCGATCCCCCGCCCCACACCGCGCGAGGCGCCGGTGACGATGGCGACCCTGCCTGCGAGCGTGCTCACCGCTCGACCCCCGCACTTGCCACCGGCGCCCGGCCGATCAGGTCCGTCATTACCTCGTTTGCGCCGTCGTAGATGCGCTGGATGCGGACGTCACGCCAAATGCTGGCTATTGGGTGCTCTTGGTGCCGCCACGGCTGGAAGTGGTCGCTGACCGTGGGGCTGTCAGATCCGTGCTCCTCGGCGAGATCCCCGAGTTCCACCAGCTCCCTGGATGAGAACTGCTCGTAGGTCTTGTGGCCGAGTGTCAGTGGCGGCATGGGTGGTTCCTTCGTGGTCGGGCAGACG
Organism: Nocardia sp. NPDC005745; assembly: GCF_040630775.1. Taxonomy (NCBI): domain Bacteria; kingdom Bacillati; phylum Actinomycetota; class Actinomycetes; order Mycobacteriales; family Nocardiaceae; genus Nocardia; species Nocardia sp. NPDC005745. The sequence continues at coordinate 4,107 of NZ_JBEXYF010000037.1, forward strand.
GTTGCTGGTGCACCGTCAGCGTCGGACGTGGCAGGGCTGTTCGCAGTGGCTCCGACGAGGTCGCCGCGGGCCATCCCGGGCGGCCGCCAGCGTTTCTTTTCTTCGGTCCCGTAGGCGTTGAGATAGTGGGCGACGATGGTGCTGTGCACTTTGTAGGACCAGCAGTCGTCGGCGATGTTGGCTTGTTCTTCGACGACGACGGCCTCGTGCGCGACCGTCCCGCCGACGCCTCCGTACTGTTCGGGGCAGGCGAGGCGCAGCAGCCCGACCGCGCCAGCGGTCTTCCAGAATGCGCGGTCCACCGCGTGCTGGTGTGGCCAGCGGTGCTGGTCAGGTGCCAGCTCGCTCCCTAGGGAGCGGTCGGTGAAGTCGCGCAACTGGTCGAGGTCGTTGGTCATCCACGGCGAGCGGTAGCTCACGGGTCACACTCTCTGTCAGAGGCCGGAGAAGGCCGGGCCGCGGTTTGGCGCGGAAGCCGGATACGCCTTCGCGCAGGTCATCGGTGTCGAGCAGCTGGAAGAAGTTGCGCCGTTCGCCCAGCCGGTTAGGCAGGCCAGCGTCGTGGCAGCGCGGGCCGCGTCCTTGGCCATCTGCACCGCCAGCGGCGATCTGCGCACCGATGTCGATCGCAGTGGTGACGACGTCGGTGTCGGCGACGGCCACCGCCCGCACCGCCGGGTCAATGCCGGCGGCCTCCAGTGCGGTCACAAGCTGATCGGTGACCGTACGGTTGAGCGCGTTGAGGGCCTCCGGGCGCTCGAGAGCAGGACGGCGACGTGCCCGTCGGTGCTGCGCGGCACCAGGGGCCGATCAGCCATCGCTGCTCCTGCTCGCGTAGAGGTCCTGGTACTGGCTGCGGAGCCGCTTCTTGTCGATCTTGCCGACGCTGGTGCGCGCGATCGTATCGAGGAACACCACCGATTCCGGCAGCTGCCAGGGGGCGAACCGAGCCTTGAGGTGGTCGCGGACCTCGCCCTCGGTGAGCGTCTTGCCGGGTGTGACCACCACCAGCGCGAGCGCACGTTCCTGCCACCTCGGATGCGGGACGCCGACGACGGCGGCCTCGGCGACGGCCGGGTGCGCGGCGATGGCGTTCTCCATATCGATCGAGGAAATCCATTCCCCGCCGCTCTTGATGACGTCTTTCATCCGGTCGGTGAGCTTGAGGTAGCCATGCTCATCGATGGTTCCCGCGTCGCCGCTGCGCCAGTAGCCGTCGGCGGTGAACCGGTCACCGGAGTCGGACAGTTCGTGATAGCTGGTGGTGATCCACGGTCCGCGGACGCAGACCTCGCCGACGCTGACACCGTCGTGCGGCAGATCGTGACCGTCGTTGTCGCGCAGCACGATGTCGACGCCGGTCACCGGCAGCCCCTGTTTGCGGCGCAGATCCCACAGCGTGTCGGTGTCGAGGCGGCGGGCCAGGGCGGGCTTCCACCGGTTCACTGCGATCAGCGGGCTGGTTTCGGTGGCGCCGTAGCCGTGCAGGATGTCGGCGCCAGTGGCGTCGTGGAAACCGCGCATCAGCGACAGCGGCGGTTCGGCCGAGCCGGCCAGCAGCCTGGTCCGACGGAAATCCGGACGCAGGCCGTGGGCGCGGATGTAGTCGAGCATCGGCTGGAAGATCACCGGTGCGCCGTTGGCGATGGTGACCTGCTCGTCGGTCATCGCGGTAATCAGCGGGCCGGTGTCGTCGGCGACGTAGCGACCCGGCAGTACCAGTTTGCCGCCGGTCAGGGCCGCCGCTTGCGGCAGTCCCCAACATTGGGCATGGAACATCGGCGTGATGAGCATGGTGGTGTCATCGACGGTCATGCCCAGCGTTACGGCCTCGGCCATCGCGTGCAGGTAGATCGCCCGGTGGGAGTAGTAGATACCTTTCGGGCGGCCGGTGGTGCCGGTGGTGTAGCAGGCGCTGTATGCCGACCGTTCGTCGACGACCGGCCACTCGGTCACGGTGTCGGCCGCGGCCAGCAGATCTTCGTAGTGGTGCAGCGGCGCGAGGCTTGTGTCGATCTCGGCCAGGGGCCGGTCGGTGAGCACGATCCAGCCCTTCACCCCGGTGACGCGGGAAGCAATGGATTCGGCCACGGGCAGCAGCGACTCGTCAACGGCAATCAGCGAGGCGCCGGAATGATCGACCACGTAGGCGAGATCATCTGGGGCCAGCCGCAGGTTCATCTGCAGCATCACCGCCGCGACACCTGGAATGGCCCAGTACAACTCGAAGTGGCGGCGACTGTTCCAGTCCAGGATGCCGACGCGATCCCCGGGTGATACGCCGAGCCCTTGGATGGCGTTGGCGGCGCGGCAGACGCGGTCGTAACAGTCGGCGTAACCGTAGCGCTCCCAGCCGCCGTCCGGGCGCCGGTAGACGATCTCCTGGTCGCCATAGGTCCGGGCAGCATGCCGGATGAGGGTGGTGGTGTTGAGCTGGTAGTCGTCCCCCATCGTGGACGGGTGTCCGCGGACGAAATTCTGTGTCATATCGGGTTACTCCCCTCAGCGCGGTGCCATGCGGATCGCGCCGTCGAGACGGATGATCTCACCGCCCGGCATCTGAGTGGCGGGCCGTGCGGTCGAGACTGTGCTATTTCGCGGCTCACTTTCGTCCTCCAGCGGCCGGGGAGGCGCAGGTCATAGCGATCGGGCGATGACTTCTTTCATGATTTCGTTGGTGCCGCCGTAGATCTTCTGCACGCGGGCGGCCGCGTACATGCGGGCGATGGGGTATTCGGTCGTGTAGCCGTAGCCGCCGAAGACCTGCAGGCAGCGGTCGATGATCGAATTCTGGGCGTCGGTGGCCAGATATTTGGCCATGGAAGCGGTCGCGGCGTCGAGGGCGCCGTCGAGGTGGCGGGCGAGGCAGTAGTCGATGAAGGTGCGCAGAGCGAGCGCTTCGGTGCGGCATTCGGCGAGCACGAAGCGGGTGTTCTGGAAGTCGAGCAGTCGTTGCCCGAATGCGGTGCGAGTCTTGGCGTAGTCCACGGCGAGATCGACCGCGTGTTCGGCGGTGGCGACAGCGGACACGGCGATCGTGAGCCGTTCCTGCGGCAGCTGCGTCATCAGCTGCGCGAACCCCGTTCCTTCTTGGGTGCCGAGGAGGTTGGCGGCCGGGATACGCACGTCGGTGAACGACAGCTCGCGGGTGTCCTGCCCGTGCTGGCCGATCTTGTCCAGGATGCGGCCGCGGTGAAAGCCCGGCAGGTCGCGGGTGTCTGCGACGATCAGCGACAGGCCTTTGCCGTGGCGCTGCGCGCTGGTGCGGGCGACGATGATCAGCAGGTCGCAGTGGGTGCCGTTGGTGATGAACGTCTTGGCTCCGTTGATCACGTAGCTGTCGCCGTTGCGGACGGCGCTGGTGCGGATGTTCTGCAGGTCGCTGCCGGTGCCGGGTTCGGTCATGGCGATGGCACCGACGAGTTCGCCGCGTGCCATGCCCGGCAGCCATCGCCGTTTCTGCTCGTCGGTGGCGTAGGCGTTGAGGTAGTGGGCGACAATCGTGCTGTGGACGTTGAACGACCAGCAGTCGTCGGCGATGCGGGCCTGCTCTTCGATGACGACGGCTTCGTGGGCGAACGTGCCGCCGCTGCCCCCGTACTGCTCGGGGCAGCTCAGGCATAGCAGCCCGACATCGCCTGCGGCGCGCCAGAAGTCGCGGTCCACGGCGTGCTGGCGCGCGAACCGCTGCTGGTGAGGTTCGAGTTCTTTGGCGAGGAAGCGACGGGTCAGGTCGCGGAGCTGGTCCAGGTCGTCGGTCATCCACGGCGAGCGGTAGCTCATCGGTGGTCTCTTTCTGTCAGCGGCCGGTGAAGGCGGGTCGGCGTTCGGCCCGGAACGCGCGGACTCCTTGCTCGTGGTCGGGCCGGTGGTGAGGGCAGTGCCGTGGGCGGTATGGGCGGTGTCTTTGGCCATTTGCACCGCCAAGGGCGCGGTGGCGGCGATCTGCTCGCTGATCTCGAGCGCGGTGGGGCAGACAGTCGGCGTCGTCGACGAGGTCGCCAACCAGTCCGCGGACGTGGGCGTCAGCCGCGGGGATCGCGGTGGTCAACAGCACCCGAATCGCGGCGGGTTCACCGATCGTGTGGACGAGTCGTTGGGTACCACCGGCGCCGGTTGACGATCTCCTGGTCACAGTGGGTGGCGGGCGGCGTAGCGGATGAAGGTGGTGGTGTTGAGCTGGTAATCCTCCCCATGGTGGCTTTGTGGCCGCGCACGATCTGAGGTGTCGATCGGTGATGTCTCCTTGTCAGCGGGGCGCCATGCGTATGGCGCCGTCGAGACGGATCACCTCGCCGTTGAGCATCTGGTTCTCCACGATGTGGCAGGCCAGGGCGGCGTATTCGGCCGGGTCTCCGAGCCGTTGCGGGAACGGCACCTGCGCACCGAGGGATTGCCGGGCCTGTTCGGAGAGCACGTCGAGGATCGGGGTGTGGAAGATGCCGGGCGCGATGGTGGCGATCCGGATGCCGTAGCGGGCCAACTCTCGCGCGATCGGCAGAGTCATGCCGACGACGCCGGCCTTGGACGCGGCGTAGGCGGCCTGGCCGACCTGGCCGTCGAACGCGGCGACCGACGCGGTCGTGACGATCACGCCGCGTTCGCCGCTGGGGCCGGGATCGTTGCCACGCATGATCTCGGCGGCCAACCTGATCACGTTGAAGGTGCCGCCGAGGTTGACAGCGAGCGTTTTGAGGAACAAGTCCAGGTCGTGCGGGCCGTCGCTGGTGAGGACCTTGTGGGGGATGCTGATCCCGGCACAGTTGATCACACCGGACAGCGGGCCGGGCTGCTGCGTGGCCGCGGCGACGGCGCCGCGGACCTGGATTTCGTCGGTGACGTCGGTGGCGACGAACACGCCGCCGTCGGGTGCGTCTCCCTTCAGGTCGGCAACCACGACGTAAGCGCCGCGGGCCAGTAGCTCGGTCGCGGTGGCGCGGCCCAGGCCCGACGCGCCGCCGGTGACGAGGTAGGTACGGTCGATGAATTCCATGACAATGGTCCTTGTGCGAGTCAGAGGCGTTCGATGACCGTGGCGTTGGCCATGCCGCCACCTTCGCAGACCACGAGTAGCCCGTAGCGGGCTTGCGCCAGTTCTAGCGCGTACACCAGGTCAGTGAGCAGGCGCGCCCCGGTCGAGCCCAGCGGGTGGCCGATGGCGATGGAGCCGCCATTGGTATTGAGGCGGTCACGGTCGACGCCGAATTCCTTGGCGAAGATCAGCGGAATGGGCGCGAACGCTTCGTTGACCTCGATGCGGTCGATGTCGCCGATCGCCAACCCGGCCTTCTCGAGGGCCTGGCGCGCGGCGGGCAGGATGGCGGTGAACTGCAGGATCGGATCGTCGGCGGCGACGGCCGTCGCTCGGATCACTGCCTTGGGCTGAAGGCCCGCGGCGTCGGCGGCGGCGCGATCGGCGATCAGCACCGCGGCGGCCCCGTCACTGATCTGGGAGGCGTTGCCGGCCGTGATCAATCCGTCCTCGGCGAACACGGGCTTCAATGCCGCCATCTTCGCTGGATCGATTCCGGCGCGGATTCCCTCGTCCCGGGTGATCGGCTCGGTGTCGGGTGCGCCGTCGGCGGTGACCGGAACAAGTTGGCGGGCGAAGGCACCGGACTCGGTGGCGGCGTGGGCGCGGCGGTGGCTCTCGGCGCTGTAGCCGTCGAGTTCGTCGCGGGTCAGACCCCATTTCCGGGCCACCAGGTCCGCAGACGGGCCCTGGGCGCAGAGCGTGCCGTTGTAACGGGCCAGAGCCCGGGTGCCGTACCACGGTCCGAGACCGTCGGCCGGGTTGAACAAGGGCCCGAGGTCCACGCGCGACATCGATTCCACACCGGCGCCGATCGCGAAGTCGTAGTCACCGCACCGGACCGCCTGAGCGGCGAAGTGCACGGCTTGCTGGCCCGAACCACATTGGCGGTCGAGGGTAGTGGCGGGCACATGCTCGGGCAGCCCGGCCCCCAACGCAGCCCAGCGAGCCAGGTTCCCGGCCTGCTCCCCGTACTGGAGCACACATCCAGCAATGACATCTGCGATCCGGGTCGGGTCGACGCCTGCACGGTCGACGAGCGTGCGCATGGTGTGCGCCAACAGGTCGGTGGGATGCCACACTGCCAGGACGCCGCCGCGTTTGCCTACCGGAGTCCGGACGGCGTCGACAATGACCGCCTCTCTGATGCTCACAACGCTAATCCTTCACAAAGTGCGGAACAGTGCTAACCGGGAAATGAACGTGGACTAGATGACCGGCCAGGTCAGCGTGGCTGCCTCAGCGGCGACACGATCACAGGGCCTTGGTCGGGTGCCGATCGACCGCGTAGGTCGACCAGGCTCAGCGGTGGCCGGCTGCCGGTACGTCGACGCGCACCACGGCGATGGTCGATCCCGGCATCCGGCCGCTGCCGTCCAGCGCGCCGGCGACCCACAATGCGCCCTCGCCGTCCAGCACCGATCCATCGCTGCCGACCGCGACCTGGCCCAGCACCGCTGCGGTGTCGGTGTCGGTGTCGGTGGGAAGATCACCGAACGCCGCCCAGACGCGCCGTTTCGTCGGTGTGCCGTCAACAGCTATGTCGAAAGCGGTGATGCGGTCACCAAAGGTTTCGTTGGCCAGCAGCACGTCGCCTGCGGTGACGACGCTGCCGTTGGGGAAGGAGAGATCGTCGGCGACCTCGCTGACGGTGCCGTCTGGCTCCACCCGCGCAGAGGATTCGCTGACTTCACGCTTCGCCACTATCAGGTCGAACGCGAAATTCCCGACGGCCGAGGCGGTCGACGGCCATGTCGTTGAGTGACCGCCAGTGTCTTTCATAAGACACCCGCCCGTCACCGCAACTGCTTCCGTAGGAAGTCCGCCGCCTGTTCCAGTGCGTCCCATCCCTCGCTGAGCATGCCGGCATAGAGTTGCCAGACGTGCGGCAACCGCGGCCACACGTCCAATTGCACTCGTACGTCCGCAGCAGCCAAGCGCGCGGCGAGGCGAGTGCCATCGTCCAGCAGCACCTCATGCGAGCTGACCTGGATCAGGGCGGGAGGAAATCCAGTGAGGTCGGCGAGGATGGGAGATGCCCTCGGATCCCGCCGGTCATCGACGGCGATGAACTGATCCGCCATCCAGGACAGCTCCTCGCGGCCCACGACAGCGTCCAGCGCCTGATTGGTCCGCATCGAATCGCCCTCGAACATCATGTCCACCCAGGGCGAGAAGCACACCGCCGCGCCCGGGAGCGGTAGTCCGGCCTCTCGCGCTGCGACCAACATCGAGATGAGCAGCCCGCCGCCAGCCGAGTCGCCGGCCACGGCGATCCGCGCCGGCTCCAGCCCCTGGTCGAGCAGATCGCGGTAGCCGGCCACTGCATCTTCGATGGGGCTGGGGAAGCGGTGCTCGGGCGCCAGCCGGTATTCCAGGGTCAGCGTCCGGACCCCAGCCAGCGCCCCCAGATTCGTCACCAGACCACGGTGTGAAGCAGCTGAACCGAAGTAGAAGCCGCCGCCGTGGAGGTACAGCAAGACGCTGGTGGATTCGGCGCCGGGAGTCGACGACCATTCGGCGGGAACGCCGCCGACCACTGCCTTCTCCAGGACGACATCCTCGGGCTGCTTCGTGATCGAGCCTGTCTGCTCGAACATCGCGCGCAGCTCGGTGACCGACAGCGATGCGGGACTGGGAGCCGATCGAAGCAGGTCGACGACGACCTGCCGTTCCTTCTCAGTCATGTTTCTCCTCAACATATGAGTCAGTGTTTGACGTCAGTTATCAGGGCTCGCCCGGTGCTGGTCGACCTCGGCGTTCACCAGTCGTCTTGCCCCTCATCTCATGCGGCCCAGCGCGCCAGGCGCGTTCGGGCACTGGGGGCGCGGGAACGCTGGATCGGAGCCTGTGGCGGCAACCCGAGCAGCACCTCGCCATGGGTCTCGGACGCACGGTCCGCATTGAGCGTGGGATGCGCCCGCATCATGGTGATGTCGCGGTAGTAGCGCTGCATCGGCGAACTCTTGCGAAACCCGTTGACGCCCGCTGCCGTCGGCATCGGCGAACGCGATCGCGCATCGACCTGGCCGCCGAGTAGACGTGCACGGCCATACCCGACTGGGCATTCGGTGACCCGTTGCCGCACAGTGTGGCGAGGCTGTCCAGGAAGTCGTCCGTGTCGGTCGAACTCTTGAACGGGCCCCAACGGTAGTTGTGAGGAGCCGGCGGGAGGTCGAAGGGAGGCGTGGCCAGGTTGCCGTTGTCGATCTGCTCGAATCTTCCGTGAGAAGCGACGTTTGCGGGACCGATGTGTGCCATGGCGGCGCGGCGTTTACGCATCGTTAGGGCTCCTTGCGGCTCGAGCGATACGACGCCTAGATTTAACCGCGCAGTTACGCAGGTCACTATTGGCTGGGAGCCCAGAATTCTCCTCGCCGTCTGGCCCCAACAAAACCGGACGTGCTGCTAACCGGCCCGATCGGGCCCGCCCCCCCCCAGATGAGGAGACGCCGAGTGCATTGGGCGCGCGGACTTTCCGGAACCCACCCGAGTGGAATCGAGATCGAATTGCTCGGGCCGGACGCGGATCGAATCCGGACCGCATGGGGACCGGGAGCGGTCATGTGGGCAGCCGAGGTCGGCGAGGACGTCATAGCGAAGGCGGGAGAGGAGCTCTCGCTGCTCGGAGGAAGTGTGTCGGTCGTAGATGGTCTGCGTCGAAGCGCGTGCCGTTGAGCGATTGGCCCGCCAGGGTGCTGATCGGCCACACGCATCCATGGCTCATGAAGACGTTGATCTGGACGTGCTCCTGCTGGCTGACCGGCAGGCCGCCCGCCAGTTCGTCGCCCGTCACCTCGGGCCGCTCGCGTCCGACGACCCGCGGATGAACGAATTGCGGACCACTCTCCGCCGCTATCTCGACATGCGACACAGTCTGGCCAAAGTAGCAGCAGTCGAGCGAATCTCGCGCAACACGGTAACTTACCGTGTGCAGCAGGCATTCACCCTTTGCGGCCATCCCACTGATACTTCGACAATCAAACTGCACGCAGCTCTCTTGGTGGCCGACTGGTTGCTCGACTCACCGACTCCACGCCGCTACCGCGCGGCTCGGTGAATCGGCGGGAACCGCCCCGGGCTCGGCAGCGACTCCTCGTCGAACTCGCCCGAACCCGGCGAATCACCACCGGGGGGACTGGCGGAACATTGGTGGGTCTGATCAGCGGCAGTCGTCGGATACCACGACCACGGGCCGGGCGGTCGTGATCGGCTTGCGGGGAGGTGGGTCACCCGTAGCCGACTACGGAGATCGGTGCCGTCAGTCCACGGAGATGCAGAAAAGCTGTTTCCGGCTCTTGACCACCCGTGTAGATGCTCGCTAAGTTCCGATAGCTCGCTGTGGCGCGCATCACTGACGCCGATGATCATCCAGATCCCGACGCTTTCAAGCCTCATCCAACGTCGAGGCGCGGACCTCGTTCACCGATCATGCAGCGTTTGTCTCGACCGAAAGGACAGCCACCATGACCACCCAGACCACCGGGCATAGCGCCGAACAGGCAATCGCCAACGCGATGGACACTCTTCGCGAGGCCTACCAGCAGAAGGACGCCGCACTGGCCACGTCCTTCTACGCCAAGGACGGCCAGTACGCGCTGTTCGACATCATGCCTCCACTGGTCGACGCCGGATTCGATCGTCTACTCGAAAAGACCCGAGAATTCTTCGACGCCACCGAGGGGCCGATCGAACTGGAGGTCACCGACCGCCACGTCGCGGTCTCCGACAGCCTCGCCTACCTCCGAGGGCTGATGAAAGCGACGGCCCGGTTCAAAGACGGTCGCCCGATCGCCTCGGTGACCCGGTACACCTTGATCTTCCAGAAGGTCGGCAACGACTGGCTGGTCATCCACGAACACAACTCCCTCCCCGCCGAGGCGCTCGCCTTCTGACAGCCCGATCCAGCCCCTGACCGGGCGACCCAGCTACACCGGCGCACCAATTCTGCAACCACAGGCAGCCGCTTGACTCGTAGGAAATTCGATTGTAGGTTTTCCTACTACAGTAGTGACGTAGGCCACAGCCTGCTGCAGTCCAGGTGCCCCGAGGAGAAATTCCATGGACTTGTCTGACATCAATTTGCTCGACCTAGATCGGTACGCCGAGGGCCCGCCATTGGACTGGTTTGCGTATCTGCGGGCGCACGCGCCGGTATACCGCCACCCAGACCAGACCGAGCGCGGTTTCTGGGCCCTCACCAAGTTCGACGACATCGCGAAAGCGGCGAAGACGCCGACGGTTTTCAGCTCCTCGTACCTGCGGGGCGGCACGATCGTGCTGGGACACTCCGGCATCGACACCATGATGGGCACCGCACCACGAGTGATGAGCAACATGGACGCCCCTGAACACCTGAAGTACAGGCGGCTCTCCACACGCGCATTCACCAACAAGGCACTCGACGCACTCGTCCCCGCCTATCGTCGGGCCGCGGCCGCCCTGATCGATAACGCGATGAAGCGAGAATCAGTCGACTTCGTCACCGATATTGCGGCGAAGCTCCCCGTGCAGGCCATCGGAGAAATGCTCGGGATTCCCGAAGAGGATCGCCACCTTCTGGGAAAATGGACTGACGCACTGACCGGCAGCGAAGATCCCGAATTGTCTCGCAGCCCCGAGGAGGTCGCCGAAGCCAACACCGCGCTGTTCACCTACGGTCAACAGCTTCGGGAGCGACGCGCCGAAGAACCTGGCGACGACTTGTTGTCAGCTCTGATCGCTGCGGAAGTCGACGACGAAGGCCTCACCGAGGAAGAGCTCGGTGGATTCTTCGCACTGCTCGTGATCGCCGGTGCGGAAACCAGTCGAAACGTGTTGTCACACGGCCTGATCGGCCTTCTCGAAGATCCCGATCAGTACGGCATGCTGCACGAGGATCCGAGTCTGGCCAAGGATGCCACCGAAGAGATTCTGCGGTGGTCGCCGGCGGTCATCTATCTCGGCCGCCACGTCACTCAGGACATCGAGTTCGGTGGGCAGCAGATGAAGGAGGGCGATCGGGTAGCCCTGTTCTTCGCTTCCGGAAACCGTGACGAGGACAAGTTCGCAGACGCCGACCGCTTCGACATTCATCGCCGGCCGCGCGAGCACCTGGCGTTCGGCTCCGGGCCGCACGCATGCCTGGGGGCTCACCTCGCGCGTATCGAAATCCGCGTGTTCTACGAGGAACTCGCCCAGCGTGCGTCGAAGGTGCGCATCACCGACAAGCCCAGCTATCTACGATCCAACCTGGCAGGCGGTGTCAAACACCTTCCGGTGGCGCTGACTCCGGCGTAGGCGTCACATTCTTCGGCGGGCCGACGAGCTTCTCCGTCGGCCCGCCGTTCCTTCACCTTCTCTTGCACTACCGAAAAGAAGCTCACGCCATGCCCGGACCATCAAAACACGAAACGTAGCAGCGAGGTCTTCGCGGGTGCCCTCCGCACGCGCGGGACACGCTGCTACCTCAATGTCCAAGTGGGAAAACACATCACCCACAGCGAGCTCCTTCAGCACCACCACGCTGTGATCTACGCGACGGGGGCGCCTCATGACAAGCGGCTCGACATACCGGGAGAAGACTTGCCCGGCTCGCACGCGGCGGCCGAATTCGTGGCCTGGTACAACGGTCATCCGGACTTCGCCGACCGGGTGTACGACTTCGACACCGAGCGCGTGATCGTCTTCGGCAACGGCAACCTCGGTTTGGATATCGCCCGAGTGTTGCTGATGACTCCCGACGAACTCAACGATTCCGATATCGCTCAGCACGCGATCGACGCACTTCGTCAGAGCGAGATTCGCGAGGTGGTGATCTTGGGCCGCCGCGGGCCAGCCCAAGCGGCGTTCACCACGCCGGAATTGCTCGGACTCACCCACCTCGGCAACGTCGAGGTCGTTGTCGAGTCCACCATCCTCGATGCCTAGACCGCCATCGATCCCGATCTGCCCGGCACTACCGGCACCCGAACAGCGGCCTCGAAGTTGCATCACCTTCACCAGCTCGCAAAGCCGGCCATTCCCGACGCCACGCGGCGGATCGTTCTACGGTTCGAGCCCTGGCCGCTGTCACTCGAGAACATCGATGGGAAAGTCGGGCAGGTACGGGTGGCCCGAAACACGCTCACGATCGACGAAGAGAGGCGAGCCACCGCCGCGCGAACGAGCGCCGACGAATTGCTTCGGGCCGGGCTGGTCATACGGTCGGTCGGCTACACCGGCGCATCGATCCCCGGCGTCCCCTTCGAAACAGGTCGCGGCGTGATACCGAACGAGCACGGGCGAGTCATCACAGCCGACAGCTGCCGACCTGCACCGGGTGTTTATGCGGCGGGCTGGATCGAACGCGGTCCCAGCGGCGTCATCGGGACCAACAAGAAGCGCTCGGTCCTGCGCTCACGCACAGGGGGCCCACCGCGGGGGCGGAATCCGCCCTGGCCGGCATGCCGGTTCAGGACGGCCCCGCATCATCTGCCGCCGGCTTCACTCCTTCAAATGCAGAGGAAGATAGTTGATTTCGCCGAGGCCTTCCAGTGCGAGACCGAAGGGCAGATACTCCGACAGAGCGCGCTTGAGAGGCTGGGTATAGAGCATGCGCTGCGCCCGCAGAGTTACTTCGGGCTGCTGCCGAATCTGTCGTGCCAGTTCCCAGGCCCGTGCGTTGAGTTGGTCGGCGGGCAGGACCTCGTTGACGAATCCCAGGGTCTTGGCTTCGGCTGCCGAAATCCGCTCCGCCGTCATCATGAAGTACTGCGCGCGGCCGTGACCGAGCAGCAATGGCCAGACGACATGGGTGCCGTCGCCGGCGATCCAGCCGTTCTGGAAATGGAATCCGTCGCTGAACCAGGCGCGGTCTGCAGCCAAGCAGATATCGGCGAGTGCGGGAAACTCCGGATGCACAGGAGCAGGTCCATTGACCGCGGCAATGATGGGCGCCTCGATGTCGAGCAGGTTCTGCAGCAGCCGGGTGCTCTCGGGGATCAGCGGCATATAGCTCTGCGGAGTGACCGGCAGATAGGGCTCCATCACCGACATGTCCGGCATATCGATGAACCGGTCACCGGTTGCCGTGAGGATGACGACCTTGTTGTCCTGGTCCGAGCCCACGTCTGCGAAGCAGAATCCCAGCTGACTGTGCATCACGCCATCCCAGCGACACACGTCTCCGTTGCTGTGGAGTTTCATCTCCAGAATTCCGTCTTCACGCTTCATCGTGACGAAGGACTCGTACTTTTTGCAATACTCTTCGAATGTTGCCTGCATGGCAGTTCTCCTTGTTCGAACCGAGGTACCGTTTGTGGTTGGATCGCTGAGTCGGGGGGTGTTCAGGCGGTGTGGCGTTCCCAATTCCAGGCCAGCGCCTGCTCGGTCGACAGTGCCTCGTTGCCCGGGACCGCGCGGGCCGCGCGGATTCGGCGTTGAATTTCTGGAATGTCCCAGTGCCACATCGATTCCGCTACACCGACGCGGCCGTTCCACTGCGCCTCGCACAGGTTCATCACCGTCAATCCGTTGGAACCTTGATCTTGGGTGACGGAACTGGCGACAGTGGCGGTCAGTGTGTACGATTCGCCTGTCCAGTCGGTGACGTTGTAGATGAGAGCCTTTGTGCGATAACCGATTTGGTCGAACTCGACGCTCGCCTTCTTGATTCGGCGCAGATCGTCGCCGACGAGCACATAACCGTTCGTTACATCCGCGGCGCCGGGTGTCCGCTGTACGGTCTGGGCCAGCAGTGTGAGCTCGTTTCCGAAGTGGAATTCGTCGAAAGTGCCGCATCCACTGCGGAACTCGGCACGCGGGCTCCACGAATGGTCGTGATTGGAAAGGCAGTCGACGGCGATGGTCTCTTTGTCGAGCTGAATCGATCCGGTGACGTGGAAAGTCTGGTCTATGTGTCCGATCGGCACGTCACCGCGGGGCTGACGATGGAATGCCGCGAACCCCTTCTCCGCACTGCGGATGGCAGTGAATTCGAGATCGACCGGCTCCATCAATGCTCGGCATTCCACATCCACGTGCAGCCGCTTACACCGCGAGGCGAACCGAACGTGGTATTTGCCGGCGGTGGGTCTTCCGCGCAGTTCCAGGCCGCTGGGCAAGGCGAAGTCGGAGTACCGGTTCGCGCCGATGGGCTGGTGAACCTGACTGTCGTAGAAGTCCATGTCGAGGACTCCGCCGGATCGAGAGTAGAGGGCGACCATGGTCTGAGCGACGTCGAGATTCGATCGGAACGCAGCCCGCAGATGCAGCCGCATTCCACGCTCGGGGATGAACGCCGAGAACCAGCAGGTCTCCAACCACCGCCAGTCACGGTAGGCGGGCCGGTGGAAGTCGACCATGTCCGCAGCGACGTTAGAGGAGCTCAAGGATCGTGGCATTTGCCTGTCCTCCACCCTCACACATCGTCTGCAGCCCGTAGCGGATGTTGCCGCACCGCATGTGGTTGATCATCGTCGTCATGATCCGAGCGCCGGAGCCACCGAGGGGGTGGCCGAGGGCAATCGCGCCACCGTTCGGGTTGAGTTGTTCAGCCGGGACATCGAATTCGGCGTGCCATGCCAGGGCCACCGACGCGAATGCTTCATTCACCTCGAACACACCGATGTCGCTCAACGCCAGGCCGCTGCGTTCGAGCGCCTTCCGTGTCGCCGGGATCGGCGCGGACAGCATCAGTGTCGGGTCAGCACCTGTGACGACCGCCGTGTGAACCCGGGCGATCGGCACGAGCCCCAAGGTCTTTGCGGTGTCCGATGAGGTGATCAGCAGCGCCGCGGCGCCGTCGGTGATCTGCGAGGAGTTGCCGGCGGTAACGACACCGGCCTCGTCGAAGGCAGGTTTCAGCTTTCCCAGGATTTCGAGAGTGCCGCCGATACGGATCCCCTCATCGGCAGCGACCACAGTGCCATCGAGGGAGGTGACCGCTGCGATTTCGGGCTCGAAGCGGCCCTGCGCTCTCGCTTCTGCGGCACGCTCGTGTGAGCGCAGCGAGTACGCGTCGACCGCGGCTCGGTCCAGGCCCCACTGCTTTGCGATCGCTTCGGCAGCTAGCCCTTGGTTCGGGAAGGCGGTGCCGTAGCGCTTCTGGTACTCGGCGCCGAGCGGACTCAACCCGTCGACCATTGCCGACATCATCGGAATCCGCGACATCGATTCGACACCACCGGCGACGACCATGTCGTAGTGTCCGGCGATGACACCGGCGGCAGCGAAATGGACTGCCTGCTGCGAGGATCCGCATTGCCGGTCCACCGTGGTACCCGGAACCGTGTCCGGCCACCCGGCCGACAGGGCCGCGGTTCGGGCAATATCGAAGGTTTGCTCGCCGACCTGACTGACGCAACCCCAGATCACGTCGTCGACCACAGCTGGATCGATACCTGTCCGGCTGATCACGGCGTTGAGGACATGGGCTGACAGATCGGCGGGATGAATGCCTTTCAGGCCGCCGTTGCGTTTGCCCAACGGTGTACGAACTGCTTCTACGATGACCGCATCGCGCATGACGTCGTTTCTTTTCTGGTCGGAGCGAGTAATCGGATTTCGGCCGGTCCGCGGGTTGGCCCGGACGTCGAACAAGGTCTTTGATCAGCGCCGATCGCAGCCTGGTTTCGGTGGCGAGGACCGCATGGAGAGCGTGCTGTCGGCTCGACGTGATCGCTGCCTTCGCCGCGCAGAGAGCCGCGCGGGATTGCCCGGCGATCGTCGGCGCAACCGACTGCGCGCCACGGGCGAGGGCGTCCTCGTCGAATACTCGGTTCGCCAGGCCCCACTGCAGGGCTGTGTCGGCGTCGACATCGTCCTAACGCTCTGGATGCCTCGACCGCGGACACGCTCGCGCACCGATCGCTTGCTGCCGGAGAGGATTCCACGACCAGCTGTGTTGTGATCACCGGCGCCGGCCGGGCATTCTGCGTAGGGGCGGACACGCACTTTCTCCGGCCTGTTGAGCGTGAGCGTCACCACCCCCTCGCAGGCGCGGTGCAGCACCGTCGCACTCATCGGCTGGCCCTCCGTGCCCAGGAACGGAGGTCACGACCGATGATGTGTTTCATGATTTCGGTCGTGCCGCCGTAAATCGTCGCGACCCGGGAATCGATGTAGGATCTGGCGATCGGATATTCCAGCATATAGCCGTACCCACCGAACAGTTGCAACGACCGGTCGACAACCCGTTTCTGCATTTCGGTGGCCCACCACTTCGCTTTGGCCGCCTGCACCGGGGTCAGCCGGCCCTCGTCGAGGGCGAGCATGCAAGTGTCGACGTAGGCACGCGCAACATCGAGTTCTGTCGCCAGTTCGGCCAAGGTGAACTGCACCGTCTGAAAGTCCACTAGAGGTTTACCGAACGCGTTTCGGTCGGCGACAAAATCCAACGCCCAACGGATGGCTTGGGTGGCCGTAGCGATCGCGGTCACGGCGATAGTGAGCCGTTCCTGCGGCAGGTGGCCGGTGAGCATGGTGATCGCTTGCCCACGCTCCCCTATGAGGTTCGACAGCGGCACTCGAACCTCGTCGAAGTGCAATTCAGCGGTGTCTTGCGTTCGCTGCCCGATCTTGTCGAGCTTGCGTCCCTTTTCGAAGCCGGCGGTGCCGGCATCCACAACGATGAGCGAGAGCCCACCACCGCGATCGGCGTCGTCGGTCCGGGCGACCACCATCGCGAAGTCGCAGTGGATGCCGCTGGTGATGAATGTCTTGGAGCCGTTCAGGACCCACTCGTCGCCGTCGACGCGTGCGGTGGTGCGGATTCCACGCAGATCGCTTCCGGTCCCGGGTTCGGTCATGCAGATCGCGCCGATCAGTTCACCGCTGCAGCAACCCGGTATGTATTTCTGCTGTTGCTCGCGGGACGCGTCATCGATCAAATACGGCAATATCACGTCGTTGTGCAGACTGATCGAGCTCAGCAACGAGTTCGCGCCGATTCTGGCCAGTTCCTCGGCGATAATCGACTTGTAGCGGAAGTCCCGGACTCCCCCACCGCCGAGCACCGTCGGCGCGTCCAGACCCAGCAATCCTGCATCGCCCGCGGCCAGGTAGGCCGATCGGTCGATGATTCCCGCGTCTTCCCACGCGGCGAGGGCTGGCTCGACCACTCGCGATCCGTATGACCGGACCGTGTCCCGGAAGGCTGCGTGGTCGGCGTCGTAGAGTGTGTTAACGCGTGCGAGTGGATCAGGCATCAGCGGCCTCCACGAACTCGCTCCAGCTCTCGCGCAGTGCGAATCGAGCGCCGTAGGCTGCGGCCAGCTCATTTGCGCGACTCCGGAAGGCTGCGGCACCGCCGGGGTAGCCGTTAGCGAACTGAATGACGCCGCCGGTCCAAGCCGGGAAACCGATCCCCAGCAGCGAACCCACATTCGCGTCCGGAGTGGAGCGCAGGACGCCCTCGTCCAGACAGTTGAACGAGTCGACGACTTCGGCGAACAGCAGACGGTCCGCGACAGTGCGCTCATCGATATCGTTGGCACCGCAATACTGCCGCAGGCCACTCCAGAAATCGCCACGAACGCCATCGGGATATTCGTAGAATCCGCCGCCCGCAGCTCGTCCGGAGCGCTGATGAGTATGGACCATCGCCGCGGCGACGGCATCGCCGGGATGTTCGGTCCACGATTGTCCGGACGCTTCGGCGGCTTCCCGGGCCTGCCGGCGCACCGTCTCGACCAGGGAAATGGTGAGTTCGTCCAGAAGCGTCAGAGGACCCACCGGATAGCCGACATTCACAGCGGCCCGTTCGATCAGTTCCAGCTCGACCCCCTCGGCGACCATGGCCATCGCCTCGATCAGTCGTTTCACGATCACCCTGCTGGTGAAAAAGCCGCGACTGTCGGATACCACAATCGGGATCTTGTTCAACTGCCGCACCACGTCGATGCCGCGAGCAAGCGTCGCCGGGCCAGTAGATTTTCCGGCGATTACTTCGACCAGTTGCATGCGAGGTACTGGGGAGAAGAAGTGCAGGCCGATGAAATCGGCCGGGTTCTGTACTGCCTGTGCCAGCCCGGTGATAGGCAGAGTCGAGGTGTTCGACGCCAGCAGGCAGTGGTCGCCGACGACGGCATCGACTTGCTCGAAGATGGAGCTTTTGAGGTCTTCGTCTTCGAAAACAGCTTCGATGACGATCTCGGTATCAGCCGCGGACTTGTCGATGGCATCGACGGGGGTGATGCGGTCGAGTACCGGCTCCGCATCTCCGACACCGGATTTGGCGAGGAAGCGTGCTATCGAATCCTTGCCTTTCTCGGCCGCCTCGATGTCACGATCGATGAGGGTGACCTCCATGCCCGCCTGTGCGCAGACTTGCGCGATGCCCGCGCCCATCATTCCGGCACCGATCACGGCAGCCTTCGTGAAGGTGGACTTCTCATACCCCTGCGGCCGAGCGGCCCCGGCTTTGATGCGCTGCATGTCGAAGAATTTCGACCGAATGAGGTTCGTCGACACCGATCCGCAGACCAGGGCTACGAAGGCTTCGGTTTCCAGTTCGGAGGCACTCTCGAAGTCCCTGCCGACGCCTCCGCAAGCTGCGTGCAGGATTGCTCGGGGAGCAGGCATGGGGTATCCGTCGAACAGTCGCCGTACCGCGCGGGGAAGATCGGCGAGTACATCTTGCGGGCGTGCGGCGGCGTTCGCGTCTGCGATGGGCTCGTTGGGTATCGCCGGCGTTCGGGTCGCCTGCGCGATCCAGCGGCGGGCGGCGGGGATCAGGTCGTCGGCGGTGCCTACCAGTTCATCGATGAGACCGAATTCCACGGCTTGCTTCGGTGTATAGGTGGTGCCTGCCAACAACAGTTTCGACAGCGCCTGTCGAAGGCCGAGCAATCGCACCGAGCGCACGAGCCCGTTGGCAGCCGGCAACAGGCCGAGGGTGACTTCGGGCAATCCCAGTCGGGTCGTGTCCGTATCGACAGCGATTCGGCGGTGGCAGGCCAGAGTGATTTCCAGTCCTCCGCCGAGCGCCGAACCGTTGATTGCGGCGACCACCGGCACGCCGAGCGTCTCGAGGGACCGAAGCTGCCGCGTCGCTCGCGTAGCCAGATCGCGCATCGCGTCTTCGTCCCCGGGGCGTGCGGCACCGAGCAGTTTCAGATCCCCGCCAGCGAAGAAGGTCGACTTCGCCGAACTGACGATCACCCCTCGCAGTGACTCACGCGAGGCGGACAGTTCGGCGAGCACGGCGTCCATGCCGGCCCAGTAGGCCTCGTTCATGGTGTTCGCCGAGTGGCCCGGGTCATCGAGCACCACGACAGCGACGCCATCGACAATGGGCTCCAGGCGGACCGCCAAGTCAGACATTAGTGGTTATACCTTTCGTTACCGTCAGCGACGGCGTTTGCTGCGCCTTACAGGTCCAGAACCAGTCGGTTGCCGCGACAGCGGCTCACGCAAATGAACATCGTGTCGTCGGCGGCCATTTCCTCCTCGGTGAGAATTTCATCGCGATGATCGACTTCTCCTTCGAGCACGGTCGACTCACAACTGCCGCAGATTCCTTCTTCGCACGACCACGGGTGTCCGGGATGGATCTCCAGCACTTTCTGAAGGATGGTCTCTTCCGCGCCGACATGAATGGTGGTGCCGCTTCGGCGGAGTTCGACCTCGAACTCAGTGTTCGGTGTGGTCGGCCGCGAGCTGTCAGCGCTGGCCGCGAATCGCTCGAGGTGCAGGCGCGCGGATGCACCGGTTCGCCGGGCCGCGCCTTCGGTGGCGTCGAGGAGCCCGGGCGGACCGCAGACGTAGATCTGCGCCGATTCGGGAGTCGTATCGAACAACGCGGCCACATCGATCAGCCCGCGCGTGTCCTGCGGGACGAATTCCACCTGTCCGCCCTGAAGTCGTTCGATGACAGCGCGGAAAGCCATGCTGTCCATCGATCGACCGCCGTAGACCAGCCGCCACCGCCGTCCCTGAGCCGACACTTGTTCCAGCATCGGAAGCAAAGGCGTGATCCCGATCCCGCCTGCAATGAACAGATACTGCTCTGCATCGACCAGTTCGAAATTGTTGCGGGGCAGGGAAATTCGCAGGTACCGATGGTGTTCGGCGGGTCGTGACCCCCCGCCGTAGAGGTGGTGGACCTCAGCGGATCCCCCACGCCCGTCGTGTACATGCAGCACCGCGACGCGGTAGCCCGACCGGTTGGTCACGTCACCACACAAGGAGTACGACCGGATCAGCCCGGAGGGCAGGTGCACATCCACGTGAGCACCCGGAAACCATGCAGGCAACGACTGCCCGGTGGGCGAGACGAGGTCGATGGCCAAGACCTCGTCTGCCACCAACTCTGTGCTGTCGACGACCACGTCGATCAGATCGCTTCGGGTCACCGGTGTGGCGGTCGCACTCATCGGCGGTCCGAACTTTTCTGAAACAGATAGTCGCTCTGGATTTTGCGTCGCAGGAGCTTTCCGGCACTGCTCTTGGGCAGCTCCTCGACAGTCAAGACGACATAGGAAGGCTTCTTCACCGAGCCGAGACGGTCTCGGCACCACTTGATCAATTCGTCCTCGGTGACCTCATCGACGTTGTCGACGCGCGCGACAACCGCCGGGGTCTCGCCCCATGTCGGATGCGGTACGGCGAATGCCACAACTTCCCGAATCTTGGGGTGCGCATACAGCGACTTCTCAATTTCGGCAGGCCACACGTTGAAACCACCGGAAATGATGATGTCCTCCATGCGGTCCGTCAACTGCAGGTAGCCGTCTTCGTCGAGCTGTCCGATATCGCCCGTACGAATCCACCCATCAGAAGTCAGACGCGCTTTGGTCGCCTTCTCGTCGCCGTAGATCCCCGCCATCTGTCCCGGGCCGGTGATAACCACCTGTCCCGGTGTGTTCGGAGGCAGGATCTCTCCTTCGGGCGACTCGATGCGCACCGACGAGTTCGGGGTGGCCCGGCCAACACTGGACAATCGATTGATTCCATCCAGACTGTGATCCTCCGGACGAAGCATCGTTACCGGCGCCGCTTCGGACTGGCCGTACATCTGGTACATGCACGGCCCCCAGATCGCCAGGGCCTTGCGAAGGGTCTCTTCGCTCAACGGGGCAGCGCCGTAGAACACCGTCTTGAGACTGCTGAGATCGCGCCGGGCGGCGTCCGGGTGATCGACCAGCAGTTGAATCATGGTGGGGACCAGGAACAAGATGCTGCATCGGTACTTCTCGATGAGCTCGAGCGCGTTCTCGGCTTCGAATTTGGGCAGGATGAGCTGCCGCGCTTGCGCGCTGATCATCGGCCACAGCAGATTGCCGGAGCCGTGCGAATACGGTGAGATCACCAATTCGGTGTCGTTTCGGCCGATCGGCGGGGCGAGGATCAGCAGCTCGTTGCCCATCGCATGCCAGTTTCGCCACGTGAGCGCGATCGGCTTCGGCTGGCCGGTCGTGCCGGCGGAGAACCGGATGATATGGATGCTGCGATCGTCTACCTCAACACCGGGATCGTTGGCTTCCACGTTTTGCAGGGCCCGGTCGTAATCCATGATGTGCCCCCCGGTGGGCACCCCGGCCTGGTCGGCGCCACGTACCAGGACGAGCTCCAGGGTGACGCCTGCCTCGGCTAGCGCATCGTGCAACGCCGACCACATCTCCGCATCGACGATGAGAGCCTTCGCCCCGACACGTTGAATCATGTACACGTGCGACGAGGTGCTGTTGTGCATGTACAGCGGTGACCGGACAAACCCTCCGAGCGCGACGCCGGTGGTCTCCTCCACCGATTCGAGGCGATTGCGTCCCAGGCTCGACACCTTGTCGCCGGGAACCAGCGCTGCGTGCGCGAACAACTGGGTGAGGCGACAGGAACGTTCGTAGATGTCACTGAAGGACAGGGCCTCGTCGCCTAGGCGCACGGCCTCATTGTCACCGGCAAAACGAGCGGCGTTCCTGAGCTGGTCGGCGAAGATCATTGATCACTCCTGATTGAGATAAGAGCTCTAGAACTGCGCCGAGCTGGTGCTGAGGCCGAGCAGGCCGGCGCCCGCCAGCGCGCCTCCATCGACCGGAATGGCCGTGCCGCTGACAAAGGTCGAACCCTCCGAGACCAAGAACTCGAGAACGGCGGCAACTTCGTCGGGCTCACACCAGCGCTGCATCGGAATGGCCTGCGCGATGGCCTCGTGGACTGCCGGGGCGGTCTCTTTGATCGGCCCGCTCAGACCGGTACCGATGATGGCCGACGGGCATGCCGCATTGATCCGGATACCCTCTGCGCCAACCTCTCGCGCGACCGACTTCACGACGCCGACTACGGCGTGCTTGGTCGCCGCGTAGGCCCAGAACCCGGGATCCCCGCCGAGGGCGTACCCCGATGCGGTGACGGCGATCGCACCGTTCTCTACCCTGCGCAGCGCGGGCAGAGCGGCCCGGATTCCGAGAACGACACCACGTAGATTGACCGCTACCAGCTTGTCGAAATCACTCATGTCGAGTGTGTCGATGGGCCCCGAGATGGAGATCCCCGCGTTGAGGATGGCTGCGTTGAGGCCACCGAATCGTCGTTCGGCGACCTCCACCATTGCAGCGTTGCCGTCCTCGGTGCTGATGTCGGCCACGCACGTTGCCACATCGTCTCGATCAGCAGCCCACTTCAGCATCTTGTCGTCGATGTCGGCGGCTACCACGGACCAGCCATGGGCGGTGAGGCGTTCCACGGTGGCGCGGCCGACACCCTGTGCCGCGCCCGTTACCAGCGCGACCTTCTTCTGCATCGGAGTGGTCATCATGTCGTCACCTCAGGCTTTCCGTCGTAGCTTTCGTAGAGAGAGTGCGCCCATTTACGCAGGGCGCGGCCGGCGCGAGCTTCTTCCGGAGCCCACGGCACGTTCGCTCGGTAGATCTGGTTCTCCCAGATGGGCATGTCTTGGTCCTGAGAGTCCAGGTGCGCCTTGATGGCTCGCTGGAAATGGCCGGGCAAATCGCTGGCTCGTTCGGGTACGTCCAGGTCGTCGGGCAGCTTGATGCCGATCGTGACTCGCATTTCGGAATGTGAGGCATCGACCGGGACGACATTCAGAAGGTTGGTGATCTCGTAGTTCAAAAACTTCATCCGCGCGATGTTGATCCCGACACCGTGGGCCTCGATGTGGTCGCGCCCGACCACCGGCCCCTTGCGGGTTCGAAACACCTGTCGCAGTACGACGGAGAACACGTGGTCCTGCGCGCCGAACTTCTCCAGTTCGGAATCGCTCTCGGCCAGATGCACATACTTGATGTGGGAGAAGTCGACGATGTTCTCGGTGACCATCTGGGGCACGAGGCGCGCGTTGAGCCAGGTGCGGGTCGAGTCGACCGGATTCCAGAACATCTGCGGGTCCTGCAGGAAGTCGATATCGGGAATCTCCCAACGAGGTCCTTCGTCACGCCAAGAGTTCCAGATGAAGACATGGTCGGCGACTTCCTCAACCGTCCATGTCTTGTTGCGCACGCCCACCCGACCGCGGGCGGAATAGGGAACATCAGCGTTGTTGCCGTCGGCGTCCCAGGCCCAGCCGTGGAACGGGCACCGAATGCAATCTCCCTCGACCTTGCCGCCCACTGCGAGGGCAGCGCCTTGGTGGGGGCAGTAGGCGCCCATGGCGATGAGCTTGCCGGAGGCACCGCGGTAGAAGACGATATCTTCGCCGAAGAGCCGACGCTGAACGGGCTGGCCGTCGAGAAAATCGCTGGACCAGCCGATTCCGAACCAGCCCTCGGGATAGCCGTGGTTGTCGAATCCTCGCAGATCCTCTTTCATGGTCGCTCCTATCACGACGAATTTGGGCTGTGTCGATGTGCTCGCCGGCGACGCTGGATCTCGCGGATATCGCTGACCAGAGTCGAGAATCCCAATGCGGTGCGGCCGTTCCAATCAGCGACGATCCGGCGCACAGCGGTCAATTCGTTCGGCCCCGAGATCATCTGCCCGGTCGACGTGAGGGAGCCGGAAATTCTGTAGGTGTCATCTGCGTCATCGGTGATCTCGTAGCGCACCTTGCCGGCGCCGGTATCAGAGGTGTCGTAGACGGCCATCGCAGCTTTTACGGCGCGGATCCGACCTTTCCGCACAACGTACGCGTGTTCGACGCTGTTCCAGGTCTCTCGCACCTCCCGGGTATCCAGATACACCGTCAACTCGTCGCTGAAGTGCATCTCGTCGACGCTCGCGCTGGGCTGGGGCAGACTTGTCGTAGTGCCCCATTCGTGGGACCTATTCGAGTGGCAGTCGACGGTGAAGAAGCTGTCGTCGATGCGTAGTTCGCCGGTGACGTGCATAGGTTGGTCGATCCGGCCACCCGGGGCGGCGTCGTCGGCCGCCATGCCTTCATCACCACTGCTCGCAGCATCGCCGATGAAGGTGAAGTCCTGATCGGCCGCCCGTGTGCGGGCACGGAATTCCAGCCTCGCCGCGACCCGTCCACATACCGAGAGGTATTCCAGTGTATAGTGATGCAAAGCCGGAGCGGCTTCGATGGTTAGGCCGTTGGATAATCTGACATTCGACAGTTGCGATCCATCGATCGGCAGGTGGATTTGCGAGTCGGTGAACTCGAAATCGGTCTGCGGGCACGAGCGCCCTGCGTCGATGGCCACCCAGCAATCGGCCACGTCGAGATTGGTCAGAAAGTCGATTACGAAGCTTGCCCGCAGATCCTCGCGCGTCGTAACACAAGAGAACTCGAGGCGTTCATGCCAACGCGGATCTCGGAATGCGGGTCGTGTAAAGCTCGTCGACGCCCTCACGACTGCGCCTTCCTCCGCCGCAGCGCCCGCATCGCCACTTCGTAGCTACGCTCCGCGTCCGCGGACATCGAGTCGAGTGCGTGCGGCTCCGGGCCCGAATCCCACATGAGTAGCTCACTTGCAATCCCCGACAGCAACGCAAAGCCCGACAGCTCCGCGAGCCCGACCGCCGAGTCACGCGTCGACAGATCGGCCTGAACGGCCTTCAGCAAGGGTGGGACGAGTTCATCGAGCAAGGCCATCGTTGTCTCTCCAAGTCGTCAGAATGCGCAGGAGATCGGTCTCGTGACGCGCAATGATCGGCAGAATCTTCAACAGCGACATCCGCCCTCTCCCACGGGCCAGCGCGCACAATGCGCGCGTGCACGAGCACAGCTCCGTGAAAACAGAAACTGCTCGCAGATAGTCCAGCGCCGGCCTGTTCCAGGACGAGCCCGCTTCCTCGGCCCAAACCGCTTCCAACTGCTCGTCATCGACAAGCCCGGCGATCTTGCCGTCGTAGCGCATAGTCGGCAATGACAGGTACGCAAGATCATGCAACCCATGCCCCCACATGCCACGCTCCCAATCGAGGATCGCGGCGATTTTGCCGTCCGCCAGCAGGAGGTTTCCGAATCTGAAGTCGCCTTGCACCAGCGACAACGGCGTCATCCCCAAACTCTCTGCGGCACTGTGCAGTTCACGGTGGGCCACCGCAAGACTCGGGGATGGATCACAGACACCAGCCAGGGATTCGAGCAACGAGTCGTACGTCGAATCGATATAGCCGCGGTAGTACTCGCCGGCGCCGACCCCGCCGGGAGTGTCGGTCACAGCGCCCATGGCGAGCAGCGTTCGAACAGTCTCACGGGCCAAGTCGACCGGGGAAGTCTCCGGGTGTTCGCGCAGCCACGGAACGATCTCGCGCGGGGTGGGAGCGTCGCCTTCGACGAACTCCATCACGAACAACGGTGATCCCAGCCGATTGTCCTGACTCGAAAAGATGACTCGCGGACTCGGAAGACCACTGTCACGTGCGATGGTCGTGAATCGGACTTCGTGCGCAATATCGTAGGGCGCGAGTGGCCCGTCGCTCTGCGCCACCTTGACGACGTAGCGAGGACGGACCGGACCACCCTCCGCACCGGATTCCCGCACGAGCCATGTCACATGCGAATGCCCGCCCGACAACCGCGTCACTTGCGGTGACCGCCGGGCAGACACGATGCCCTCATCACTCAGCAGCCCCAGGAGGAGGGCTTCCGGCGTCGAGGACGCAGTGGATTTCACCGCCAGCGTCTCGGCGCTCACTCCACACGCCTCGTCGTTGCCGCGTGCACTGATCGGACGATCATGAGATGTCCTTCCGATGGAATCCGATAATATGAATTCCTATCATCGGCTCCGGCAGGTGGTCAAGGACACATTCCCGAATGGCCGCTACGACCGCCTATAGTCCCACAACCTGCGGGTAGCCCGGACCTATCGCCGACCCTGCCGGATCCGTGGCAACAGCTTCAGACCCGACATCTCGTCGCTCACCTCGAGAAACAACCGTCGCCACCAGCCCCGTTCGATCCTGCGCTCTACCGGACCGCAACGCTGTCGAACGTGGTATCAACCAGCTCGAACAACATCGTGCCGTCGCCACCAGATACGACAAACTCGCCCTTCGACACAGACCTAGATGCGGCTGGCGGCAGGGCCGCGAGTGCGGTGCGTCAGCGGTGGTAGCGCACTGTAGCCGTCGAACTCCACCTCCCCGTCGTCACGCGCGGGAGCGATCGCGATCCGCAACAGATCCGCGAGGTTGTCGAGTTCGCGCGCGCCGAGGGGCTGAATACCGAAACGATCGGCTTCCAGGACGTCGAGCGCTCGCTCGACGACCGATCGCCCTTCCTCGGTCAGTGCCGCGAGTTTGCGACGACGGTCCGCAGGGTGCGGCTTGCGCTCCACCAGACCGGCTTTCACCAGCGAATCGACCGCGTAGGTGATCGAGGTGGGGTGAACGCCCAGGCGCTCGGCCATCTTGTTCATGCCGAGAGCCCCATTCTTGCTTGCGAGCAGGACAACGAGGCATTCGAAATTCGTCATCGTCAAGCCCAGCGGTGCGATAAGCGCCTCGATCCGCAATACGAGGTGTTGCTGAGCTCGAACGATCCACGACGCAACCAGCATCTCGTGCAACCCCTGACGGTTGTCACGTTCCCAATCGGCCCGCATCGCGCCGAGCGCGGCGATGTCGCCGGCAACGCGGGCAGCGGCTTCACGATTCAAGTCACTCGAGGACACAAGCAATCCTTCCAGGTCAGCACTGCGATGGACCGCCGCCCAGGGAAATTCGCAGGACAGTCCTTGCAATTCATACGATAAGGCGTGGCTAACTCAGGATGAAGCGGAAAGCGTCCGCGACGCCAGTCGCTACCTCCTGCTCGGGCCGGCGAAGCCACCCTCGCCACTGCCCCGGCCCTACCGAACATTGCCATCGACACACCGACTGCGGTATATAGTATGAATTCCTATCATCGGATTTGCTGGGAGTGGTGGTGCTGGTAGAACAGGTTGAGCACGGCTTCGGCCCGGTCGCGGACGCGTTCAGAACGGTCGCGAACGGCAGCGGGCCAGGGGGAGCCGCCCTCAGCGTGTTCCTCCGAGGTCGGCAAGTGGTGCATCTCACCACGGGCAGCGCAGACGCCGCTGGTCTCCGTCCTTACGACGCCGGAACCGTGCAGTTGATCTTTTCGTGCAGCAAAGGTCTCGGCGCGCTTCTGGTCAACCAACTGGCGCAGGACGGGATCGTCGACCTGAGCGCGCCGGTCGCCCAGTACTGGCCGGAATTCGCGGCACAAGGAAAACACGCCGTGACAGTGGATGAGATCTTGTCTCATCGAGCGGGTTTGCCCTGTTACGACCCGGCTCTCACCTTGGAGCAGGTCTGTGACGGTGAATCCGCGGCCGCCGCGCTCGCCGCACAGCGCCCCTTCTGGACCACGACCCATCCGCACGGCTACCACGCTGTGACGTGGGGCTTTCTGGTCGCCGAGATAGTCCGCCGTGCCACCGGCAGGACGTTGGGCGAGCTGTTGCACGCGGCGGTGCAATTCATCGGGTACGATGACTTGTGGGTGGGGCTTCCGAGTTCGCAGCTGTCCCGGGCCGCGCAATTGATCCCCGCGGCCACTCTGACCGACGCTGACGAGATCTCGGCGATGGCGCGTTTCGCGCCGAACACCCTTGCAGGCAGAGCACTGTCACTCAACGGTGTACTGCGGATCGCTGGACGTTCCTTCTCTTACAACAAACCGGAACTGTTGTCAGCAGAGCTGCCTGCCGCGAATGCGGTGACCTCAGCGAATACGCTCGCTGCGGTCTACTCCGCCACTGTGGTCGATACGAACGGGTCCCGACTGCTGACGGATTCCGCCACTCGAGCTGCCCGCGAGCCGCTTACGGAGGGGATCGACCAGATTCTCGGGCGACCGACGCGGTTCGGCAGGGGATTCATGTTGCCGGTCGACGATGTCCCGATGCTGTCGCCCACCAGTTTCGGCCATCCGGGCGCCGGAGGCTCTCTCGCATTCGCGGATCCGGAGACTCAAGTCGGATTCGCTTATCTCACAACGCGGCTCGGTCATCGAGTCCTGGGTGACGAGCGGCCCAACGCCCTCGTCGAAGCGACCCGCAAAGCTCTGGGCCTCTGAGCCTGTCCATACCACCGTCAGGGAGACACTATGGCAACCACCCACCCCCGGGAAGGAAACGCCAGCGCGCAGCGCGACGCGGCCCGCGACAGCTTGCGGGCCGCGCTCGAGCAAGCGCACATGCCCACGCTGCTGATGGTTCTGGCGCAACTCACCGGTGATGACAAGTGGCTGCAGGAGCGCTACGCTCCGGCCAAGCCACGCGGTGGAAAAGATCCTGATGACGGAGGACTGGACCAAGAGATCCGGCAGGAGATCCGCCAGGCCGCTTTCGAAGCGGTCGACCAGTGGCGCCGCGGGGAGCTGGCCCCCACCGAGCCCACGCTCGAACGTCTTCATCAGATGATGTGCCATTCCACCGCCGATCAGGTCGACCCCGACGGTGTGCCCATGGCCGCTGAAGAACTCGGACTGGTCGATCGAGACGACCCTTGGCGCCGGGGCGCGGTCCCCCCACGCTCGTCGCTGAACGTCGTCATCGTCGGCGCAGGCCTGGCTGGTATCTGCATGGCAATCAAGCTCGAAGAAGCGCGGATTCCTTACCGGATCATCGAGCGCAACGACGGAGTCGGCGGCACTTGGGTCGAGAACTGGTACCCCGGCTCGGGCGTCGACAGCCCCAGTCATCTCTATGAATACAGCTTCGAGCAGTACACCGGCTGGCCCGACTACTACTCGAAGCGCGTTGAAATCCAGGCGTACTTCGACCGGGTCGTGAAGAAGTACAACATCGAGGACCACATCCAGCTGAAGACCCACGTCACAGCCGCGGTGTGGAACGAAGACGAAAAGCACTGGGCCGTAGAGATCAACGGACCCGACGGCAAGGAGACCATCGCCGCATCGGTCTTCGTCAGCGCCGTCGGACTGCTGAATCAACCATCCACCCCCGAGATCGAGGGGGCGGACACTTTCGCCGGCATCGCGATGCACACCGCCACCTGGAACCCCGCAGTGGACCTCAGCGGCAAGAAGATTGTGGTCATCGGCACGGGTGCCAGCGCGATGCAGCTGGTCCCGTCGGTCGCCGAATGCGCAGAGCGCGTCACCGTATTCCAGCGATCGCCACAGTGGGCGATCCCGGCCCCCGACTACAAGCGAGCGGTCACCCCGGAGGTTCAGTATCTGCTACGCAACGTTCCCTTCTATGCAGCCTGGTACCGCTACCGCCAGTTCTGGAATTGGAACGACAAGATCTACCCCGCCCTCAAGATCGACTCACAATGGCACGACCCCCAGCGATCGATCAACGCCGCCAACGACCGCACCCGCGAGTTCTTGACAAAGCACATCATCACCTCACTGAAATCCAAGCCGGAGCTCATCGAAAAGTGCGTGCCGAACTACCCGCCGTACGGCAAACGAATCCTCATGGACAATGGCTGGTTCGAAACCCTGCTGAGAGATGACGTCGATTTGGTGACCGACTCCGTCGCACGCATCACGCCCACAGGCGTGGTCGCCGCAGACGGCACCGAATACGAGGCGGATATCATCGCGTACGCCACGGGGTTTCACGCCCACCGTGTGCTCCATCCCATGGAGGTCATCGGTCGTCGCGATATCAATATCCGCGACGTCTGGGGTGATGACGACGCCCGGGCATATCTCGGTATCGCGGTACCCGATCTGCCCAACTTCTTCTGCCTGTTCGGCCCGAACACCGGGCTCGGCCACGGCGGGAGCATCGTCTTCCACACCGAGATTCAGGTCCGCTATGTGATGGGCATGCTTCGCAAGATGCTCGACCGCGACATCCGCGCAGTCGAAGTTCGACACGATCGCCACGACTCCTATAACAACGACCTCGAACGCCTCCACAACGAGATGATCTGGTCGCATCAAGGAATGACTACGTGGTATCGCAACGCCAAAGGCCGTGTCGTCAGCCTCTCGCCGTGGAAGCTTGTCGACTACTGGACGATGACCCGCGACCCGCAGCTCAGCGACTACCACCTCGACATCGACTGACGGCGATGCGGCCGCCCGCCGACAACGACTCCCCCGACCCACACCGGCTGGGCCCGCCCCGACCTGGAAACCACAGGAACTTCTCGAGTGCGAGGGCATCGGCCGGCGGACACGGCCGGCTGCGATCGATGACCTACACGACCCATGTCTCCGGCCACACCGCGTGCTGGACTCGCCGACCCCCACGCCGTTATTACCGCGATCGGCCGGACGGGGTGACCATGAACGAATCCAGATCATTCCGCCACGCCAGCACCAGAATGCTCACGCCTCCACGCAGGGTCTTCATCGACCCCCGGCGAATGTGGGTACCGCCAGCTCGCAGTCCCGCCCGATCGATGCCGGTCACTCTCGGGGAGAAGCCCGCTGGATCTGAGGCCGAATACTATGCGAACCTGACCCAGCAACCCGCTGGAGACAGATAGCCGAGTGCGCACGAAACTCGGCGGGACTCAAACACAGCCCTCAAAGTTGCCGCGATCCTTCCTCGCGGGGGTATGTCAGCGCGGTTCGGGTCGGTGCGCGGGGAGGAGTCCCGCGGCCAGGGCGCGGGTGGCGACGCCGGCGCGGCTGCGTGCGTCGAGTCGGGTGATGATGCGGCCGACGCGGTCTTTGATCGTGTGGACGCTGAGGTGTACTCGGTCGGCGATTTCTTGGTTGGAGTAGCCGTCGGCGACGAGTTCGATGATGGCGATGTCGGTGTCGTCCATGCCCGCGCTGCGGGCGGCTTCGGTTTTGAAGGTGTCCTCGACGATGTCGAGCATGCGTTCGATGTTGTGGGGTTGGTGGGAGACTTGGCTGCTGAGGAAACTGAGACGGCGGTAGATGTCCATCGCCGCGCGTTGTTGGTCTTCGATGAGCGCCAGGCGGCTGGTCTTGTCGGCCAGATCTTCCTGGAGGCGTTTGATCTCGGTGATGTCGCGGCCGATGCCCTGACGGCCGATGATGTGCCCGTCGCGCAGGACGCTTCCGGCGTGGATTTCCAATTCGCGGACTTCGCCGTCGGGTCGAAGGATCCTGGTCTCGAAGTACGGGTTCGTCCCTGGGTTGGCGATGCCGCGGTGGAAGTGGTCGAGCGTGGTCTGGAGTGCGTCGGGGGCGACCACTTTGGACAGGTGGTGGCCGATCAGGTCTTCGAGCGGTCGGCCGAACAATTCGGTGCCGGCCCGGTTCAGGTAGAGAAAATAGCCCTCGGTGTCGAGGACATAGACGACGTCGACCAGACGCGCGAGAAGATTCTCGTAGTCGAGAGAGGGAGTCCGACCTGCCACTCCGCGACTCTACGAGAGGGCGCGAGTCGGGGCGGCATCGGCTCCGCCGGTCGCGGGGTCTCCAGGCGGCGCATCAGCGACCAAAGGGGGCCAGTGCACGACTTGCGGGGGTGTTCGGCGGTGGGTGCGGGCCGGAAGATGTGATCCATGTCATCAACGAGTGAAGTTGTCGTTCCAGTCACAGCGGTGGGAGCGGGTGTCGTCGATTTGGAGGGCGCGCGCACGATGTGCGATCTGTTGTTGAGCACGGCCTGGCAGCATCCGGACCGGGTCGCGCTTCGCTCGTTCGAGACCGGTACCGCGTGGACCTACAGCGAGGTGATGGCTCGTGTGGGTGCGGTGTTGGAGCGTCTGCGCGGACTGGGGGTCGGTAAGGGCTCGGTGGTGGCGTTGATGATGCGCAACATCCCGCAGTTCCACGTCGTCGACAGTGCGGTGATGCTGGCCGGGGCGATACCGTTCAGCGTCTACAACACCCTTCCGCCCGAACAGATCAAGTTCGTTTTGTCGAACGCGGGCGCGCGCATCGTGATCGCCGAGTCCGGTTTCGTGCCCGTGCTGCGCGCCGCGATCGCGCTCGGCGCGCCGATCGAGCGGATTCTCGTGGTCGATGCCGTGATCGAAGGATGCGTGGATCTGCTGACGGAGTTGGCTGCGCAGCGGTGCGAGTTCGATTTCGCGTCGTTGGAGCCGGTCTTTCCCGACGATCTGCTGACCATCATCTACACCTCGGGCACGACCGGGCCGCCCAAAGGGGTCGAGCTGACCCACGGCGGCATGCTGGCACAACTGCGGGGCGTGCACGCGGCGTTCCCGATTCCCGGCGGGGGTCGCCAGATCAGCTTCCTGCCCGCCGCGCATGTCGCGGATCGGTGGACCTCGCACTACTCGGCGTTCATGACCTACGGCAACACCCTGACCTGCGTCGAAGATGCGGTGAACCTGCCCGCCTGCGTCGCCTCGACCAGACCGACGGTCTTCGTCGCGGTGCCGCGGGGGTGGGAGAAGTTCAAGGTCGCGATCGAGAACGCCTACCCCGGTGATGTTCTCGCCGACTCCGCCGCGGACCCGGCCATCGGCGCCGAACTGCTGGATCGCCTGGGGTTCGGCGAGGTCGTGTGGGCTATGACCGGCGCCGCGCCGACCCCACGCGCTGTGGTGGATTTCTTCGTGGCCCTTGGCCTGCCGCTGTGTGAGGGTCTGGGCATGTCGGAAGCCTCCTGCGTAGTCGCGGTCAACACCCCGGCCTCGCTTCGGCCGGGCAGTGTCGGTCGGGCGCTGGACTCGGTGGAGGTGGCGACCGCGGCCGACGGTGAGCTGCTGGTTCGTGGAACCCAGATCATGCGTGGCTACCGCGATCAGCCCGACCGCACCAGCGAGGCCCTCGACCCCGAGGGATGGCTGCACACCGGCGATATCGCGCGCATCGATGACGACGGATTCGTATGGATCGTCGACCGCAAGAAAGAACTCATCATCACCGCGGCGGGTAAGAACCTGTCCCCGGCCAATATCGAAATGGCGGTCCGCTCGGCGGGCAACCTCATCGCACACGTGTGCGCCATCGGTGAGGCACGACCCTACGTGGTCGCCTTGGTCTGCCTCGATCCCACAGCGGTCGGCGACCGCGCGTTCGACGACCCCGCACTCGTCGGGAAGGTCCAGGAACAGATCGACCGGGCCAACACCAAGCTCGCCCGGGTCGAACAGATCAAGAAGTTCGCGATCGTCGAACGCGAATGGACATCGGGTAGCGAACTGACCCCGACGATGAAGCTGCGCCGCGCGGTCATCGCCACCGAACACGCCCGCCAGATCGAGGACCTGTACGCGAACAACCGATAACCAGGCACATCGTCCACCCGGCGCGCGGGTACGCCGGGCGAGCAGCGACAGGAAGGAACCGCACACCGGCGAAATCGCCGCGGAAACGACTCCGCAACATGGACAGATGTCCATATAATCTGCCAGTTGATATTCCGATTTCGTGTCTCGGATCCGGCCGAGTAGCTGAGGCAGCGGCAGCCGCCGAGATCCCAACAATCAGGAAGGCCCCTCACCGGCGAGGGAACCCCATGACTACCTCACTTTTCGTCCGTTTCAGACAGGCAGTCACCCTGGTGGTGGCCGCGACCGTCCTTCCCGTTGTCGTTGTGGTGGGACCCGCGCCCTCGGCCGCGGCTGATGTCCAGGTCCTGTCCGGGATCGTCCGGGAGGCTGTGCCTCGGGCGAGCTGTGGTGCGGGGGCATCGCCGGAGACCGGATTGCAGGGCGATGTCCCGGCCCTCGACCGCGAGAACGGTCGCAGCGCCCAGGGCTACCACTGCAATCTCACCCGGATCGGCAACTACGGTGGTCTCGGTGCCGGTGCGGTGTCCGCGGCGTTCGATTCATGCGTGTACCTCGCCAGCTTCTTCCCCGGGAGCCTGCGCGGTCCGGTGCCCGGTGTGGAGGTCCTCGATGTCTCCGATCCTCGCAATCCGGTCTTCTCGGTGTCTCTGACCGAACCGGCCATGCTGGCCGGTACGTGGGAGTCACTGAAGGTGAACACCACCCGCGAACTGCTCGTCGCCACAGGCGCCCCGATCGTCACCGGAGCCGGCCTGCTGTCGGTCTACGACATCTCCGATTGCAAACACCCCCGACTGCTCAACGCGAACGGCCCCGGCAGCTCGCTGGCGATGCCGCTGCCGATCACCGCCCACGAGGGCGGGTTCTCACCGGACGGCAACACCTACTGGTCCTCGGGCACCGCGCCCGGCCTGGTCAGCGCCGTGGACCTCACCGACCCCGCCCAGCCACGTGTCATATGGCAAGGACTGCCGGGAACCTCGATGCACGGCATGGGGTTCAGCGACGACGGCAACACCCTGTACCTGGCCAACAACCTCGGCGGTATGACGATCATGGACGTCTCCGCAGTCCAGCGCCGTGACCGCGACCCGGTGGTACCGGTGCTGGCGGAGACGACATGGACCGACGGCTGGGCAACCCAGCACGCGGTCCCGGTCACCTACGGCGGCACGCCGTTTCTGTTCGTTCCGAACGAAGCCGGTTCGGGAGGCGTCAAGGTCATCGATGTCTCCGACGCGACGCGGCCGCGTGTGGTCAACACGATCAAACTCGAGATCAACCTGCCCGAGAACCAGGATTCCGCGCTGGCCTCGAGCATGGGCGGCTCGATCTTCTCCTACGACTCGCACTACTGCACCGCCGACCGCCCCGCCGACCCGACCGCGCTGGCCTGCGGTTGGTTCTCCTCCGGCGTCCGCGTGTTCGACGTGCGTGACCCACTCGCGGTCCGTGAGATCGCCTACTTCAACCCGCCGGCGCGCGAGAACGACGAAGCACTGGCACACGCCAGTCGCAGGGTCATCACCGTGATCGGCGCACCGATACTCAGCGCCCCGGCACTGGCGCAAGCCATCGGCACCGGCGTCTTCGACCCCGCGCAAGCCACGAGCCCGCGCAGCGGCAAGATCCTGTTCGGCGACCTGACCGCCGACTGGTGCGCGTCCCCACCTCAGTGGGCGGGCAGGCAACTGCGAGTCAGCTGCGCCGACAACACCTACATGACCCTGGAACTGGATCCGGCCGTCTACACCGCGCCCGCCGATCAGCAGAGCACCCTCGGCGCATGACCCGACGCCAGGCGATCACCGCCACCGCGACCCTCGGACTGGCGCTGCTGTTGCTCGCGATGGGCGCCGCGGCACGCCCCCTGCTCGTCGACGAACACCCCCTGTCGAGGCCCGTGCTGAACCCCACCGAAATCGGGTTCGCGCAAGACATGCTCGCCCACCACAGCCAAGCACTGATCATGACCGCCCGTCTGGACCAGACGGCCGACCCGACCGTCGTCGCACTCGCAGACCGCATCGAAGCCACCCAACGCGAAGAAATCGGCGAACTCAAGGGCTGGCTGCGCATGGCAGGCGCTTCCACCGTCAACAACGCGCCGATGCAATGGATGCACCCCAACAACAGCGTCACCGACCACCACCACCACGCCGCCACCCCGAGCGAGACGGCCGACGGCGGCCCCGCCATGCCAGGAATGGCCACCCAGACCGAACTCGACGCACTCTCCGCGGCCCGAGGAACAGACGCCGCTCGATCGTTCCTCCACATGATGACCCGCCACCACTACGGCGGCATCCAGATGGCACAAGCCGCGAACAACCTCCTCACCGACGGAATCGTCAAACAAACCGCCCGCGACATGATGACCAACCAAACCCAAGAAGCCGCACTCATGGAAATCATGCTGAACTCACTGACAACCGCCCGATAGACCGCGACTGGAAATACGAGGAGCAGCCCCCGAGCACGAGCCGTACCGGCAGGGGCAGTCATTACTCGCACACTGTGGCCCAGCGCCGCCTCGATGAGCCGACCAAAGCCGATCTCGAAAAGATGGCGGCCGGAATCCAGGCCAACACGCGGGTCAACCTCGCCTCCCTCGACGGGACCAGCGCGGTCGGGCACTTCATCAGCGCCACCCGGTGTATCTACCGCTACGCCGTGGACACCGGCTGGATCCGGCCCGTGGACAACCCCGCTCGCCAACTCACCATGCCCACCCGCCAGCCCTCGCCCCGGTACGCGATCCCCGCCAATCAGTTGAGCGAGATCTGGACCGTCGCCGCGACCACCGGAAACGACGCCGACCTCGATGCCCTGATCCTGCGCCTGCACATCGAGACCGCCTGCCGCCGAGGCGGAGCCCTCGCACTGCGTCCACACGATCTCGACCCCGACCAATGCCTGATTTATCTACGGGAAAAGGACGGCACCGACCGCTGGCAGCCGGTGTCACCCACGCTGATGCGGCACCTGCTCGAGCACGCCGCCGAACGCCACAGCCCGCGCTCGGGACAGTTGCTGCGCTACCGCAACGGAAGACCCATCACATCACGGCGTTTCGACCACATCTGGCAACGGATCGGCCAGTGTCGACGCTCTTCGAAATGTAGGCCGGTGGCGCGGGAGGGACTGTGGATTTAGGGGTGTTTTCGGCCTGATTCGCTGACTGGATGGTCAGCGGGAAGGTGCCGTGATGACGACACTTGATGCCGTGGCGAAGAAGAAGGCCGAGGCGTCGGCCGAGCAGCTGGCAGCGGCGGAGTTGGTCCGGATGGCCAAGCAGCAGGGCTTGTCCTTGACCGGGCCCGACGGGCTGCTGCAGCAGTTCACCAAGACCGTCCTCGAGACCGCGTTGAACGAGGAGATGACCGAGCATCTGGGATATGAACCCAACCAGGCGCCCGAGGGCCGGGAATCGGTGAACGTGCGTAATGGGACCAGGTCGAAGACGGTGTTGACCGAGACGACCGGGCCGGTGCCGATCGAGGTGCCCCGCGACCGCGATGGCAGCTTTCAACCGCAGATCGTGCGCAAGCGCCAACGCCGGTTGAGCGGGGTCGATGAGATCGTGCTGTCGCTGTATGCGAAAGGCCTCACAACCGGTGAGATTTCGGCGCATTTCGCCGAGATCTATGGCGCGTCGGTGTCCAAGGAGACAGTCTCCCGGATCACCGACAAAGTCGTCGCGGAGATGCAGGAATGGTCGACCCGACCTCTGGACGAGGTCTATGTCGCGATCTTCATCGACGCGCTGGTTGTGAAAGTGCGGGACGGTCAAGTCGCCAACCGGCCGATCTATGCCGCGATCGGGGTCACCGTGACCGGCGAGAAAGACATCCTCGGCCTGTGGGCCGGCAGCGGTGGTGAGGGCGCGAAGTTCTGGATGAGCGTGCTCACCGAGGTCCGTAACCGCGGGGTCAAAGACGTATTCTTCCTGGTCTGCGACGGGTTGAAAGGCCTGCCGGAGGTGGTCGGCAACGTGTGGCCCCTGGCCACGGTGCAGACCTGCATCATCCACTTGATCCGCAACACCTTCCGGCTGGCCGGACGCCAGCACTGGGACGCGCTGAAACGGGACGTGAAACCGATCTACACCGCGGTGAACGCCGAGGCTGCTCGGGCGGCGTTGGATGAACTGACCGAGAAGTGGGGAACGAAATACGGTGCGATCGTGCGGCTTTGGGAGAACTCCTGGGAGGAGTTCATACCGTTCCTCGACTACGACATCGAGATCAGGCGGGTGATCTGCTCGACGAACGCGATCGAGTCGCTGAATGCCCGCTACCGGCGCGCGATCAAGGCCCGAGGGCATTTCCCCACCGAGCAAGCCGCGCTGAAATGCCTGTATCTGGTGACTCGTTCGCTCGACCCGACCGGCGCCGGTCGGGCACGATGGACGATGCGCTGGAAGCCTGCGGTCAACGCGTTCGCGATCACCTTCGCCGACCGCTGGCCCGACGCCCGAACCTACTGAGAGAAACCGCCGGAAACACCCTTAGCGAGATAGTCCCGCGCGGGGGAGTGTGTCGATTTCGGTGTTGCGGAGTCGGTAGCTGTTGCCTTTGAGGGTCAGGACGTCGGCGTGGTGGACGATGCGGTCGATCATGGCCGCGGCGACGACGTGGTCGCTGAATACGTCTCCCCAGCGGGAGAACGGCAGGTTCGAGGTCAGGATCAGCGAGGCGTGTTCGTAGCGGCTGGAGACCAGTTGGAAGAACAGGTTGGCTGCGTCTTGTTCGAAGGGGATGTAGCCGACCTCGTCGATGATCAGTAGTCCGTAGCGGCGGAGTTTGGCCAGTTC
The DNA here is from genome assembly GCF_040630775.1 of Nocardia sp. NPDC005745. Classification (NCBI taxonomy): domain Bacteria; kingdom Bacillati; phylum Actinomycetota; class Actinomycetes; order Mycobacteriales; family Nocardiaceae; genus Nocardia; species Nocardia sp. NPDC005745. The sequence continues at coordinate 42,440 of NZ_JBEXYF010000037.1, forward strand.
GGCGGCGAGGCAGCCGTGCTGGTGGGCGGTTTGTAGCCGGGTGACCCATTCGACGGCGGTGGCGAACAGGACGCGGTGGCCGTGGTGGGCGGCGGCGATGCCCAGCCCGATCGACAGGTGGGTTTTGCCGGTTCCCGGTGGCCCGAGTAGCACCACGTTTTGGGCTTTGGTGATGAACTGGCCGGTGCCCAGATGTGCGATGGTGTCGCGTTTGAGGGCGGGTTGGTGGTCGAAGTTGAATTCCTCGATCGCTTTGCGGGCGGGGAATCCTGCTGCGCGGATGCGGATTTCGGCGCCGGAGGACTCTCGGGATGCCACTTCGCGCGACAGGACCGCGGCGAGGTATTCCTCATGCGTCCAGCCGGCGTCGCGGGCTTGGTCGGCCAGGCGGGCGGCGCTGTCGCGGATGCGGGGCGCCTTCAACGCGTTGGCGTAGTACTCGATCTGCTTGGCGGTGTCGGTGGGTGCGGCCATCACGCGACTCCCTCGCTGCCGAAGTCGACACCGAAACAGGCGTCGTAGTCCGCCAGGTTACGCACCAGCCCGCCATCATCGTCGCCAGCGGATCGGGATTGTCTGTGGCCGAATGCTTCCCGCAATTGCGCAGCGGTGCGGACATGGGTGGGGTCGGTGATGGTGACCGCTTTCGACCAGGCTCTGCGGTGGGTGGCCACCAACAGCCCGTCGCATCGGGCGGTGACGGTATCCAGATCGGCACGAATGTCGATCAACCGTCCGATCACCGTCGGGTCGATCGAGTAGTCGTTTCCCAAAACACGCAGGTAGTAGTCACGCGGCAGCCGCGCGCGGCTGGTGAACCCGACCGCCGGGGCGATCGGCGGCAACACCGTCATAGCGGCCCGGTCGACACCGACCAGCTCCGCTGGGGAACCCGCGATCCGCCGGACGTGTCGAGCGTTGGCGATCGGCAGCCACTCGGCGAGCTGGGCGTTGAAATCCGCTGGTGAACTGAACGACCGGCCGGGCAGGAACGAGGTCTCGAGATAGCCGTTCACGCGTTCGACGATGCCCTTGGACTCCGGGTCGAACGGCTTGCACTGGATGATCCGGGTGGCCAGCATCCCGGTGAACGCCACCACCCCGGCTGCCAGGTTTCCGCCCTTGCCGATCCCTGATTCGTTGTCCCACAACAGCCTGCGCGGGACCTTCCCCAACTGCCCCGACAGCAGCGACCACATCCCGGCCAGCAGATCCGCGGTGGTCCGGGTCGGAATCATCATCGCGGTGATGAACCTCGAAAACGAAGCGACCATCACCAGCACCGGGGGCGTCCCGACCTGACCGGCACCCAGAGGGATCGGTGTCGGAGGGAACCACAAATCGCACTGCGCCTGATCACCCGGCCGATACTCCAGCCGGTCCGCCGGATCCTTCGGTGCGTACTCCGGGCGCAGGACCGCAACTTTCTTACGGAACCACGACTGCGACCCCGACCAGCCCGCCCGCTCGGCGATCACCGACGCCGGCATCGCCGGGAACTGCGCCAGCAGCTCCCGCACCAGCGGCTCGAACTCATCGAACGCCGAGGGGCCCGACACCCGCTGATATCGCGGCGGTGACTCCGACGCGATCGCCCTCGAGACCGTGTCCCGCGAGATGCCCAACCTGGCCGCGATTGCCCGCATCGACAGGCCCTCAGCATGGAGATACCTGATCTGCGCCCATTCCTGCACTGAGATCACCCTTCCGATCGTGGATGGGTGGCCGATTTTCAAAGAGCGCCGATGGCCGGATTTTCGAAGAGCGCTGACAGCCAGCCCCTGCCGTGGGTCTCCACTCAGGGCGTGAGCATGCATTGGCTGCGCCACGTGCGCCGTGAGGCGCGTGATTTCCGATCGGAGGTGAGAGACCACCGACGCCTTGCCGTCACAGCGGCCGGGTGAAGCTGAGGGCAGCCGAACCCTATCGGAGTGAACGGGTTCGGTGGCAAGCGGCCCTGACAAACCCGGGGCGGTCCAGCACCGTCAGATGGACCGGTGCCCGGGGAGCGAGACGAGAAGGCATACGCGAGGAACCTGTGTCCGAACCCTCGTTAACCAGAACGGCCTGTCGAACCTGACGGATGGGCCGGACAACGGTGCGCACCGACAGTGTGACGGTGGAGGTGCCCGCCGGTACGCCGGGACCAGCGGCGGACTGGCAGCCGGTGGAGAAGGACTGTGGCGTACCCACCGGGGCCGTCGGGGCATAGCAGGGTGCCTCCCTCGTCGATCGGGAACACGTGAACACGGGAACCGTCGTGCTGGTGTCCCTCACCGCCACCGAAGCCATGGTGGCGGCGGGTAGGTGTCACTGCCCACCGAGTAGCCGCGCGACGGGGCGGAGCCGCCGTAGTACTCCGAGGTCGGGAAAGCCGATCACATGGGGAAGGGCGGCAGTAGGTACGCAAGCCAAGGAGTGCAATACCAGAAGACGCGCCGATGAACATCGGTGCCGCGCTGCGGATGCCGTACACGGCCAAGCAGCGGGTACTGGGGATGCAGACGAAGCTGCACAGTTGGGCGACGACCGATCGTGGTCGTCGGTTCGATGACCTGTACAACCTCGTCCACGACCCGAGTTTCCTCGCCTACGCGTGGGAGCGGGTCCGTAACAACAGGGGAGCCCGCACGGCCGGGATCGACGGGCGCACCGCGCGTACCATCGAGAACAGCTCGGGCGGGGCGGAAAGGTTTCTGGAAGATCTTCGAGTCTCGTTGAAGACTCGGACCTTCCGGCCGGTACCGGTCCGCCAGGTGGCGATCCCGAAAGCGAACGGCAAAGTCCGTAAGCTAGGGATACCCACCGCCGCGGACCGGGTGGTGCAGGCGGCGCTGAAGTTGGTGCTGGAACCGATCTTCGAGGCCGGTTTCTCGGCGTCGAGCTATGGTTTCCGGCCAGGCCGCCGCTGCCAGGACGCGATCGAGGACATCCGTTTCCACGCTCACCGGGGTTACACCTGGGTGTTCGAGACGGACATAGCCTCATGCTTCGACGAACTGTCACACCCCGCGATTCTCGAGCGGGTACGGCGACGCGTCGGAGACAAGCGCGTACTGGCACTGGTCAAGGCGTTCCTCAAAGCCGGGATCCTCGGCGAGGACCACCTCGACCGCGACCGAGTGTCCGGCACTCCCCAAGGCGGCATTCTCTCGCCGCTGCTGGCCAACATCGCCTTGTCCGACATCGACGACCACTTCGACGCCGAATGGGCGAGCCACCGAGACTCGACAGTGCGGTTCGTGCACCGCAAACGCGGAGGAGCGACCTACCGCCTGGTGCGGTACGCCGACGACTTCGTGATCATGGTGCACGGCACCCGCGATCACGCGGAAGCGCTGCACCAACGAGTACAACAGATCCTGGCACCACTGGGGCTGCGCATGGCCCCGGACAAAACCCGGATCGCTGGCCTCGACGAGGGCTTCGACTTCTTGGGATTCCGCATCCAACGGCACACCCAGCGAGGAAGCAGCAAGCGGTTCGTCTACAGCTATCCATCCACGAAATCCGTGGCCCGGATACGCCGCACCATCAAGACGACCACCGCGCAGGTCAGCCACATGCCCGCCGACGAACTCTTCCGCAAGCTCAACCCGAGATACGCGGCTGGACAATGTATTTCCGGCACAGCGCGGCCGCCAAGACCTTCAACAACCTCCGCAACTACCTGTGGTGGAGGTTCTGGTCCTGGGCGCTGCACAAGCACCGACACGCATCACGCCGGGCGACTTGGGCGCGCTACCACGTGCACCGCTGGCCGGAATACAACGGGATACCGCTCTACAACCCGGCATCGCAACGCATCCAGCGTCATCAATACCGGGGTTCGAAGATCACCACCCCGTGGCAACCCACCGTCGCCCCAACCTGACCTATGGAGAGCCGGATGCGGGGACAACTCGCACGTCCGGTTCGGGAGCGCGGTATGGGGAAACGGACCGAACGAAAGCTCGGCACCGCGCCCCATACCGACGCTCACACGACCCTTACCTTCGTCGAGCGGGAGTTCGGCGAGGCAGTTGCACGTCGTTACGCGGCCCATCGCGACCCTGGTACCACTGCGACGCCGACCTACACGAAGGCGTCGATCATCGAGTGTGCCGAAGCTTTGGTCGCTGTCACCGGGCAACCGCATCCACTTGCCCGAAGCGTTCGGCACCCATTGGCTTCTCGTGGTGAAGAAGTGAAAGGTTTCGATAAAGGGGTACTGTGACTGCATGCACACGAAAAGTGTGCAGAAATGGGACAATTCGGGTGTCCGAGTCCCCCTCCGGACACAGACACTACGCACACGGGTGGTTGTGGAGCAGTTTCTGCCACGACCACCCGTTTTTTGTGGTCGTAGGTGAGCTTCAAGCCGAGTTGCCGGTAGACCTCGAGTTTGCCGGTGGGGTCAGCCGCCTTCAGTATGTGGACCAGCCCGCCTAGCGAGGATACGAGTTGGTGGATCTCCTCCCTGGTCATCGGGTGATTTACACGTTGCTCGGCTTCCAGCGTGGCGAGCTGGGCCGCGGTGGCCTGCCGTTCGCGCTGAATCTGTTGGGTCCAGCCCGCCACCAGAGCCGGGTCGGTGCCCGCTTCCAGTGCTGCTCGGTACCGGGACAGTTTGCGGTCGTGTTCGGCAAGTGCTCGTCGTGCACTCTCGATGGCGGGAGTGTTGTCGGTCTGCGCGTCCTCGAGCATGGTCAGCGAATACTCGATCCGGTCGGGGTGAAAGATGTCGGCCAACCAAGAATCGATCGGACCGCTGAGCTGGTCTTCGCGCAGGTAGACGGTCGTCGGGTGGTCGATCTTGTTAGCGAGGGCGTACTCGGAGGGATACCGGCAGCGGTAGTGCGGCAGCCCGTGGTTCCAGTTGCCTTGCATGCGGCGTCCGCAGGCGTCGTGGAACAGCAGCCCCTTGAAGGCGTACGGGTGCTGGCGGCGGGTCGTGGTCCTGCCCGTCGATTGCGGGCCTCGGGCGGCGAGCCGTAGCTGCGTCTGCTCGAAGGCGTCCTTGCTGATGAGTGCGCTATGGGCAGGTTGGTCGGAGTAGACCCACTCGTTTTTCGGGTTCCACACCAAGCGGGTGTGATGGCCTAAGGCGACGTCATCGACGTCGATGAGGGGCTCCTGCTTGCGTTGTTTGTTCCATACCTCGTAGCCGGTGTAGCGCGGATTGCCCAGGATCGCGCGGACCGCGCTCTTGGACCATGCGGCGCCGGTGCGATGGCTGTTGCGCCTGCGGTCGTAGGCCGACGGGCACAAGATGTTGTCGGCGGTGAGTCGTTGCGCGATTGCGAAAATCCCTATGCCGGACAGGTACTCGCTGAAGATCCGTTGGACCACCGGCGCGGTGACAGGGTCGGGTTCAAGGGTATGCAGCCGTTTACCGTCGGCGGCTTTGCCCGGATTGGGATGGGGCCCGGCGTCGGCGAGGCGGTACCCGTAGGGTGGTCGGCCGCCGAGGTAGCGGCCCTCGACTTGCGCTTGCGCGGCCATGGCGGCGCGGACGCGGATCTTGATGCGGTTGCGTTCGCCTTTGGACATGCCGCCGAACACCGACATGATCAGGTCGTGCGCTTCGGAGTCCGGGTCGATCGGGCCGCCGACCTCCGGCACCCACAGCTGCACGCCGTAGTGAACGAAGACCGGAAACGTCAACCCGAACTGGTTGCCGTAGAACGCGCGTTGCGGTTCGCCGATCACGACCGCGTCGAACCCTCGCCCGGGTTCTTTGAGCAGCTCGAGCAGCCGCCCGGCTGCGGGGCGGCGCTTCCACGGGATCGACCGCGACTGCCCGATGTCGAAGAACTCCGCGACGATCTGCCCGTGCTGACCGACCAGGGCGTTCGCTCGTCCGAGCTGCCAGTTGCGAGATGCGTCCGGATCTTGCTGGTCTTCGGTGGAGACCCGCCCGGCGAAAGCGAACCTGATCATTGCTGCGATTCCTCCTGCTGGTTGAGAAAGACATCGACGTTCGGCGGTAACCCGGTCGAACTGCCTCCTCGCAAGTTGAGATCGAGGGAGTCGGCCGTGGTGTTGATGCTGGACTCGGTCGGGGACTATCGACGGTCTCGCCACGAGTCTCGCGGACGTGTCGGAGAATGATCTCCAGCAACACTTTAGCGGCCATCGCGTTGAGCTGAGGCGGGTCCTCTGGAACGACGACAGTGACATCATTCGTGCGGCTTCTGGCAGCCTGATCATGCGCGTTGCTGCCATCAGGGCACACGGCGCACGTCCTCGGCTACGCTGGCCGACTGGTAGCTGACCGATGACGACCGGTACCTCGTTCTGTACCAATCACGAGCCGCGCGCGTTCGGGCGTGGCTATCCCTCCGCCAAGAACGGCAGACCGGTGTGCTGGTGCGAGTAGAGGTGAACGATGAGCGCGCCGCCGCGGGAGACAAAGGCCCAGGACGAGCTCTGGCGCCGAGATGGCCAGTAGAGGGCTCACCGTGGAGATCGAAAGGCATGGTTCCTCCAGGCCTGCCGATTCTCCCGCCTTCCATGAAAGCCGAAACACGGCGATTTCGCCACCACCTGTAGCCGAGGGTCCGTCAGAGCGCCGACAGATGCGCGCTCGAGCTCCATGCTCTGTTAGCTCTCAATGGATGCGCGTGGGCGGCGATAAGTGCAGGCTGTGGGTGGGATTTCAGCCAGGTCTGTGGCGCTGGTCATTTGGGCGATACTGGCGGTGTGAACGGGACGTGGGAGGCGTGGGGTCGAGTCGTGGTGGCCGTGATCGCCGCGATACCGGTAGCCGGTCTCGTGGCCTGGTGGCTGGCTGGGCGGCGCGGGTGGCGGGCGGCGCTGTGCGATGTAGGGATGGTGACGGGTACCGCGCCGTGGTTGTGGATGATTCTCACGCCGACCGGAAGAGGTCGTTCGGTGAATCTCGTGCCGCTGCGTGATCTGGCCGAGCAACTGGCCGACGACCGGGTGATCGAGCAGTTCGGCGGAAATCTGTTGGTCTTCGCCGCACTCGGCTTCCTGTTGCCGGTGCGTCGACCCTGGTTCGCCCGCTCGTACCGCATCCTGTTGACGGGAGCAGCAGCTTCGATCGCGGTAGAGGCTGCACAGTTCGCCCTCGCTATCGGCCGTCACTCATCCGTCGACGACGTGCTGTTCAACGCGGCCGGTGCATGCCTGGCGGGCCAGCTCTCACGACATCTGTGGGTGTCGCGCGCGCGGTTACCGACCGGTCCGAGCCGGCATTGCCCGAAGAGCCGACACAGGGCATCGTCTCCGAGCGAGGCGGCGTCGGCCAGCCGACCTTCCTGAGTAGGGAGATCATCGAGAAGTGCGTGGCCGCTGGGTCGATGCCAGCCATCCGCGACGAGCTGCCCCGATCGACACCGATCCCGCTGGATACACGGAAACCGACATGAGCGGACATCCTGCGCCGCAGTCGATCTCGTGACGCCCACCGCCCGCCCACCGGCACTACCACGTGTCTCGGCACGTGATGGCTGCTCGGCCGAGTCCTTGACCTGCTCTCTGCCCTCGGCATTCATGAACATTTCCGAAGAGGTGTAGGTCGCGACACGCCGCCAGGATTGGCGAACAACTGACGTCACAGTTCGCGAACAGAGCCAGCCAGGCCCTTGCAACCCTGAATTCATTCGATCTCACAGAATATTCGAATGCTCAACTCGCAACTAGCATGTGCTCCCACCGCTATCCAACCAACCTCTCGCCAGCCCTTCCGCTAAACTTAAAATCGGCCACTACCAGAACATATGAAGAAGAATTTGCCACACCTCATGCTCCCTGGTCGCGGAAACATCACAGTCACTTCGCAGTAAGAGCGCGTACGGTGGAGTGTGTGATGTCACTGGCAAAGCTCGGCAGTGGCGACGGCTACACGTATTATCTTCGCTCGATCGCCACGCACGACGTGAATGATCGCGGTCCGCAGGGCCTTTCGACCTACTACAGCGAGCGCGGCGAATCCCCCGGTCGCTGGCTGGGTTCCGGCCTGCCGAACGTCGGTATCGCGGCCGGTGAGGCGGTGACCGAAGCGCAGATGCGGGCGTTGTTCGGTCACGGCCTGCATCCGAATGCCGAGGTGATGATCGCCGCCGAAGTAGAAGCCCGCGCCGCAGACGGCATCTCGCGACGCACGGCGCGGGCGCACGCGGTACGCCTGGTAAGGCTGGGTGCTCCGTTCACGAAACACGTGGCCGCGGAGTACTCCTACCGCTACGAGCGGGCCCACGCGTATGCCGCCTACAACGCCGAGCGCGGCCGCGTCCACTACGCCCCGATCACCGCTGAGGAGCGCAGCCGCATCGCCACCGACGTTGCTGGGCGCATGTTCGCCGAGGAATATGGCCGCCCACCGCGCGATGACCGGGAATTGTCGGGGTGGGTGGCTCGCGCCAGCCGGGCGCCGTCGAAGCGGGTTGCCGGGTTCGACCTCACTTTCTCGCCGGTCAAGTCGGTGTCGACGTTGTGGGCACTGGCGCCTCGCGAGGTGTCGGAGAAGATCGAGGCCGCCGTCGATGCCGCCCTGCGGGATGTGCTGGCCTATCTGGAGGAGCACGCGGTGTTCACGCGGGTAGGGCGGCACAGCCGCCGCCAGGTCGACGTCGTCGGTGGCCTGGTCGCGACCGCCTTCCAGCACCGCGATAGTCGCGCGGGTGACCCGAATTTGCACGTCCACGTGGTGATCTCGAACGCGGTCAAACGCCACGACGGGCAGTGGGGTGCACTCGACGGCGGGATGATCTACCAGCACAACGTCGCCGCCTCCGAGCTGTTCAACACCCGGCTGGAGCACTACCTCGAGCAGTCCCTCAGTGTGCAGTTCGCCGAACGCCACAGCAGCAACCGACGCCGGCGCGGGAAGCGGCCGGTGCGGGAGATCGTCGGCGTCGAGGAGCGCCTGGCCGAGGAATGGTCGAAGCGATCGGCCGCCGTGGACGCCGAGCTGACCACCCGCACCACGCGGTTCCAGGCCGAGCGTGGCCGCGAACCAACACCGGCTGAGCTGCACGACCTCGCCCAAGAAGCCACCTTGAAAACCCGCGGCCACAAGGTGGCGGCACGTTCGCGTGCTGAGCAACGCGCTGATTGGCGACGTGATGCCGTGCAGCTGCTGGGTGGTGAGAGCGCGGTCGATGCGATGGTCGCGACCGCCCTGGGACAGCCGGTCCCGCAGCGGGAGATCACCGACGCCGCGTGGGTCGCCGCGACCGCCGCGAGAGTGGTGGAGGTCGTGTCCGATTCTCGGGCGACCTGGCAGTTCCGCCACATTCGCGCTGAAGCCACTCGCCAGCTGCGCGGCAGCGTCGACCCGGCCGACTGGCACACCCTTATCACCCAGGTCACCGACGCCGCCTTGAGCGAGCCGCGGTCGATCCCGCGCGGCACACCAGAGGCCGAAGACATCGCACCCACGGTCGAGGCACTCACCCGCCGCGACGGCACTAGCGTGTTCACCACCTCCGGTTCCCAGCTCTTCACCAGCCCACAGGTCCTCGCTGCCGAGGAACGCCTGATAGCGGCAAGCCTGCTCGAAGGCGGACGCACTATCCCGGCGGCCGCGGTGGATGCCGCGATCATCGAGCACGCCGCCAACAACAACGGCCAGATGCTCAACGACGGCCAAGTCCAGTTACTGCGCGAGTTCGCCAACTCCGGACGACGGTTCCATGTCGCGATCGCCCCGGCCGGGACCGGGAAGACCACCGCCATGGCCGCGCTCGTGCGCGCCTGGACCGCCGAAGGCGGCACCGTGCTCGGGCTGGCACCGGAAGGACCTGCCGCCGGTGTCCTGGGAAGCGAGATCGGCGCGGACTCCAAGACCGTGGACATGCTCGTAACGGTGATCAACGACATCCGATCGGGTGAGCGGGCCCTCGACGACACGCCGGACTGGGTGCGGGCGATCGGACCCCGCACCCTCGTCGTACTGGACGAGGCCGCGAAAACACCCACCCTCAAACTGGATTCGGCCGTGTCCTGGCTGATTGAACGCGGGGCCAGCGTGCGGGCGGTCGGTGATGACCGGCAACTGTCTTCCGTGCAGGCCGGAGGCGTTATCCGCGACATCGTCCACCACGCCGGAGCCGCCACCCTCACCAGCGTCGTCCGCTTCGACAACCCGAGCGAGCGTGCCGCCAGCCTCGCCCTACGCCACGGCGATACGGCCGCGATCGCGTTCTACACCGACCACGGCCGCGTCCACGTCGGCACCCTTGGTGCCGTGGTGCACGCCGCGTACCGGGCTTGGCGGGTCGACTACGCCCAAGGCCGCGACGTCGCGCTGCTGGCGCCGACCAACGAGCTGGTGCGCCAGCTCAACGCCCTCGCCCGCGACGAACGCCTCCGCCGCGAAGGGCTGCACGGACCGGAAACGCTGCTGTCGGATGGGCTTTCGGCATCTGTCGGGGACATCATCACGACCAGGGAGAACAACTATCGGCTGCGGATCTCGCAAACCGATCACGTCCGCAACGGCTACCGCTGGAAGGTCCGTGCCGTCTACCCGGACGGGCGGATCACCGCTACCCACATCGGATCCGGCCGCAAAGTCACCCTGCCGACCGCTTACGTGCGTGAGTGCGTCGAGCTGGGCTACGCCCGCACGATCAACTCCGCGCAAGGGCTGACCACCGAGACCTGCCACGGCGTGCTGACCGGCAACGAGGACTGCTTCCAGCTGTATGTGCTGGCCACCCGCGCCCGCGCTGGCGGACACCTCTACCTCGCCACCGCAGGCGACGGCCAGGACGCTCCCGCCGTGACGTGGAATGCGCTGCACCCGCCGACCGCGATCGACATGCTCACCCAGATCCTCGGCCGCGACGGAAGCCAAGTCTCCGCGACCACCCAGGCCCGCCACGCCGCCGACCCCCAACGCCAGCTCGCCGGAGCCGTCGACGCATACCTTGAGGCACTCGTCGCGGCCGCGGACACACGGCTCGGCGCCGAGCACCACACCACTATTTCGGCGGCCGCCGAACGCTTGATGCCTGGCCTCACCGATGAGGCGGCATGGCCCGTGCTGTGCCAGCACCTGGCCATGCTCACCCTGGCTGGGCACGACCCGATCACCCCTCGGTGCGTCAAGCAGGTTGGCGATGCGGGACTGGTGGAACTGGAGCCTAGAGCCGTCATGACAGTTCCCAACCGACGGACATGACTCTGCGAGGCCCGAGCTCATCGCTCGCCGGGGCTAAAGGCGTTCCACCTGTTCCTCCAGCCAAATGGCCAGGCTCCCAACCTCGAACAGAGTGTCGGACATCGTTTCACCATCGAACTTCGTATGGGGTCGAGAAGTGCCACCGGTCTGTGCCGGCGGCCACGGGGAGCCGGTGAGGGCATGGGCGTAGTCGTTGCGACGATCACGGAGTATCTTCACTGCAGACTCGACGTCGGCCCGAATCTCCGGTGGCGGCCCAATTCGGTCGAGTAGCCGTGTCATCTTCTGATGGAGGCCGCCAGAGCTCTTCGCAAGCGGTGCCACGCCAGACAGTACATCGTCGACGAGCGATTCGAGCGCCGCGACTGCCGTCATCGCCGCCGCACCACAGGCGATCGCGCGTGCCTCGTCCAGTGCATAGAGATTCTCATCGACGTGGTCAAGAGCCGCTCCCTCATCCCAAAAGACGCTGTCGTGACGCGCACCGACGATGCTCTTACGTCCCTGCGTCAACACCTCCTGGGTGCGCTCGGCCGTTGCCTCAGTTGACCGGGCCAGGAAGACTGCAGCACTCAAGCGCGATCGAAAGACCAGAAACTCGACTCGTGAGAAAACGTGGAAATCTACGTAAAGGTCGGCTAGCGCGCCGGGCCACTCTGTCCCACTCGCCCAGTAGTCAGCGACCATCTCATCATGGGAAAGGGGAACGAGCTCTCCCGAGCCGTCTGGGTCCTCCCTGTAGTACACCTATGGAGCTTATCGCTGACCGCCAGCCACCACGTAGCGCAAGTCGGATTCCGCTTGGACATCAACGCTGGGGTAAGCGGCGACCTCGTCGCCGCATCGGTCGTGATCGCCGCGAACCTGGCATGGATTCGCAATACTACAGCCGCGACCGTGGAAGGCCGGGCCATCGACACGGTCGCGATGTCCTCAACCTCATACAACTAGCTGCTACAGGCCAATTTCTAATAGGGCTCCGCTCTATCAGACTCGGTACAGTGACTGAGGCAATGACATATGCAGGACAGATGGATTGAGACCGAGGGGGAATCTTGCCGATCAAGGTGGCGACGGTGCGGGGTTATGTGCTTGAAGAACTGCTTGCCCGGCTCCTTCAGGACAACGGCTATCGGCTGCTCGTTGCGGCCGATCAAGACCGGGAGGCGCTGAAGGACAGCGGTCGTGGCCTGCTGGTTCGAGGGCGCGGCACCACCCACCAAGTCGATGTGCTCGGCGAACTGGATCTGCCGCTGCCGTTCTCGCTGCCGATGCGCCTGTTCGTCGAGGCCAAATATCGCAATGGCCGAGCAGGCATCGAGCACACGCGAAATGCATACGGAACCATACGTGATGTCAACGAGCACTACGGCACGCAGACTCCGGGGGCGTACAGCATCCCGATGAAGCGTTACCAGTACCAGTACGCCCTGTTCTCTGCTACAGGCTTTACCAGGCCAGCGCAGGAATATGCTCTGGCGCAGCAGATATCGTTGATAGATTTGTCCAATCCGGGTTTCGGAGCGCTCTTGACCGCAGCAGATGAAGTTGCTATCCAGCTCGTCGACCTGGCGGGACGGACCGGTCTCGCTTCACTCCCGCTGAACCAGGTTCGGCATGCACTCCGCCACGCACTAGGCACCTGGCCAGCGAACGTTGATGACGAGGACTTCCCCGACCTCGCCAGCCGCCTCCACGAGCTGCGCGGACCCGTCGGAGAATCGAATTTACCGACGCCCACCTTCGGCCTTGCTGTCGCCCACGAGAGGGCGCAAGCTGGGCTGGCCGTGCCGCAACAACGGGCTGAGCCAGGCGACGAGGACGATTTCCCGCCGATGCGCGAACTGCCTACCGACCAGCTGTCAGCGATCGTGGCCAGACTCGGTGGGGTCATGCTGGATAACTTCATCCTCGGCTTCCCCTCTGCCCCATTCGTTCTCGTTCTGCTGGTGGACGACCCCGTCGCGTTTGCCGAGTACTTCGACAACCCACGCAACAGCGAGATCCGGGTGTATCTTGAGTATCCCCGTAATCGCCGCGACAACCGGCCACTGAGCCGGGACTGGGAGATCGTTCCGGTAGATGAGGAAGCTGGCTTCCGGCTCAGCTTCACGCTTCCTGCCGTACTCGCCGACTGGATGCGGAGCGGTCAAGTACCGACGTGGAGCCTGCGGGAAGCCAAGTCAACTCTCTTGTCAACGATCACGATCGTGCGCGGCGGTCGAGTCGTGCGCCTGCTGTACCAGCCGCATGGCGGATGAACCTCGCGACCCTTTGACCGAGCGGCCGCGCATCTGTCCCAGCACATCGAGCTGGCTGCAACTCTGATCGAGCACGGCTGCCGGACGACCCTCACGATCGAGGAACTCGCCAGCCGACGACGCGTAGAAGCTGAATGACCCTGCGGGTGCTGTCCCGACTGCTGGAGAAGGGTGATAGATGCGGTGCCGGTGCGCGGCTGCTACGACCCCTCCGCCCCACCGCGCAGCCATCGATCGACGACGCATCAACCCGAACTCCCCGCTCCTGGTTGGAGATCGCCGGCTCGGGAGCCGCGCGGTGGTTCCCACGTTCACTGCAAACCGATCGAGGAGGGAGGTGCCCAGCTATGCCCCTGCGATATCGCCACGGTTACGCCGCAGGCATTCACCATGGCCTCCGGAACCGGCGACCTAACCCGACCCCGGAGTTCCCAACACCCGCGAAGGTGTTGGTGCGCATCGCAGACCAGCCCGAATCCACCGGGTTAGAGCTGGCGGGAGACTTGAGAGGCGTTAGAACACTGGTTCCTCGCGTACACCTTCTCCTCTTGCTTGCCGGACCCGAACCATCCGGTAGTACTGGCCCGTCCCGTCGTTGTCGGGGCTGCTTGCCACCCTCACCGGCGTCTCCCGGATCAGGCTGCCCCCAGCTTCGCTATGCTGCTGCGACAGCACAACGGCGCAGGTCTCTCACCTCCGCTCGGTCAAACAGCGCCTCGTGGCGCACGAGGTCACCTTCCCAATGCCCGGCGACCAGCCGATCCTCGACCTCGGGCGGGCGTTCGCTGATCGACACCAGATCGCTGATCATCCCGCGGCCGTCCGGGCGCCGCGGCCGTTTCGGGTGCCGCATGCGCCGCCCGCTGCGCAGCTTGCGCCACAGTGTCCGGTCGATCGCCTTTTTGCGGCGCGGATCGAACAGCGTCAGATAGATCGCCTCATGCGAGATCCGCATCGCCGGATCCGCCGGGAACAACCGCCGCAACCAACCCGCGATCTGCTCCGGTGACCAGCAGACAGCCAGTTTCTCCTCGACCAGCGCCCGCAACAGAGGAGATCGTGCCAGTTTGGCAGGTTTCGGTCGCCGCGCACGCTGGTACGCGCGCTCATCGGCTGCCGCTGCTCGATAATTCGTACGGCCGCCGTTGCGGGCGATCTCGCGTGCGATCGTCGAGGGCGAGCGACCCAGCAATGCTGCGATTTCGCGGGCTGAGCAGCCCCTCGCCACGCCGCGCGAGATCTCTTCCCGCTCGGCCATCGTCAAGTGCTGCACCCGCCGCCGCGGCGGGGATTGCCGCACGCCTCCGGTCTGGGCGAGAAACCGCTGCACGTGCTGAAGCGGCATCTCGAGAGTCCGGGCGATCACACTGATCGGCTCACCAGCACGCCAACGACGCCACAATTCATCCTGCCGAGCTGTCGTCATCCCGTACTCCCGCACCCAAACCTCCACGCCGACATGATCATCCACGCGGTGATGCAGTGATCACTTGAGCCCAAGAACGATTCTCGACACTTACGAGGCGGGTGCCGTCGGCACTGCCACGGTCGGTGGCCAATCCTGCGGCTCGACATTGGCGGGCTTCTGGCTGAGGCCCTGATCCCAGTCGAATACCGGTCCTGGCGGCCCCCATTGTTTTGGGGCAACGAACGAAGCAGTCCTGCCGACGCTGGGACGCCGACCAGGCCGAGGAGTACGTTCGCGAACTCCAGCACGCCATCGAACGCGCCGCAGCGAATCCCGGAGTCGGCCGCGCTTGCGACGAGATCCGCCCCGGCTACCGCAAGCTCGCCGCCGGATCTCACACAATGAAGAACACCCATCTCGCAGCGAATGCGCCATCAGCGCGGGTCGCCCAGGGGCTGTCCTGTCCCGGCCGGAGGGTCAGGAGCCGGATGTCGGCTCTGGCGGTCCCGTGGGGCCGCCGCGTGCAGGCAGTACTTCAACCGTCGTATGTAGTCGTCGAAGGGCTCGTCCGCACCCCACGTCTCGTAAGCGGTGCTCTGCGCGGCGAATGCCAGGTTGAGCTGAAGAGTCACAGTCATGGTGTCGCCTTCGGAGGTGCGCGACGCCGTCCATTCGCGCACGTCGGTGAGGAACTGCTCACCCACAACGTCCCAACTCGACTGCGCAAGGGCGGGGGAGCGGTCCTTCAGTCGCCGTTGCAGCGGGACGCGGTCGCTGAGGAGTTCGTTGAATCCGACCAGGATCGCCGTCAGCGAGTCCCACAAGGGCTCGTCGTCTGGCCGGGCGGCCATGATCGCGCGCCACTGCTCCCGCTGCTCGGGGTCCTGGTCGAAGACGACGGCTTCCTTGCTGGCGAAGTAATTGAAGAAGGTGCTGCGGGAGACGTCCGCGGCGGCGGCGATCTCCTCGACGCTGACGGCTTCGAACCCGCGCTCCTCGAAAAGCCGCAGTGCGGCGTTCCGGATGGCACGCCAGGCTGCCAGCTTCTTCCGTTCACGCAGGCTCATGGCTCATCCTCCCAGATCGATCATACAGAACTGCACGCCGTATATATTTGCACTCAGTTCAATTTCCTGTATCGTGGAGCTCGCACCGGACGCGGTACGCGCCCCGCATGACCAGGTCATCGTGTCTTCCGCGCGTTCCATCGGCGTGAGGAGAAGGCCGGGTCAGAGGCGCCAACCGACCACGGGGTGAAGATCGCGTCCCGGTGCGTTTGTCTTCGATCCCCAGCGCGCTCAACCAAACGTTCTCCGGTTCGGAGACCCGATCACCCTTACCATGAAAGCGAGCCACATGATGATGAGTCCCGACGAAGTCGTACGTTCCCTCGCCGACAGCTGGAACGACCCCAGCCGCCATCCTGACGCCATCAGCAAGCACTTCGCCGAAGACGCCCGCTACCACAACATCCCCATGGAGCCCATCCTCGGCCGCGCTGCCATCCGCGACGTCTGCGTGGACTCCTTCAAGCAGTTCGACCGAATCCACTGGGACGTCAAGTACCAGGTCGCCTCCGGCAACGTGGTCATGAACGAGCGCGTCGACACCCTGCAATCAGGGGAACGCGTGACCCTGATCAGGGTCATGGGCGTCTTCGAGGTCAACGACGGCCTCATCATTGAATGGCGCGACTATTTCGATATGGCAGAGCTCAACCCCGCCTTTGGCCAGTAGCGAAGGGCAGGCGACGGAACGCGGGGGCGTACCTCATGGCCCGAGGCCATGAGGTACGCTCCGGCGGTTCTCCGATGATGCCCGTGACCTTCAGGTCATGGACGGGGATCTCCTAGCAAGCTCATCCGGATCCAGAGCCTCAGCGCGACGCATGCGCCGGCGCAGCAGCCATGGCCTGTATTGCCTTTCCAGGCCGGTTGGGGCGCTGAGCAGGTACTCGGATCCGTGTCACGTGCAGTGTTATTCACCTTGGAAGTTCCTCTGTGTACGCAGTCGGGACCTGGGTGGCCACAGGGTGCGGTTCTCCGGTCAAGACCGAGAGGGCGTAGGCCACCTCTTCACGGGTCGCGCGGGTATAGATGGACGTGGCGCCGTCACTGTGGTTGTCGGCGTGTCCCGCATAAGCCTTGGCGACAGCGTGACCGAAATTCCGCTCAACCCATCTCAGAGGTCTTCGAGGCTTACTCCTAATCGCTCGAGGAGCAATTGGGCGGTCTGCACTTCGGCGCTCGAGGCTGACGATGTCATCGGCCCCCTCCCGAGCGAGGAGCTGTTTGCAGTTGCCGCGTGATCATCGCATCGACGGAGGCAGGGCCGAACAAGGAGAGGAGGCCTTCGGTGAGGTCTGCCGCGAGAAGGATCCGGTCGAAGGTGTGGATCCCGGTCTCGCGCCGGAATACGGCTGGAAGTCGGAGGTCACCAGCGGCCGTGACCCATAGTCGGGGATCTCCGTAGCTACTGACGACAACGGCGTCACCCTCCAGTCTGCACCCGAGCCGCATGCCGGGGCGCCAACCAAGAGCGGGAAGGAGTGCCCTGTCGATCACTCTGCCTCTGGCGTCCACACGGCGAACACTGCACAGCCACTGCGGCTCATGCCGAGACGGAGGCTGATACAACGTGGTCAGCGGACGATCGTTCCGGAAGTTGGTCGGTGCAGGAGCGGCAAGCGGGCCGCCCCCGGGCAAGATCGGCGGCTAGATCTTGTTCACGACAGCCCGCTCTCACCGACCGGCCGCAGGCGGAGTAGACGCTGCCGTTGGTATGGGCGGTCAGATGCGTTGTAGAGCGCTTGCCAGGTTGCGAGTTCGCTACGAAAGGGCGTCCTAACACTCTGTACTACCGCCTCACCCGCGACGGCATCATCGATGTGGTGCGCATTCTGCACCAGAGCATGGACGTCGACCGTCACCTGTGACCCGAGCTGGTCAGCTCATCGCAGCCGTGAGCTAGCCCAGAACAGAGGGCAGCCCCGGAACCTTGGGTGTTCCGGGGCTGCCCTCTGCACTGGGTTCAGGTGTCGGTCAGATGTCCTCGATTCGGATCGTGGCGACGGTGAAGTACCGCACCGCCCCGGAGCTGGTGGTCTTGCGCCGCCACTCGCCGGTGCGGGTGTACCCGGCGGCGGTCAGCGCGGCGTCGAGCGCGTCGAGGCTGGCCGGTGCGCCTGGTTCGGTCCAGCATCGACGCCGAGCTGCCAGGCGAGCCAACAGTAGAGGCGGTCACGGGGCGGAAGCCAACTTCATCTCCGCACTACGCTTCCTCTACCAGAACGCAGAGACCGACGGCCTGATCCAGCCGGATGCGAACCCGGCCGTCGAAGCTCGCAAGACATCGCAGGCGTCCGGCAAGGCCCGTGCATTGAGTCTCGACCAGATCGCAGACCTCGGCCGCGTGGCCTCGACCACCGGCGATGACCCCGAACTCGACGCACTCATCCTCCGGCTACACATCGAAACAGCCTGCCGGAGAAGCTCCGTCCTCGCGCTGGACATCGAGGACCTCGAACGCGACGACTGCCTTGTAAGACTTCACGAACGAGGTGGGGCGATCCGGTGGCAACCCATCTCCCCCACCCTGATGAGCCGCCTGCTCGATCATGTGAGAAACCGCGGTGGCCGGAATGTCACCGAGCGGGTGTTGCGGTACCACGACGGCACACCGGTCGCTCTTGCGCGCTACCAGTACCTCGTCCGCCGGTTCCGTGATGAACTCCCCTGGGCTGAAGAACTACAGGTGAACATGGATTGGATCGGCCACACCACAGAGGAGTTCGTCAAAACCGATTCGGCCGCTCGGCTGCGACCCTGTTCAAGCGCGGACACGCACGCGTCGACGGTATCGAAATTCACCATCGGTACGATCCTCGGCGACTGGCCACCGTGGCCGAGGTGCTGGTCGCGCTCACCGGCGAGCCCCACCCTCTCGCCCGCCTGTAGTGACAGGCGCCTGTGCTCACCACCAGCGGGCGGCCTTCCCGCACCGCACCTACGCGATCCGAGGGTGTCGCGCGCCTCCAGAGAGACCGACGCCGACGAACAGGACGTCGAAGTGTTCGCTCATGCCCGCGCCCCTTTCGCGTCGCGGGCGCGCAAGCGGCGCTCCAACAGCGTGACCACACGGTAGTAGTGGGTGGGTCTCACCCGCGCCAGGGCATCGCACAGGTAGGCGTCGGGACCGACCAGGATCCGAGACTTGCCGTGTTCGACTCCGCGTCAGACGATTTCAGCCGCTTTCTCCGGCATGGTCAGCGCCAGCGTCTCGAAATCCGCGGGCATCTGCTCGTGTGTCCGGCCCGGGCTTCTTGCGGCGGCGGGCCGGGAGGAAGCTCAGCAAGCCGCAGTCGGCGCGGAGTTCGGAGCGGGCCTGCGCGCATAGTGTCCGCCGCGTGCGCCCCGGAACTGCTGCCAGCGGCAAGACCGGCATCGACGCCGGCGTGCTCGGCGGCGGTCTGTCATGCGTCGTGGATTATCGAGCCGGAGAACTGCATGGTGATCGAAGTCGCGTTCGACAAGTCGGTCGTCGACGGGTCGACTGTGATGTTCCATCCGGCGAAGGGTGTCGGTTCGAAGTAGGCGTAGCTCACCTCCTGGTCGAGGGCGCCGTCGACTTCGACGTAACCGTAGGTGCCGTCGTCGAAGCTCCAGTCGGGTGGTCCGTTCTTCTTGGCGGTGACCCGGTACTCGAAGTCGAGAGCTAAAGGCTTGGAAGTGAACTGATAGGTTCTACCTCGATAGCGATCGAGGTAGTTGCCTTGGTTGCTGATGGTCAGGTTGATCGAGCTGCCGTTTCGCGGTGCAGCTTTGTCCACCCATATCCGGACGCGGGTGATCCGCACTCGGCCGAAACCGGCGAACTCGTCGGTGTCCAGTGGTACCTCGAAGCGGGCGGTCCCTGTTTTCTTGAATTGAGCGAGGACGTCGGGGGCGTTTGTGCTGTTGATGGTGTATCTCTTGTCGGCGAGGATCTGCGGCGGCGGTGAGAAGTGTTCCAGCGCCGTCGCGGAGTCCATGGTGGTGCTTGTCAGGTTCGTCAGTCCGGCATCGAGTTCGCCGATGTTGTCGAGGATGCGCGGGCGCACTACTGATGGGGCGAGGGCCCAGTAGAAGTAGGACGCGCGGTAGCCCTGCAGAGCGGTGAACAGGGAGCTCTTGGTGTCGAGGTAGCGCAGGTAAAGTTGCTGCATCAGCGCTGCCAGGGGAGCCTCGCCGTGGACCAGGGAGTCCAGGTACTGCTGCAGTTGCTGCTGTTCCTGTTCGGCCAACTGTTTTTGCAGGCTGACCGCGGCGTACTGCTGGCCGGCCGCGACCGCGGCCGCTTGGGCGGCGGCCAATTCCTGCCCGTGGATGGCGACGGCGTCGACGGCGAGTTTGAGTTCGCGTGCGTAGCGGATGCCTTTCTGGACCGGGTCGGCGAGCATGGCGTCGGTGTTTTGCTGGTAGATCCGCCACTGGTAGGTCGCGGTGAGGTCCGCTCCGCCGGTGTCGAGGTTCATGTCCCGTAGCTTGGCGGCGTATTCCTCGGCGCTGCGGAAGTCCTCGACGGCGTCGACGATCTCCTTCGACAGGTCGTAGACCTTTTTCAGTGCCTCCGCGATCTTTTTCAGCTGGTCCATGCAGTCTTTGAGGCTCGCGGCCAGGTTCGCGATGTCACTGCCGGCCTGGGCGGCGGCTTCCACCGCCTGCGCCCCCTCGATCGCGCTGCCCGCGGCGGCGGCGCCTGCGGCGGGGTCACCGACGAACATGGCGCCGATCCCGACGCCGAAGGTGATGACCGCGGTGCTGAGGTCGATGATCGCCTCGAGGATCTGTTGATTCTTCCATTCGGGTACGCCGATTTCCTCGAAGTCGATCTGGATCTCCTCGGCAGTGTCCTGTGCTGTCGTCAGCCTTTGCTGTGCGGCGGCGACCGCGGCGCTGGCGTTGTCGAAGTTGTTTTTCGCCTGGGCCAGTAGCTGAGTGGTGTACTGCGTCTCGTAGGTCTTGTTCGTCAGTAGCGCCTTGGCGAGCTGGATGAAGTTGTCGGTGACGACGGTCTGGGTGCTGAGGGCTTGGTAGTCGGCCTCGTACTGTTTGGCTTCGGCGACGAAGGCCTGCGCGAGCTCGGTGTAGACCTGCCGACTCAGGTACGGGACGAAGACAGTGCCATCGGCTTCGGCGTTCATCTGCGCGGTCAGCAGCGTCAGCAGCGAGGAACTGCGCAGGAGCACGCCCAGCAGCTCGACGTTGTAACCCGACCAGTTCTTCAGCCATGTCAGCTGGCGCAGCGCCAGATCCGGATGGGTGTCGTAAAGCAGTGAGGCGAACAGGAACTCGGTGCGCAGTGCCTGTTGGAAGTAGTCCGGGGCGGACAGGGCCGCGACCCCGTGGGCCCGGTCCAGAGGGCTTTGGACCGGGCCACTGCCCTCGGCATACTTGATCAGCATGCCGCCGGACGGCGGTGGTGCGTCGATGGCGGGTAGAGCGATGGTCTGCTGAGAGGTGACTACGGCCTGCCCCTGCACGCTGCCTGCCAGCTCGTCGCAGAAAAGCGCGAATCGGGCACCGTGGTCGTTTTGGTAGTCGAGTGTCACCGTGAACAGCTCGTCGCTTTGCATACGCCGCGCCTGGATCCACAGAACAGTTTGCTTCAGTTGCCATGAGATCCCAGCGGGCACGTTCACGACGTCGGCTACCAGCGTCACCAGCACAGGACCGAAACCCGAGTTGCGCAACGCGGTCTGTACCTCGCCCAGGTCGAGGTACATGGCCCGGAATACCGCGGAGGTGGCGTCGATCACGGTGGCCGAACAGCAGGGCACGTTGCCCTGCTGTTCGATGTCACCGTAGAGCGTTCGCCAATCATAGGATTGCGCCGCAACGATATTCATGGCGCGGTCCTACACGCCCGCGAGGACGCAGTTGGGGGTGAGGAGGGTATCCAGCCGCCATGCCTCCACTGTCCACTGGTCCAAACTGGTGCGCTGCTGTTCGGTGACGTAGGCATTCATGCGGAAGCTGTCGGCCTCACTGGCCACTGCGGCCCACTTTCGGATGGCCGCGTCGACGCCCAGGTCCATGATGATCGGGGGGACCTGCTCGATGTTCTTGTCGATCATCGTCCGGATCGTCTCGAGATCGCTCGAGATGGCCCCCCAGACGCCCTCGATCTTCTGGATCACCGGGAGCACCGCGGTGAGGTCCTGCCCGATCGTCGTGGAGCTGTCCTTGGCGGATTCGACGGCGTGCATCAGGTTCGCGTAGGCGGCGTACTTGGATTCCAGCGAATTGATCAGCGCCTTGGCCGCGTCGATCTTGTGGAGGGCTTCGATGGCGCGACTGCCGTAGACGCCGGCCACGACTGACGCGGCGATGAAGCCGGGCAGTCCCAGCCACGCGTAGGTCGGCGTTGTCGCGGCCACCACGACATCGTGGTTGTACTCGTCGTTCGCGGCCTTCAGCACAGCCTTCGCGTCGGCGATCTGCTTGGTGATCTCGGCGACGTCCTTACTGGCTTCACCGTACTTGTTGGTGTAGTAGGCGACGAGGCCACCGTCAGCGCCGGTTCCCACCATCGTCGTCTTGTCCGTCTCGGTGTCCTTCGCGAACTGATGGATTTGTGCGGTGACTGCGGTCGCCTTCTGTACCCGCGTGTCGGCGTCTTTCTTCAACACGTCCAGAATCGCTTTGAGCTTGTCTTTCGCCTGCTGGTCGTTCGGGTTGTCCGTCAGTCTCTGCGCCAGGTCCTTGATGGGCGGGTAATAGATGGGCGCTTTGTTCGAACCGTAATCGTTGATGTCGCTGGCCAGGCTGATCGTGGCGGGATAGATCGTCTCGCGCCAGGTCGTGACGTGCTTGTTGATCTCCTGGTAGGCGTCGATCAACTTGGTGAAGTCCGACAGGTCGCTGGGCGCGCCCGAGCCCAAGTTGTTCCGGAACTGGGTCTCGGTTGTCGGCAGGACGAGGGCCTCCTGAACGTAGGCCTGGATTCTGACCCACTCGGCCCGGCTCAGCGTAAACGCCGGCCCGCCTTGCTCGCCCGGTTCTGCCAGTTCCCGGGGGCCGATATTCAACTCGGTCATCGGAGAGTCTCCTTCAGGTGGATGCAGTGACAGTCACCGGAGCACGCCTGTGAGGACGCGGTTCGGCGTGATGAGCGTCGCCAGCCGCCATCCCTCAACGGTCCACTGCTCGAAACCGTCGGGCTGTTCGCTGACGTGAGCGTTCCTGAGAAAGTTGTCGGCCTCCTCGGCCACCGAGGCCCACTTGGCGATGGCCGCGTCGACGCCCAGGTCCATGATGATCGGGGGGGCCTGCGCGATGTTGTTGTCGATCAAGTCGAGGATGTACCCGAGGTCGTCGAACAACGCACCCCAGACACCTTCGACCTTCTGAAGCACGGGAAGGACTGTTGTGATGTCCTGCGTGATCATCGAGGAGCTCTGCTTCGCGGATCGCGCGGCATTCATCAGATTCGCGTCGGCGGCCAACTTGGCTTCCAACTTGTTGATCTGCGCCTTAGCGGCATTCACTCGCTTCAAGGCCTCGACAGCACGAGCGCCGTATTCACCGGCCACGACCGCTCCGGCAATGAACCCGGGCAATCCCAGCCACCCGTAGGCCGGCGTTGTCGAAGCCACCACCACATCGTGGTTGTACTCGTCGTTCGCCGCCTTCAGGACAGTCTTCTCATCGGCGATCTCCTTCGTGACGTCGGCGACGTCCTGGCTGGCTTGACCGTATTTCTTGTCGTAGTACGCGACCAGGCCACCATTGCCGTCCGTCCCCGCCAACGTAGATTTATCGGTCTCGATGTCATACGCGAACTGGAAAGTCGTGCTCGAGACCAAGCGCGCCCACTGCACCTGCTTGTCGGCCTCACTCCGCAACGTCTTGAGAATCGACTTCAAGTCGTTTTTCGCCTGCTGATCGTTCGGATTGTCCGTCAGCCGTTGCGCCAGGTCCTTGATGGGCGGGTAGTAGACCGGAACCTTGTCCCTGCCGTACTGAAGGATGTTGCTGGCCACGCTGATCGTCTTGGGATAGATCGAGTCACGCCAATTCTTGCCGTCATCATTGATCAGCCGGTACACATTGATCAGCTTGGTGAAGTCGGACAGGTCACTGGGCGCACCCGGGCCCAAGGAGTTCCGGAACTCGGACTGCGTCGTCGGAAGGACGAGCGCGTCCTTGACGAAAACCTGGATCTTGATCCACTCAGCCCGGCTGAGAATGAAACTCGGCCCGCCCTGCACGCCGGGCTCGGACAACGCTCCGGGTCCGATATCCAAACTGGTCATCGATGACCTCCTTGTTGTGGGAACCGGCCCGATAGCACCAGCGCACGTCCCTCTGTAGGGTTCGGGCGCCGACTGTCGTCAGAGCATCGGTATCAAAATGCCTGCATGGCAATGCGCGACCAGACTTCCGACCGGCGGGTGCGATGGGGAAAGATGGCTTCCGAACTCGAGCCTCACCAGGTTCATAGATTTCGCGGCCGACAGTGGCACCGGGTCTGCGGCGGTACGCGATCGTGCGCGCACGCGGATGCTGATTCGACTCGTGCCCGTCACCCGAGAAGGTTCGTCCGATTTGCCTTCGCTTGCTCCGGTCCAGTGTCACTGCTGGCGGAAGGATTGCCGATAGCCCTGTCCTGGCTCCACTCAGTTTGCGCCGCAAGTGCGTGTCGTGTCGACATGATCGGCACTAACAACTCCGCTACTATTCGACGGTCTACAGCCGCACCTATTTTCAGACCTGAGGTCTGCAATGGGCGGGATTTCGAATGGCCGGCTTCGTTCCTGCACGCGGTCGAAGAAGAGCGTCACGTCCTGGTCCGAGAACAGATCCATCCGGGCGGTTTCTTCCCTGACAACTCTGCCTGCAAGTGCAGATGCACAATCGGTGCGCCTCATCGACCCGATCGGACCCGGCCTTCGAGCAGCAGACAGAGCGTGAGCGGTACGCCCTCCGGACACTTTTTGTCATGCATCTTCCGCAAATTTGCAGACGTGCATCCTTTTGGGTCCCGACGGTATCCGAAGGGTGGTCGCCGACCGTTGAACATATGGACACCAACCCGGCGGTGCGTTCACGACGTCAATCCTGAGAAGCGCCGCCCCGACCGGTCGGCACCACCGATGGCCGGTACCGCCGCGGTCGGGGCGTTTGTGCATCTGCCAACAACCGCCATCGAGGAGGGTCGGGACCTGTCCTCGACGAGTGGTGTCGGGCCGACAGTTCCAATCGTCTGCTGCCGGCCTGACGGCCCGGCCTCACCTCAGGTGCCGGGTGAAGAACCGGTTCGCTCTTCATCGCGCTGCCGCGGTTCGGCCAGATCTTCGGCGCGCCTGCCTCCACCACCGGCTGGGCGGTGACCGCCTACATGCTCGTCGCGGCCACCGCGGCCCTGGTCGGCGGCCGCCTCGGCGACCTGCACGGCCGCAAGAAGGTCCTCATCGCCGTCATGCTGCTATCCGCCGCCGGGTCGCTGGTCAGCGTCGCCGGGCACTCGATGGCCGCGATTATCGCCGGCCGTGGCATCCAGGGCGTGGCGGGCGCGATCCTGCCGCTGTGCTACGGCCTCGCGCGCGAGGCCCTGCCGCCCGGCAAGGTATCGCTCGCAGTCGGATTCATCAGCGGCGCCGCGTTGCTCGCCGGGTCCGGCGGCTCGCTGATCGCGGGCGTGCTGCTCGATATCACCGACTGGCACATGATCTTCGTCTTCGCCGCGGTACTGGCCGTGGTGGCGTCGGCCGTCGCGACGGCCGGACTACCGCCTTCCCCGGCCTCCGGACAGCTGCACCGCTTCGACTACCTGGGCGCCGCGCTACTCTACTCCGGGTCTGACCGCGCTCCTCTACGGCATGACCCAGGGGCCGCGATGGGGCTGGTCCAGTCTTGGCGCCCTCTCTTTCATCGGCACCGGCCTCACGATTTTGGCAGGGTGGGCCCTCTGGGAGCTGCGCCGGGGAGACCCGCTGGTCGACCTGCGCGTCCTGGCCGACCGGCAGATGGCGCTCAACCTGATCGCGCTGTCGGTGCTCGCACTGGGCCCGGCAGGCGCCGTGCAGATCGTCACCCCGATGATCCTGCAATCCCCGACGTCACTGCCCGTCGGGCTCGGCATGTCGGCTACGGTTACCGGTCTGGTTGCCGGGCTCGGCGCGATCGTCGGATTCGCGGCCTCTCCCGTAGCCGGACTGGTGGCCGGGCGATGGGGCGGTCGGACCGCGTTCCTCGCCGGGGCGGCGCTGTTCGCACTCGCCAATGTGATGATCCTGCTGGGACACCGGTCCTTCCCCGTCATGATCGCGGTGGTCATGGTCGGCGCGGTCGCCACTGCCTTCGCCTACACCGGCTACCCGAAGATCGTCATCGAATCCGTGCCAGAGGAAGTCACCAGCGTCACCACCGGCGTGCTGTCCACCGCCCGGCAGGCGTTCTCGGCGGTCGGGGTGGCGATCGTGTCGGTGATGCTGTCGCTGTCCACCGTCCCGGGAACCACCTCCCCCACGCTGTCGTCGTTCACCATGGCCATCGGGTGGTTCATCGGATGCTCGCTGGTCGTGGCCGTGATCTGTCTGTTCATCGGGCGCCCGCGACGCACCGCCACCGCGGTTGGCGAAGACATCACCCGCACACCCGCCGCCCGCGGATGAGCAGCGCGACGGCCGCGGCGATCACCCCGCGTTGCGTCCCGCGGCCATCCACTCAATGGCAACCGAGCCTCCACGCCGCCGGCGTCCGCCCGATGCTGTCACCAGGACCGATGACCGCACCACTTCCGGCGAGGCGCGCTGGTAGCCGCCGCGAGCCCGGTCCTCGATGTCGGCCCCGTGGCCGCGGAGCGCCGGCGAATCCGATCGAAAATCAAAATCCGTACCCCGGTGCATGTGTTTTGGTTTGTGATGACGTGCCGGTTCTCCGACCTTCCTGACGGGTAGTCCTTGGGGTAGTCTATCAGTGTGGCGATCGAGTGGTACTGGGCACTCGCCCAGGTGCTGGCGCGAACAGGCGTCGATCCCGACGACGTCTTCGACTTCGTGGATGCGTGGATGAAGGGCAATCGGCCGGTCTGGCTACGGACGGCCGCTGACCCGGCAACCGGGCTGAGGTCCCTGGTGATCTGGGGCCGCGCTGACGACGGCACACCGTTGTCGGTCTTCGCCCGCCGTCTCGGTCGCGACATCGAGGTGTACAGCGCCGCATACCTGACCGCCGATCAGGCCGCGGACTTCGAGAAGTGGGAGGCCACCCGCAATGACTGATCCGTTCTTGAACATGAGCCCCGCCGAAGTAGCGGCGATGACCGAGCGCCTCGAGTTCACCGATGAACCCCTCACCCCGCCGATCGAGACCGGCCCGGGCACCGAACCAGTCCTCATCCCCCGATCGGTGAAGCTGACCCGTGACCTCGATCAGGCGTGCAAGCGCCGCGCCGCGAACCTCGGCATGTCGCAGTCGGCCTACATCCGCTCACTGATCGAACGCGACATCGCCACGGCCGGAACCGGCGAGCAGCGGCCGGCGTGGGTGCGCGAACTGCTGGCCGTGATCGCTCAGCACGAGAACGACGAGCACCGCAAGGCATCCTGAGCCGGGTTCAGCGGTCGACGGCGACCGGTCGGGATGACCGCTCGCCTGAACCCTCGCCTACCTCGGAGTCGCTCACCGTCAGCGCACGTCCGCTCGCACAGTGCCGCCGGACCCGGGCGGGCGACGGTTGGGTTCGACGCGTTCTCGTCAACCAGTGTCCCCATCACGCCGAGGCTTCACTGCGCCCGCGTCCCGCCGCGATGCCGGCCTACGAGGGCAACACGAACGTGCGTGTCAGGTCCTTGCCATCCGCACCGGCTATACCAGCTTCCCGAAGGAAGTTGGCCCCCACATCGCGCTGAAGGCGCAACGAATCAGAGAAGCCGCACACCAGTCTGCGGGCACGCTGCTTTTCGGAGGACCCTCGCCAGTTCAGGACGAAACATCCTCGGACTTGTCTCATCGAATTGCTGAACATTCGCGAACTAGTCAAAGGCAATTTGGCTGGATGACCTTGAACCATTGACAACGTACCGGAATGTAGCAATGCTGAAACGGTGTCAGGGCAGCATGATTCGACTCCAAACAGCTGTAGAATTAGCTACAGCAGCGGCATTCGGTCGTGTATATGCACTTCGGGTCAGGTTCTTGGTTCCTGCGGTGGTCGTACCAATGCAGCGATTGCCCACTCGGCCCAACAGCGTTGCAGCACAAAGCACTTCATCGATCCGCATAGCTGCACATTCCTGCCATGGGCAGGTATCCAACAACCGCCTGGACACGGAGAACGTGTATGGTGACGGCATGTACACGAAAAGTGTGCAGAAATGGGACAATTCGGGTGTCCGAGTCCCCCTCCGGACACATTTTGTCATGCATCCTCTGCAAATTTGCAGAGGATGCGTTCATTTAGGTCCCCTGAGTCGGTCCGGACACCGCAGATCCGCAAATTTGCGTAGTTAGTCGGTCGAAAGTGGAGGCGCTGGCACGGGTGGGCGGTTCGATCGGTCGGGAGTGGGGTTCTTCCGGAGCTCGGAACGTCCTCTCAACCGAAGCGCTTCGTCGCCGGGTTCAGGAAGCAGCGGGGGTGTTTTTCCAGGCGGCTGTCCGCGAAGGCATCTGCGGCGGCCATGGCCCTGCGGGCCGGGGTGGCGGGTGGGAGCTGGTGGATGGCTCAGCGACGATGGTGGGAGAGCCTGACCCGAACAGGGTTGTATCGGCAGTATCGCTCCCCTGCCGCTTCGGCGGCTCACAGGTGCCGTTGAGGCCTGCGTGGCGGTGTCATCCGCAGCAGCCGACAAAAGTCACCCAGCGTGGGCACCTTTTCGGCTGTTGAGGTATGAAACGGTGCCCAGTGTGGGTGCATTTTTCCGAAAATGTGTACAAGGTGGGTAGCTCTTTGATCTTGACGCTCTGAGTGCTCGTCCTGGAGGCTTGTAACGGGGCGGAGTCCCGAATCAATTGAGGTCGGGCAGATTTTCGTCTTGGAGGCGGGACGATTCGCGTCACGACACTGGCAAGCTGAACCGTCACGGGTAGGAGACCGGCTTCGGTTTCAGACCAGCGCCGGTCGGCGTGGTGGTTGTTGAGCGTAGTAGGCAGCTTCGTATTCGGCCGGGGTCAGGTGGTCAACAAGCGACTTCGACTTCCGTACCGCCAATCTGGAAGACGTCGACTTCCGGGGCTGCACGTTCTCCGGCACCTCCCGGTTCGACAATGTCACCTTCAGCGGCACCGCCACGTTCGGTGAAGCGACCTTCGGCCGCACCGCCGGGTTCGGCGAGGCGACCTTCGGTGGCGACGCCGGGTTCGCCGGGGCCATCTTCAGCGCCCACGCCCTCAGAACGGGTCAGCTTCCGAAAAAGTGACGGGCAAACGTAGTTAGAGTTTTACTAACGGGTTACAGTCGGTGATTCGAGCAGCCAATCGGCCACCGCAAGTGCCGCGCGCAGTTTGACGGTGGGGGTATCAGCGGTGTGGGCGCAGAGGGTGACGGCCTGCTGCACACGGTAAGTGACCGTGTTGCGCGCAATATGTTCTGCCGCAGCCACTTTCGCCAGACTGCGGTCCATGTCGAGGTAGTGGCGAAGTGTTGTTCGCAGCTCCGCCATGCGGGGGTCGTCTGCCCCGAGAGGACCGAGGTACCGAGCGACGAACTGGCGGGCAGCCTCTCGATCCGACAGCAGAAGCACGTCGAGATCGACGTCTTGATGAGCCATGGACGCGTGTGGCCGCCCGGAGCCGTGGCGGACCAATCGCTCCACGGCACGGGCTTCGAGGTGAGACCGGCGAAATCCGTCCACTCCGGCGCCGATCTGTCCCACTACGATGTGGGCTTCGTCGAATTCTGGCAGTACCGCCCCAGCCTTGCGGTGTTCACCGGATGCGAATGTGCCCCAGGCCCACAGCGTGTTCGATCCCACGGGTACCACGAGTGACGCTTGCGGGGTGCCCCAGCATCGCAGGACCGGTTCGATGGCCGCCCGTAGACGGTGAGCGGTGCGCTCCCCTGGCGACACACTCCAGGCAATAATTGCCAGATGTGAGCCGTTCAGCGGGTAGCTGAGTAGTCGTTCAGCTTCGTTGAGATCCGTGAGTGTTCCCCCAACGATTTTCTTGACCAGTTCTAATTGAGCTGCGGATTTACTTGCCCCCCAGGTGCTTTGCTCATCGATAAATACGGCAGTCATTGCGTCAATGAATTCGTCGATCAAAGTAAACAGCAATAGCGTTACTCGACGAAGTTCACTGGCGTCTTGGGCTGCCGTACCCGCTGCGGAGATAGCGTCGAAGAACGCTGACGTCAGAACCGCATGACCAAAACGTATCGCGCGGATGTATTCGCCGAGCTTCAAGCCGCGACGCGCCATGTCTCGCGTCGCCTCCTCGGCTTCGGCGCTCACGACGGACGCTTTTGGCTCCGCGCAGCCGGAGACTATGGCCAACATGCGCAGGGTGGTCGACGTCGTCGCGCGGTACAGACCGTCAGCGACCGACACACTTCCGCCTAGCAACGGAAGCTCGTGCCCCGCCGTTGCGATGATGTCCTCACCCACTTCGGCGGCCCACATGACCGCTCCAGGTCCCCATGCCTTCCGGATTCGATCGGCGTCAGGGCCGAGCCACTCTAGCTCTGACCTCCCGGCGCGAGTGCTGGAAAGTTTGCTGAGCCAATGCACTGGCGTTTCTCCACCTAATCACCGGGCTCGACATGGCCGACTAACAGCGCTTTTGGTGCCGGAGCCCAGTCAGCACATGGCTGTGTGTGCTCGCAGCCAGTTGTGAGCAAATTAACATCGCGAAGACCTTAGTGTCAACCGTTCGTTCCGCCGCAGGAGTCCCAGTCATGAACCGCTCGACTTGCCCGAGCCTGGCGACCGTGGGCCCGATCTCGGTACCCACGAAAAAGGTAGCGGGCTGCGGGTGCGGGGCGTCCCCACCGTCTCGATGCTCCATCGCACCGCTGACGGAGGCGGCGGTCGGGCTGACACCATTGCCTAATGCTAACTGGTAAGTTAACATTGCCGTCTGTTGCGCCTACGTCGCCTTCGTGTACGTGTCCACGGGGTGACCACGTGTTCACATCGGCGCCGAGTGCAGGAAGAGGAAGCGCAACGATGCAGGCGGTGCTGTACGAGAGAACCGGAACCTCACTTCGCGCATCGGTCAACGCTTCCCCCCTCGCGACACCGCCCTAGGCCACCAGGCCGTCGAATCCGGCACCGGCGGCGGCAACGTCGTCATCGACATCGTCGATCCTCACACCGAAGGCTGAGACATGGCCCGTACCTTCACCATCCCCAACGTCGACACCGTCACCTACGGCGACGGTGCATTCGGCAGCGTCGCCGACATCTTGCGCGCCCACGGAGGACGACGGCCCCTGGCCATCATGTCGGGGTCCCTGGCCGGAACCGAGGTCGAACAGTCACTGCGCGAGCAGTTCGGCGACTCGCTGGTGGGTGTGCACTCCGACACCCCGCAGCACGTGCCGCGCGCCGCCGTCCTGCGGGCAGCTGCGATGGCGCGCGACGTCGGCGCCGACAGCGTGATCAGCATCGGCGGCGGCACTCCCATCGACTGCGCCAAGGCCGTCGCCATGTGCCTGGCGGCGGGGATCGTCGAGCCCGCAGGCTTTGAGCAGTACCGGGTGCGCTTCACCTATCCCGACGTGTACGAGGTTCCCGAGATCCCTGGTCCGCTCGTCCCGCACCTTGCGGTGCCGACCACCTTGTCCGCCGGCGAACACACCGGCCTGGCCGGCGTCACCGACGAGGCCACTCACGCCAAATGTGCCTACACCGCACCGGGTTTGACACCTGTCGCGGTCGTCCTGGACCCCGGCGTGGCAGCCCGCACACCCGCGTGGCTGTGGGCGGCCTCGGGAATCCGGGCCCTCGATCACGCCATCGAGGGCATCCTGTCGGCCCGAAGCATGCCGATCGCCGACGCCCTCGGCGGCGAGGCGCTTCGGCTGCTGTCGACCAATCTTGTGCACAGCACCGAGAACCCCCTTGACGCCCAGGCCCGAACCAATTGCCTGCTGGGGAGCTGGTTGTCGATCTTCGCCGCGACCAACGTCGGGACGGGCTTGTCCCACGGCATCGGGCACCAGCTGGCCACCGAGTTCGACATGACCCACGGTGTGACATCGGCCATCATGCTGCCGCACGTCATGGAGTTCAACGAGGCGCTGACCCGCCCCCAGCTCCGCCGCATCGCCGAGGCCCTGGGCCGCGACACCCGAGAACTGGACGACGCTGAGGCCGCACGCCACGCCATCGCCGCCGTCCGCGCTCTGGTCACCCGTCTCGGAGTGACCGACACCATCTCCGCGGCCGGAGGTCACCGCGACGCGCTGCCGGCACTAGCCGAACGCATCATGGGCGATTCCGCGGTCGCGGCGAGCCGACGCCCCGTCACCCGAGATGACGTCCTCTCCCTCCTCGAAGCGGCATGGTGACCCCACAGGCACCCCAGCAGCCCACCACACAGAACAGGATCCCGAGCTACCTCCACAGCAATCACCAAGTTGCCGTCGCCCTGCACGACGCTGGCCGATCGCACCGGCGGCGCCACGTCGCCGGAGTGCTCCAGCCGTGGCCTTCGCGACCCACGCCTCCTGATCGCCATGTGTCTAGCTCAACCCCGGCACTGCCCGCAGGTGCCGAACAGCTCGATGGTGTCGCTGACATCCGAAACCCATGGAGTCCACTGTCGTCGGCGCGCGCTGCGGGTAGCCGGTGCTCCTGTGACGGCTGCTGCGAGGTTGGACGGAATTCGCGATCCGGTTCGGCATCCGTCGGCGCCGAACCCGTCGTGCGTGCCTCGAATGTTCCGGCGTCGTGTGGCCAGGCGTTCCCACCGGGAAGGAAAGGCCTGACCAGGCTCCCCCGGACGATCTATTCGAAGACGTTGCCGACGAGGATCCAGATCTGTTCGGCCAGGCGTTCGGGAGAGGTGCTTCCCGCCGGGTCATACCAGCGATACAGCGTGGCGAGCATGGACTCGAGGAGGTTGGCCGCGATGCGGGTGTCGACCCTGGCGCGACCCTTCGTCGGTTGCGCCGCCAGGCACTCGTCCAGCAGCACTCGGAAGTCCTTGGTTTGTTGACGTGCCCAACGGCGGAACGTCTTTCGGGCGGCGTCGGAGAGTTCGGTTTCTTCGCTGAAGACGATGGCGTAGAACGACCGGTTAGCCGACGAGGCCTGAATGTGGGCCACGATCGTCTTGCGGAGGCGGTCGACGGGGCCGTCGGCCGAGGATTGGGTGCTGCGCAGCTCCTGTTCCAATTTCTTGGTCATCTCGTCGACCATCAGATCCAGGAGGTGCTGCTTGGTGCGGGTGTACTTGTAGACCGTCGGTCGCGAAATCCCCGCGGCCAAGGCAATATCATCGATGGTGGAGCTGCGGTAACCCTTCTCCTGGAACGTCTTTGCCGCGGCGGACACCAAAGTTCCGGTGTCGGTTGCGCGTTCCCTGGCCACGTCCGTCCTCCGATGAGCTGAAGCGGTAATACTGTCCAGTCAATATATCTGGCTGGGCTTCGGTTCGCTCAGCGGCGCGACCAAACGGTTGACCACCGCTGGGTCGATCCCAACCTCGGCGAGGAGTTCGGCGGTGTGCTCACCGAGCTGGGGTACGCCTCGACTCGGACCGTGCGCGATGCCGTCGACGAGCAGCGGTTGGCGCACGAAGGTCTGCTGCTCACCGTCGCGGGTGCGGATCGACTGAAACATTTCGCGCAGCCCGACGTGCGGGTCGGCCAAGATGTCGTCGACTCCGTTGAGCCGACCGTAGGGCACACCCGAACCGGCCAAGGCAACGTCCCAGTGATCGGCGGGCATGGCAGCGATCCGCTGCGCGATGGCGGACTGGAGGGCGTCGCGCTGCTCGACGCGTTGAGGTCCGGACAGCGCTTGGGCATCGGGCATATCCAGTGCACTGCACAACGCCGCCCAGAAATGATCTTCGAAGGCGATACTCAGCGACACCCACGTGCCGTCTGCTGCGGCGAAAAACCCGTAGCCAGGGTCCAGGCCCAAGGTGTCGGCGGGCAAGGCGTTGACTCGGGGCACCAGCCGGGTTGCCGCGACGGTGAGCAGCGTGTCGAACATGGCCACGTCGTAGTAGCCGCCGTGGCCGGTGTTGCGGGCGGAGAGCACCCCGGTCACCGCGGCAAACGCGGTGAACATGCCGGCGAAGAGGTCGGCCAGTGCCAGGTGTGGAATGCGCGGCTCATCGGCGTCGAGCAGGCCAGCGAGCGCTTGGAAGGTCAGATCGTGGGCTGGGAGGTCCCGTAGTGGACCGCTCTGCCCGAAGCCGGAGACCGACACGTACACCAGCGCCGGGTTCAGCTGGGCCAGATCGTCGTGGCCGAGGCCGAGGCGGCCCAGCACGCCGGGCCGGAAGCCCTCCAGCATCACGTCTGCGGTCGCGACCAGCGCCCGGCACGCCGACAGTGCGTCGGAATCCTTGAGATCCAACGCCACAGAGCGCTTTCCACGGTTGAGCGCCTGGTAGAGCCCTGGGAACGCACGCGACGGATCACCGCCATGGGGACGCTCGATCTGAATCACGTCTGCGCCGAGGTCCCCCAGCAGGAGGGTGGCGAAGGGACCCGGATACTGCTCGGCCAAACTGATTACCCGAATCCCAGCCAGGGGAGCAGTTGGGCCGGCAGCCGCTGACGTGCTCATAGTTCACTCCTTTGCGGTGGGCGACGCGGACCATCCGCCCTCGTAGGTGCGACGCGCGTGCTTGTCCAATGTTGCCTTATCAGTTAGTATTGTGCAAACGTCGTACGGCTTGCCCTTGATCCCGTTCGCGTCCGATCTTCCGCAGAAAGTAGACCATTCATGTTGTTTCACGTACGAATGGATGCGGTCATCCCGCATGATCTTGACCCAACGACCCGGGAGGACCTCGTCGCGCGCGAAAAGGCCTATGGTCAGCAGCTACAGCGCGCCGGTAAATTACCTGAGTTGTGGCGCGTAGTCGGCGAATACGCGAGCTACTCAATTTTTGACGTTGACTCCACCGACGAACTACACGAATTGCTCTCTGGCCTACCCTTGTTCCCGCACTTGACGATCAAGGTCACGCCGCTGGCCACGCATCCGTCAAAGATCTGATCATGCCGGTCCGCACTACCGCACGAGGTCCCGTCGTCTATTCGGACAATTAGTCCGGGCCGGCCCTGGTATTCATCCTCAGCTTCCTCTCTCGTGAGCAACATGTGGCGAAACATTCCACGTGTCGAATTCCGCGAACGGATCGGGCGTCAAGGTAGCAGCGGCGGCGACGGGTGTTCAGGCGAGTTCGACCGCGTCTCCAACGATTCCCCGCGTGACGGCATCGGCGTCTTGGCCACCGAGATCCACGGGTAGAGACATGCCGACCAATCCGTTCTGGCTACGCAAACCCAGTGTACTCCAACACATTTCGTCGGACGTCGCGCGCTCGAGGTGGCCCTTAAGGAACTCGCGCCGCACGAGTTGGCTGGCTATTTGTTCGAACTGCTGCCCCCTCTTCTGTGAACAGGAAAAGGGCGAGTGGGAATGCTTTTAGTCATACAAAAGGGTGCCGCGTACTGTGTGTCAATACATTAGGGAGACATGATGAATATTTCGGGCAGCACAGTGGCTTTCGTCACCGGGGCGGCATCGGGCCTGGGCCTGGCTGCCGCCCGCGCTCTCCTCGACGCGGGCGCATCCGTCGTTCTCGCCGACCGCGACGATCCAAGTGGGGTCGCAGCTGAACTCGGCGACCGCGCATTGGCAACCAAAGTCGATGTGAGCGAACCAGATTCGGTTCAATCGGCTGTGGAGAGTGCGGTGAAGCGGTTTGGAACCGTGCATCTGACCATTAATGCGGCCGGCATCGCACCCGCCGCTACGATCCTTGGACGGCGCGGCATGCATGACCTCGACAAGTTTCGTAGAGCCTTCGAAATCAACGTCTTTGGACTCTTCGACGTGTGTCGCCGGACAGCCGACATAATGCAGCACAACGTGCCCGACGAGAACGGTGAGCGCGGAGTCATCATCAACGTCTCGTCGGGTGCCGCATGGCAGGGTCAACGCGGTCAAGCCGCCTACGCGTCCAGCAAGGCGGCGGTGATCGGCATGATGCTGCCGATAGCCAAAGATCTTGCTGCGCTCGGTATCCGCGTGACGTCGATCGCGCCGGGACCATTCGACACCGCAATGGCTGCGGGGTTCTCCGACGCGACGCGTGCGACGATGAACGAGATCCCCCTTCATCCCCGGAGGATGGGTAGGCCCCAAGAGTTTGCAGACCTGGCACTCCATATCGTTCGGAATCCGTACCTCAACGCGACCACCATCGCTCTCGATGGCGGTGCACGGATGGTCTGAGCACACCGCAGGGCCGGCCGCCGGAACCATAGAGTCAGTCTCAAACCCGAAGCGACACTGAACCCGGTGTGCTGAGTAGGTGGACAGTCTATGGCCGAATCTAAGCAGCTTCCCTATCCAACGATCGCGACTGGTCATTTTGCCCACAAGTTCAGAAGCTCGTGATCGCACGTCACCCCATAGGACGCAAGTATGTCGGATGAATCGAACCGTTCAGTGATCCGAACCAGGACACGTGGCCGTACACTCTTGGTGACGATTGATCGCCCTGAGGCACGCAACGCCATCAACCGTCAGGTCGTTGTCGGCCTTGAACGCGCGATCGACCAGCTGGAGGGCGACGACGACTTGTGGATTGGCGTCCTGGCAGCGTCACCACCGGTATTCTGCGCGGGTGCCGACCTAAAGGAGGTCGCGGCCTACGGCCTCCAACGACTCGTCACAGAACGTGGCGGTTTCGGCGGATTCGTACGTCGGTCACGAAGCAAACCGGTCATCGCGGCACTCGACGGCGATGCCATCGCAGGTGGCATGGAACTCGCCCTGGCAGCAGATCTCATCGTCGCCCGCTCTGGCGTCAACATGGCACTCCCTGAAGTCAAGCGATCACTGCTCGCCGTCGGCGGAGCGCTGGCCGAGCTTCCCAGACTCGTCGGCGAGAAAGTGGCACTTGAATTCGCACTGACGGGCGCCCCGATCCCCGCGGAGCGATTGTTCGGCCTCGGGTTGGTCAACCGCCTGGTGACATCGGGAACCGCCGTCGATGACGCCGTCGATCTGGCCGAAACCATCTGCGCCAACGCGCCACTCGCCGTTCGCGCCAGCCGGCGGACAATCGTGGCCGGACGTGACTTTGACTCTGCTGAACGCTGGTCGTATGCAGAGACCGAACTGCGATCACTCGAGTCCACCAGCGACTACGGAGAGGGCCTCGAGGCTTTCGTCGAGAAACGGGTGCCGCGGTGGACCGCGCAGTAAATCGATGACGAGAACGCAAGATGACTGTCTCGATGAGATGACTTTCTGGATCACCGGCGTGGGGATGACCCGATTCGGTATTCACACCGTGGACAAGGCCCGTGCGCGCCGGCACCGGCGGAGATCCGCTGCCATGCCCTGGCCGGCAGCGTGGCGATGAGTTCGTCGGCGCGGGCCTGGCGCATGCCGGTCGTGACCAGGGTGTCGTTGCGGCGGGTGGCGAGCAGGTAGGCGATGTCGTGTCGTTCGAGCCAGAATCGCAGGTATTCGACCTGACCGTAGGCTTCGTCAGCGGTGAACCACCGAAACGACGTCTTCGCGGCCAGGGCGCGTTCCAGCATGGTCATCACCAGCCGCGGCTCGGTCGCGAACTCGACCTCGTCGGGGATGCCGGCGGCTCGGCAGCGGTCGCGGTCATCGGTCCACGATTCCGGCAGATACGACTCCCTATCGACCAGGGCATGACCGTGGCGGAAGGCGTAGGCGAGGAAGACCCCGATCGGGCAGTTCTCCGTGCGACCGGCCGTTCCGGAGTACTGGCGTTGCACTCCGGCCGAACGAACACCCTTCTTCAGGAACCCGGTGTCATCGGCGATCAGCACCGCATCCCGGTCACCGAGCCGCTCGGCGACATAGCCGCGGATGTCGTCGCCGACCCGTCGATGTCCCAGTCCGCCCGCCGCAACAGCCGCTGCATCCCGTCCGGGCCACCTCACCGGCGCGCCCGGCCAGCGTCCATCCGTTCTTCCGTTCGAGCCCTGCCACCAGCCCGGTCACATACTACCGAGCCCGGCCCCCCGCGCCTCCGACCTCGTGAAACGACGACCAACCCGCGCGTGCAGCGACTCCAACTCCGCTGCACCAACACCAAAACGACGCAGGCACCTTACTCGAATCGAGTGCCGTTGCAGTACTAACGGCAAGAGCTCCTGGCCGGCCTTCGCGACGAGGTTCTCCCCCACCTCAGCGGCCCACATGACCGCTCCTGAACCCCCACCGTCCGGATTCGATCGGCGTCAGGGCCGAGCCATTCAGGCCCACGCCCGTCTGTGCGAGTGCCGGAAAGTTTGTCGGCCCGACCCACCAGGCGTTTCCTCCACTCGATCCGCGGGCTCAATACCGCTGACGAGCAGCACGCCTGGTCTCGGA
>NZ_JBEXYF010000038.1:0-73424 GCF_040630775.1 Nocardia sp. NPDC005745
CAGGTCGGCGAGTTGCCGCTTGCCGTCCGCCGCTTGCTCCTTCGTCGCGGACGCGACGGCCGCGCAAACGCGAGCCGGGCCGCGAACGGCGCATGCTCGGTCTCGCTTCGCTCGGAAGACGGAGTTGAGGTGCGCTGGGCGCGTGGGGACTGTCGCTACGGACCAGAGCTCGCCGTTGTGGCCGCGTAGGGCGGGTTCCGGCTGGCGACCGTGTTTACATGCTGGGCCGCAAGGCGCATGCTCGGTCTCGCTTCCGGGTGGCCGGTGAGGTGGTCGATATCGTTCGGCGCGTTACGACCTGCATCGTGATGTGGGCTCGTGCCGTTCACCGACTGTGCGCCCGAGCGATTTCCGGACACCGAGATGGTCGCCCTTTCGTTCGTGCGCGGTCGCGAAGACGCGCTGCGATACCCGCCTTCGCGACCGCGAGCCCGGAACGAGTGATCGGCGCTCAGTACCGCTTGCGCATCAAGGTGCGGACCATGGAGCAGGTCGCGTCGGACGGAGGCCGGATGCCGATCACCTCGGCGGTGTGCCTGATTCGCTTGTTCGTGGCGTAACTCGGGGGGTAGACGCCGGAGTCGAGCAGCGCGATCGCCAGGCGCATCGCCTTCAGCCGCCGGTTGTGCAGGACATACCACGCCCGCGGACGGCCCGCGGGCAGCCTGCGCTTCTCCAGCGGGGCGTAGGGGCGATCGATGAGAACGGTTTGTGGTGTGCGCATTGGCATCCCTCCCGTGGCGATCGGGGGCGGAAGCCCCCTCGAACGTACCTTCGATTCTACCCGGGGGCACCGACAAAGTTCGCAGGCCACAAGGGCTTTCACTCGGCCGACGGCTCACAGATCGTGCAACAGCCGCAGCGACTGCGGATGGCCCAGCGCGGCCGCGCGTTCCAGCCACCGCCGAGCTTCCCGCTGCGCCGGTGTGCGGCCGGTCGCGATGGCGGCGGCGGTTCGCAGCACCTCGGGGTCGGCGAAATCGCCTGCCAGGTAAGGCGTGTTGGCCGCGCGCAGCAATAGTGCGAGATGGAACATCGAGTCGGGGTCACCCGCTTCGGCGCCCTTGCGCAGCCACCGCTCACCCTCGGCTCGGTCGCCACGGTCCAGGTGCAGCGCGCCCAGTACCGCCATCGCGTCGGTTCTTCCGCGGCGCGCGGCCTCGGTGAGCAGGTCGATCGCACGGTCGAATTCGCCGCGACGCGCCAGGTGCAGGCCCAGGCTGCGCATGGCCGTCGGGTTTCCGGCACCAACCGCTCGTTCGTACCACTGCTCGGCCTCTTCGTCGCGGCCGCGCCGATTCGCGAGTACGCCCATGTTGCAGAGGGCTTCGGGCAAGCCGCGCTCGGCCGCGGGCCGCAGCCAGCGCTCGGCCTCGTCCAGATTTCCGCGCTCGGTGTGCAGCAGGCCCAGCTGCATCCCCGCCGCCTCGTTGCCGCGCGCGGCGGCGGTCTCCAGCCAGCTGATCCCCTCGCCGATCCGGCCGTCGGCCCCCAGCAGGGCGCCGAGCATTCCCATGGCGGGCGCGCTGCCACCCGCGGCGGCCCGGCGCAGCCAGTGTTCGGCGCCCGCCGCGTCGCCCGCGTCCCACAGCGCTTCGGCGCGTCGTTGCATGGCGAGCAGTTCGACCTCGCTCGGTCGCTCGGTCATCTCAGCACCCCGCCTCGCGAGACTCCGCGGAATCCACGCTGTCCATCATCGCGCCTGTTGGAGCGGGGCGCGGTACCCGTTTGCCCGCGCGTACGCGGCCAGCTGCGCGTCGTAGTTGCGGAGGCTGTCCAGCAGCCAGGTGTGTCCGGTGTCCTTGACGACCACGATCGGCCCGCGGCTGCCCGGCGGAAGCGTGGGAACG
This sequence comes from Nocardia sp. NPDC005745, assembly GCF_040630775.1. Lineage (NCBI taxonomy): Bacteria > Bacillati > Actinomycetota > Actinomycetes > Mycobacteriales > Nocardiaceae > Nocardia > Nocardia sp. NPDC005745. The sequence goes on from NZ_JBEXYF010000038.1 coordinate 1,851, forward strand.
GAGCCGTCGAGGTACCAGGATGTGGTCGACCACGGGAAGATGAAGGCCCAGCCGATGTCGGCGACCCGCTGCGGCGGACCGAGCTGCATGGGGTCGGCCGGGGTGGCATGGCGTGCGCTGTGCTCGGCCAGCAAGTGCCGGGCGCTGTTGCGGGCCACTCGCACGTCCAGCGGCCCCGAAGTGGTGCAGGGAAACCGCAGACTGATTTCCGCTCCGGGGCGCAGCAGTCGGCCCGCCTCTTCCGGCACCCGGCACGGCCTGCTCCGCAAGCGCAGGAAGACGCTGCGGGTGGTGTCGGAGAACCGCAGCTGCACTGTGGCGTCCTCGGTGCCGCCGACCAGGTGCGTCCCCCGGCTGCGCACCCACTCGTGCTCGTCCGGACGGATGCCGAGGCTGGGAAAGGCTACGTGCGCGCAGGGCATCACTCCGGACGCCGCCGATTGCCGGGCGAGGAACTCCACGCTGAAGTTCTGCCCCGTGGCGTCGGTGGCGCGCCAGGTACGCAGCGCGGTCGCGGGCGGGGGCAGACCGTCGGTCAGTACCGGCCACCAGTCCGACAGCAGTACCGCCACCCACGACTCGAAGTCGGCGGCTCTGGCCAGCGAGATGTCGATGTGCGGATCGGTCATGCTGTCCCCCAGCGGGTCTCGCCCCTAGTCGGAGTATGCGCCTCCGCGCGCGGTGCGAGGTGTGATTTCACACACCGTTATCAGTCGGATGACATGCCCGATCGCCGCGTAACGGGCCGGGGGTCGTAAGCGGGCGACGGGCGCTCGCGACAGCCGATCGCGCCGGGCGTATCGTGCGATTCATGACCGGAATGGACCGCCCACGGCGGTTGCGCCGCACCCCGGCTTTGCGTCGTCTCGTGGCCGAAACGACACTCGAACCACGACAATTGGTACTACCGATGTTCGTGGCCGACGGCTTGGCGGAACCGCGCCCGATCGGCTCCATGCCGGGCGTGGTGCAGCACTCGCTGGACTCGCTGCGCAAGACGGCCGTCGAGGCCGTCACGGCCGGTGTGGGCGGCATCATGCTCTTCGGCGTGCCGCGCCCGGAGGACAAGGACGCCGTCGGCAGCGCCGCCAGCGACCCGCGCGGCATTCTCAACCGCGGCCTGCGCGCGCTCGCCGACGAGGTGGGCGACTCGACCGTGGTCATGGCGGACACCTGCCTGGACGAGTTCACCGACCACGGCCACTGCGGCGTGCTCGCCGCCGACGGCGCGGTCGACAACGACGCGACGCTGGACCGCTACGTCGAGATGGCGCTGGCCCAGGCCGAGGCGGGCGCCGACCTGCTCGGCACCAGCGGCATGATGGACGGCCAGGTCGGCGCCATCCGGCGCGGCCTGGACGCGGCCGGGCGCATCGACACCGGCATCCTGGCCTACTCCGCGAAATACGCCTCGGCGTTCTACGGCCCGTTCCGGGAGGCCGTCGGCTCTTCGTTGGAAGGCGACCGGCGCACCTATCAGCAGGACCCGGCCAATCGCCGCGAGGCGATCCGCGAACTGGAATTGGACCTGGCCGAGGGTGCGGACATCGTCATGGTGAAGCCGGCCATGTCGTATCTGGACATCCTGCGCGAGGTCGCCGATCGCACGACGGTCCCGGTCGCCGCCTATCAGATATCCGGTGAATACGCGATGATCACCGCTGCCGCCGAGCGCGGCTGGATCGACCGCCGTGGCGCCGTCCTCGAGTCACTGATGAGTATCCGCCGCGCGGGCGCGGATATCGTGCTCACCTACTGGGCGACCGAGGCCGCGAACTGGCTGTCGTGACGAACATGGCGGGACCGTTCGCCGCGGGCCCGGCCCGGCCTCCGATGCCGGAGGACGTCGGTACCGCGCGGCAGCTGTGGTGGGGTGTGATCGGATTCGGCGTCGTGCAGTTGATCGCCTCGATCGTCGCCGCGCTGGATCAGCGGCGCACGTTCGCCGAAGAGGTCTTCGAGCAGGCCAGGGTGCAGGAGCCACAGGTCACCATGGCAAGCGCGGAATTGATGGTGTCGCTGGTCTACGTCGTCGTGGTGCTGATCGGACTGGGCGTCGCGGCGCTGGCGTCGGTGATCGTGCACCAATTCGGGCGAGGCAAGCCATGGGCGCGCACCGTGCTGACGGTGCTGGGCGCGTGGGTGGTGGTGATCGGCGTCGGCGCGCTGCTGGCGATCGACGTGGTGGCCGGGACGGCTTCGCTCGTCGCGGGCGGCGCGTCCATCGTGCAGGCGGTGCTGGCGGTGGGCGCCATCTATCTGTCCCACCGGCCCGATTCCACCGCGTACTTCCAGCCCGGCGGGCGCTGATGCAACACGTTTCCAATTTGTCCGAGACAGTCCGGCATGTATGGTGAGGGTTGTCACAGTGGACGTGGGAACCGGTAGTCGTTTGTCATGCGTTGTCGTGTATTACGTGCGGGAACTCGGCAGATGGCTCCGGAGGATCGGAGGCATCGATGCGAGTGGTGATCCAGCAGCCGCACAGCATTCGGCGGGATCTGGCCGTCTTGAGTCTGTTGATCCTGTTCGCCGTGTTGACCGTCGCCGTGCTGTTGCTGCCCGGCCTGAGTCGCTGATCTCACTTCTCGCCGTGTCGGCGCGCGCTGCCGCGGGGGGCTCGGCGTGACCGCTGCCGCCGTCTTGTTCGCCGAACCGGGCGCCCGCTGGCGCGCGGTGGCCTACGGCCCGATCCTGTGCCTGGCCGTTCTCGTCCTCGAATTCGCCACGGGCGGTGCCGTGCACTGGTTCGCCCTGGTGTTCTGTGCCGCGCTGATCGCGGGTTTCGTCGCCCTGCAGGTGGTCGCGGGCAAGCGGCACGTCAGTGTCGAGCTCACCGAGGAGACGCTGCGTTCGGGCACCGAGTCGCTACCGCTGGACTCGATCGCGGAGGTGCTTCCCGAGCGCGACGAGGATTCCTGGGACGACGAGGAGTGGGAGTCGGCCAGGGCGCTCGGCGAGCTGAGCGGGGTGCCCCGCCGCCGCACCGGCATCGGTCTGCGGCTGGCCGACGGCGGCCTGGTGCAGGCATGGGCCAGAGACCACAGGGCGCTGCGAACGGCGTTGACCGAAGCCGTCCAGCGCAGTTCGGACGGAGTGGACCGATGAGGCGCTGGATCGTCGCGGTGCTCGTTGAAGTGGATCTGTTCGTGCTCGCCCTGATCGCGGCGGCGCTGAGCGCGCGCGCAGGCGTGCGCACCACCGATTTCGCGGCGGCCGGTGACGCCCCGGGGTTCACCGCCACCCGCTACGCGGGCCCTTGGTGGCTGCTGGCCACGTTGCTCGTCTCGGTGGCCGGTGTGCTCGCCATCGACGCCGTGGCCCGGCTGTGGCGCGGTCGCCTTGGCGCCGCGACCGGCGGCTGATCGGCGCGAGTCCGCTTGCGGCCGTTTGACCTCGCGGAACGCGGGAACGCCACGGTCATGAAACCAACTGTCCAGCGAACACTTTTCGGTGCGGTGGCGGCCGGTGTGATCGGCGCGGCCGCGGCCGTACCCGCTACCGCGTCCGCCGAAGCCGTTCCCGGAACGCTTGTTCCGGTGACACCGGTCTTCGCCGCGACTCTCCCCGCACCGTTGCTGCATTTGCTACCCACGCCGTTGGCGTGCCTGGTGACCACCGGGTTCGCCAAGTTCTGCCTGGGGCTCACGTAGCCACGGATTGCCTGCGAACCGCTGCGGACGGCGCGCGAGCGAGTTACCGTGCAACCGCGCTCCGTCCGCTGCCCGACGCCTGCCGACTGTGCGCTTTGACTGGAATGGCTCTGGGGCCGTTAGTATTTCGGCCGTAGTTGGAACGCGCGTCAACGAAGGAAAGTGTTTGATGAACCGGTTCGCCGTGAAGATCTGTGCCGCGTTTGCCGTGGCTGCCGCCCTCGGAATCGGGGCCGCGCCCGCGGGCGCGAACCCGGGATTGCCCCTGGAGGAGGCGAACCCGGTCGACGCGCCGATTTTCGTGCCGGATTCGGGTTCGGCAGGCCCCTACAACGGGTTCATGTGCTTCCTGCACACCATGTCGGCGCAGGTCCCGTGCATGTACGCCTGACGGCGGCGTCGCGGCGCCCGCTCAGTTCCAGTGCTGGTAGATGTCCAGCACCCGGCCGTTGCGGGCGCCGGGAGCGTTGAGATAGACGGTGACCGTCCCGTCCGGATGGCCTGCGGCCTCCAGGACCACTTGGCGCAAGGTGGCGTGCACCGCGCCGCGATCGTCGCGGTAGATCGCCGAGTCGTCCTTCAGCCCGGCGCCGATCCGGTTCGGCGGGACGACCATCGTGACCAGCGCCGGGATCGGTCCGCCTGCCAGCATGGTGGTCGCCGTGTGGTCCAGCGGGACGGCCAGCCGCGCCTGGTCGAGTTGATCGAACGGCTGCGCGGCGGCGGACCCGGCCCCGAGAGTCACGGCGGCTCCCGCGACGACGGCGAGCACACCCACGCTGACGATGGCAATCCGCATGCAGACCCTCCCGAACGATGGACGAATGTGAGCTGAGACTACGCACCGGCAACCGTCCAGCGATCGAATTTCGCGCGAACCTCACCTCGGCGTGTTGCCAGGCGGCTGCGGCCTGCATCACTGCACTACACCCTGTCGTCGAACCGATTTTCCGGTGCTGCGAGACTGGAACGCGTGAGTTCTTCTCCGCGCGTGACCAGTGCGACCGTGCCGGTTTCCGCTCAGCTCTTCGACCGGGCGAGTTCGGTGATTCCGGGGGGCGTCAACTCTCCGGTGCGGGCATTTCGATCCGTCGGCGGCACACCGCGATTCATCGCCTCGGCCGCCGGCTGCACGCTCGTCGACGCCGACGGCAACGAGTACGTCGACCTGGTCTGTTCCTGGGGGCCGATGATCCTCGGCCACGCGCACCCCGCGGTCGTCGAGGCGGTGCGCCGCGCGGCGAGCGGCGGCCTGTCCTTCGGTGCGCCGACCGAAGCCGAGATCGAACTCGCCGAGGCGATCGTGCGCCGGGTCACGCCGGTGGAGCGGGTCCGGCTGGTGAACTCCGGCACCGAGGCAACCATGAGCGCGGTCCGGCTGGCCCGCGGCTACACCGGCCGTACCAAGATCATCAAGTTCGCCGGTTGTTATCACGGTCACGTCGACGCGCTGCTCGCCGACGCGGGCTCGGGCGTCGCCACGCTCGGTCTGCCCACCTCCCCGGGGGTGACGGGCGCGCAGGCGGCCGACACCATCGTGCTGCCCTACAACGACCTCGACGCCGTCGCCGCCGCCTTCGCCGCGAACCCCGGCGAGATCGCCTGCGTGATCACCGAGGCCGCGGCGGGCAACATGGGCGCCGTCGCGCCGCTGCCCGGCTTCAACGCGGGCCTGCGCGCACTCACCACCGAGCACGGTGCGCTGCTCGTCATGGACGAGGTGATGACCGGCTTCCGGGTCAGCAGTGCGGGCTGGTTCGGCCGGGAAGGCGTCGCGGGTGATCTCTACACCTTCGGCAAGGTGATGAGCGGTGGACTGCCCGCGGCCGCGTTCGGCGGACGCGCCGAGATCATGAACCACCTCGCGCCGCTCGGCCCGGTCTACCAGGCGGGCACCCTGTCCGGTAACCCGGTCGCGGTGGCCGCCGGCCTTGCCACGCTGCGGGCGGCCGACGACGCGGTCTACGCCGCACTCGACCGCAACGCGCAGCGGCTCGGCGAGCTGTTCGGCTCGGCGCTGAGCGCCGCGGGGGTCGGGCACCAGGTGCAATTCGCAGGCAATATGGTGAGCGTGTTCTTCGCCGAACGCCCGGTCACCGATTACGCCGCCGCCAAGGCGAGCGAGACCTGGCGCTACCCCGCGTTCTTCCACGCCCTGCTCGACGGTGGCGTGTACGCGCCGCCGAGCGCGTTCGAAGCGTGGTTCGTCTCCGCGGCGCTCGACGAGGACGCTTTCGACCGTATCGCTGCCGCCCTGCCCGCCGCCGCGCACGCGGCGGCGGCCGCCACCCCCGAAGGATCCCGCGCGTGACCTCCGACCTCGATCAGCCCGATGCCGACCGGCACGAGCCGGCCAAGCCGTCCGCCGAGCCGGACGTGACCGCGACCAACGGCGCGGTCGCCGTCGCATCGGTCATCGACCCGGTCGCGGAGGCGACCGTGATCGACGCGGGTGAGCAGTTCGCCGCCGCGACTCGGTCCGCGACCACCGAGCCCGTGGCATCCAGCCTGGTCGACGCGGGCGCTCACTTCGCCGCGGCCGCGGGGACGACGCCGCAGGCGGGGGAAGAAGAGGCCCCCGAGGCCGCCCCGGCGGAAGGCGAGGCCCCCGAGCCGGTCGAACGCGCCGAGGGCCGGATCAGCGCCGCCGAGCGGGTGCACGATGGCGGCGCCGCCATCGAGACGATCGTGCACGTGTTGCGGCACGGCGAGGTGCACAACCCGAACGGCATCCTCTATGGCCGCCTGCCCGGCTTCAGCCTGTCGGTGACCGGCCGCGCGCAGGCCGCCGCTGTCGCGCGGACCCTGGCCGATCACGACATCGCGCTGGTCATCGCCTCGCCGTTGCAGCGCGCCCAGGAGACCGCCGAGCCGATCGCCGCGCAGCACGACGTCATCGTCCGCACCGACGAGAACCTCATCGAGGCGGGCAACACCTTCGAGGGCCTGCGTGTGTCGGTCGGCGACGGCGCCCTGCGCAAGCCGCGGCACTGGTGGAAGCTGCGCGATCCCTTCACCCCGTCCTGGGGCGAGCCCTATCTGCAGATCGCGCACCGCATGCTGGCGGCGGTGAACAAAGCCCGGGTCGAAGCGGCCGGCCGGGAGGCGGTGCTTGTCTCGCACCAGCTACCGGTGTGGACGCTGCGGCGGTTCCTACAGGGGCAGCGGCTCTGGCACGACCCGCGCCAGCGGCAGTGTTCGCTCGCGTCGCTGACCTCGCTGGTCTACCACGGCGACACGCTCGTCGACATCGTCTACTCCGAGCCCGCGGGCGGCTCGGACCCGTCGGTGCACGGCGCATGACCCGCTCCACCGCGTTCCCCCTCCCGCCCCCGGTGCGCACCGGGCGGGCGCTGCCGGTTCTGCTCGCGTGCGTGGCGCTGATCGCCGCGCTCGCGGGTTGTTCGACCGGTTCGGACGCGGTGGCCTCGGGCGGCACCTTCGAATTCGTCTCGCCCGGCGGCAAGACCGACATCCGCTACGACCCGCCCACCGCGCGCGGCACCATCGGCAAACTGGCCGGTCCGGACCTGATGACGGCGGGCAAGACCACCTCGGTCGAGGACTACGCGGGCAAGGTCGTGGTGCTCAACCTGTGGGGCCAGTGGTGCGGTCCGTGCCGCGCAGAGGCGCCCGCCCTGGAGCAGGTCTACGAGGCGACCAAGGACAAAGGCGTCGCATTCCTCGGGATCAACGTCCGCGATCCGCAACAGGACAAGGCCCAGGATTTCGTGGTCGACAACAAGGTCGGCTACCCGTCCGTCTACGACCCGTCGATGCGCACGCTCTTGGCGCTCGGCGGGAATTTCCCTACCAGTGTCATCCCGACCACGCTCGTCCTCGACCGGCAACACCGGGTCGCCGCGGTTTTCCTGCGGTCCCTGCTGGCCGAGGATCTACAGCCGGTAATCGAAAGTATCGCCGCGGAGGAATCACAGTGAATCGCGACCGCCGTACCCGCCACCTGCGTGCCTGCCGGCCACGGCAGGGCGCCCGACGCATCGGCGGAGGATGGGCCGTCGACGACCGGTGGGCGGGTATCGCCACCGTGCCGCGCAGCGTCGCCGCCGACTCCCTCTTGGACTTCGCCGTATTCGAGGCGGCCGAGGAACCCACCGCCACCGAGCACAAGGTGTCGCTGCGCCGCGGCGCCGGACGATCGCCAGAGGACACGCCGGAGGAATCGGTGTGACGCTTGCGCGCACCGCGCCGCATAACGGGGAGAACCTGTGATGGTGCTCGCCGGAGTCGGTGATTCGTTCCAGCAGACAGCGGCCTCCGGGCCGCTGCTGCTGGCGCTCGGCGCGTGCCTGCTCGCGGGTCTGGTGTCCTTCGCCTCGCCGTGTGTGGTGCCGCTCGTACCCGGCTACCTCTCCTACTTGGCCGGACTGGTCGGCGCCGAGGCGCCGCCCGCCACCGTCGCGCAGGCCACCGGGGGCCGTGCCGGAGGAGCGGTGACCGCCGCGGAGTCGCTTCGCTCGGGGCGGATGCGGGTCGCGGGTGCGGCCGGCTTGTTCGTGGCCGGTTTCACCGTGGTCTTCGTGCTGGCCACGGCGACCGTCTTCGGCGTCATCCAGACCCTCAACGTGAACCGTGAACTGCTGCAGCGCATCGGCGGCGTGGTGACGATCCTGATGGGCTTGGTTTTCATCGGACTGGTGCCCGCGTTGCAGCGCGACACCCGGATGGAGCCGCGCAGGCTCACCAGCATCATGGGCGCGCCGCTGCTGGGCGGAGTGTTCGCGCTGGGCTGGACACCGTGCCTGGGCCCCACGCTCTCCGGCGTCATGGCTGTGGCCGCGGGTACCGACGGGACGACGGCGGTGCGCGGGGTCGCGCTGATCGTCGCCTACTGTCTGGGACTCGGTCTGCCGTTCGTCGTGCTGGCCTTCGGCTCGGCGAGCGCGTTGCGCGGGGTGGGGTGGCTGCGCCGCAATTCCCGCACCATCCAGATCATCGGGGGCCTGTTGCTCGTCGCGGTCGGCGCCGCGCTGGTCACCGGGGCGTGGGACCAGTTCGTCGCCTGGGTGCGCGACGCGTTCGTCTCCGAGGTGACCTTGCCGATATGACCGTGACCGACCAGCCGACGATCGAGAGCACCGAGCGGCCGCCGCGCCAATCCATGCCCGGACGGGCCTGGGCATTGCTGCGCAACACCTGGCGCGGGCTCACCAGCATGCGCACCGCCCTGGTGCTGCTGTTCCTGCTCGCCTTGGCCGCGATTCCCGGCGCGTTGCTGCCGCAGCGCAACCTCAACGAGCAGAAGGTCGAGCAGTACATCGTCGACCGGCCCACGCTCGGCCCGTGGATGGACCGCTTCGAGCTGTTCGACGTGTTCTCCAGCTTCTGGTTCACCGCCGTCTACGTGCTGCTGTTCATCTCCCTGGTCGGTTGCATCCTGCCGCGCACGCTCGACCACTACCGCGCGCTGCGCACACCGCCGGTGCGGGCGCCGCGCAACCTGACCAGGCTGCCGCACCACTACTCGGGCCTGGCCGAGCGGTCGCCCCGGGAACTCGTCGACCACGCCCGCGCCCAGCTGCGCGGCTGGCGCACCGAGGTCCGCCCCGGCCCCCGCGAGGGTGAACTGGCGCTCTCGGCGGAGAAGGGCTACACCCGCGAACTCGGCAACCTGGTGTTCCATCTGGCGCTGGTCGGGCTGCTGATCGCCATCGCGGCGGGCAAGCTGTTCGGCTACGAGGGCAGCGTCATCGTGCTGGCGAACAACGGTCCCGGCTTCTGCACCACCTCGCCCGCGGTGTTCGACTCGTTCAAGGCGGGCAACGTCAACGACGGCACCGGGATGACCCCGATCTGCGTGCGGGTGAAGGATTTCCGAGCCGACTACCTGACCAACGGGCAAGCGGAGATGTTCACCGCGAACCTCGCCTACCAGGCGGGCGCCGACCTGCGGACGAACACCTGGCGCGGTACCCGGGTGCAGGTCAACCACCCCTTGCGCGTCGCAGGCGACCGGCTCTACCTGCAAGGTCACGGCTACGCGCCGACCTTCACGGTTACCTTCCCCAACGGCCAGACCCGCACCGAGTCGATCCAGTGGCGTCCCGACGACGCCTCCACGTTCCTGTCCAGCGGCGTGCTGCGGATCGACCCGCCCGGTGGCATGTACGCCACCGACGAGGAGCGCCGCAAGAACCAGATCGCGATCGAGGGGTTGTTCGCGCCGACGGCGATGTTCCACGGGTCGTTGCTGACCTCGGCGTTCCCCGCGATGAACGATCCCGCCGTCGCGGTCGACATCTATCGCGGCGACACCGGCCTGGACACCGGGAAGCCGCAGTCGCTGTTCGCGCTGGACCCCGAGCAGGTCAAACAGGGCCGGCTGGCCAAGGAGGCCAGGGTCAATCTGCGCCCCGGCGAGTCGACCACGCTGCCGAACGGCACCAAGGTCACCTTCGACGGCGCGCAGGAGTTCGTCAATCTGCAGGTCTCGCACGACCCCGCGCAGAAGTGGGTGCTGGTGAGCGCGCTGTTCATGATGGCGGGCCTGCTGGTCTCGCTGCTGATCAAGCGCAGGCGGATCTGGGTGCGGGTCTACCCGGCCGAGGACACGGCCGGTACCGTTGACCAACGACGCACTGTAGTAGAGATGGGCGGGCTGGCCAGGACCGACCAGGCGGGCTGGGGCGGCGAGTTCGACCGGTTGCGCGCCCGCCTGCTCGACGAGCACGCCGAGACCACGGGAGAGTGACCATGCCGATCGACGAAACCATCGCCAGGTACAGCGATTTGTCGTTCAAGACGGCGATCGTGGTGTACGCGCTGGTGCTGGTACTGCTGATCTGGCAGTACGCGACGGCGCGCAGCCGCCAGGTCAGCGAGCGTGAACTGGTGACCGTGGGTGGCGGATCGACACCGCAGGGTCCGGGCCGGGTCGTCGAGCCCGCGCGGCGGCCGCTGTCGGAGCGGCTCGGCAACATGGCGTTCTCGGTGCTGATGGTCGCCATCGTGTTGCATGTCGGCGCGATCGTGTTGCGCGGTTTCGCGACCAACCGCTTCCCGTTGGGCAACATGTACGAGTTCGTCACCATGGCGACGGCCGCCGCCGTGCTGGTCGGGGTGGTGCTGCTGCGCGAACAGCGCTACCGCGCGATGTGGGCGTTCCTGCTCGTCCCGGTATTGATCCTGCTGTTCCTCGCGGGCACGGTGCTCTACGCAGACGCCGCGCCCGTGGTGCCCGCGTTGAAGTCGTTCTGGCTGCCGGTACACGTCACCATCGTGAGCGTCGGCAGTGGCGTGTTCCTGTTCGCGGGCGTGGCGAGCATGCTGTTCCTCTACCGCCTGCGCCAGCCGGACGGCCAGGAGTCCGACAACGTTCTGGGCGTCATCGCCCGCCGCCTGCCCGACGCCCGTACCCTGGACCGCCTGGCCTACAAGGCCACCATCATCGGTTTCCCGCTGTTCGGCGCCGGGGTCATCCTGGGCGCCATCTGGGCCGAGGCCGCCTGGGGCCGCTTCTGGGGCTGGGACCCGAAGGAAACCTGCTCCTTCATCGCCTGGGTGCTCTACGCCGCCTACCTGCACGCCCGAGCCACCTCCGGCTGGCGCGACACCAAGGCCGCCTGGATCAACATCGCCGCCTTCGTCGCGATGTTGTTCAATCTGTTCATCATCAACATGGTGATCAGTGGGTTGCACTCCTACGCTGGGCTGAACTGAGGCTTGACCCGCGCTTTTCTCCGCTCGGCGGGGGCTCGCCCGGGTCGCTGGACAAGTCGGAAGGCAGCGGGCAGCTCCGTGGCACCTGCAGGGGAAACAACCCTCCGTCGGGACAGTGCCGCCCGTTACCATTGCGGCATGTCCGTTCCGGATGTAGAACACCCGGACCTCCCTGAGTACATGACATGGGAGGAGTTGGAGCGACTTCCCGATGAGATCGCGGAGCGGATCGAGTTGTGGGACGGTCGCGTGGTCTGGTTGCGCCGCGGTCCTGCCGAGCATCAGACGTTCTCCAACCGGCTCTGGGCCACACTCGAACGCTGTGCTCGAAAGGACATGTCCGACAATCCCGAACAGTGTTGGCGCGTCACCACCGAGACGAACGTATTTCTGGGTCACACCGGCAAGTCCAACTTCCTGACACCGGACTTCCTGGTCCACCGCTGTCTCGGATCCGCCTATCAGGATGTGCGCTGCAGTGACGTCGTCCTGGTCGGGGAGGTCCTGTCACCCGGCAATACGCAGACCGACATCGAAGCCAAAAAGGGGCGGTACGCCGGCTCGGGCATCCCGTGGTACTGGGAGGTGACGCTGGCCCGTGAGGTCAGCGCGATCGCCACAGTCCGCGCTTACGGTCTCGACATCGGCCATGCGCAGCTTCCGGACGGGGTTCACCCGCTTCGTGCGGCCAACTACATCCTCGCGGCCGAGTGGACCCACCGGGACCCGGACGGCGTCGAGTTCGACTTTCCGTTCCCGATCAGCATTCCGTGGGCCGAACTCGAATACTGAGGAGATCGGCTCGCACTGCGATGCGGCTCGCCAGTGTGCGCAGCCGCATGCCGGCACCGCGATCGGTCACAGGCCTGCTGCGCCGATGAGCCGGGAATGAGGCCGGTGGGGGCCGGGGTTGTGGTCGGGTCTTCCGGGGTTCAGGTTGGTCTGTCCGCCGGGGGTCAGATTCGCCTGCGGGCCGCACGCCAGATCGGGCCAGGAACAGCTCGCCAGGTAGTGGTCCTGACCGGCTTGGGCGACACCGGCCGTCACCAGACCCATACCGAGCAGGGCGGGTGCGGCGGCGACCGCCAGAGCGCGGGCGAGCCGATGGGTGCGGCGGGTCGAGCGCTGGTTTCGCATCATGTGGTGTGCTCCTCGGTGTTCGTGTGGCGGGGCGGTCCCGCTGTCGTGATGACGCTGTCCAGCCTCATGGACACGGGTATGCGCCGAAAGGACACCAAGGGTGCACGGCCACCCACCCCCTGCGGTAAGCCGATTCCCCCGAGGTGGGCTTCCGTTCCGTCATCCGGCGGATGGGGTCATCGACGATCCGCGATAGTTGAAAACGCAGCTTCATCAGGCTCGATGCATCGGGCGTTTCGCGCATACGTGCCGCCGAACGAATTGCGTTGGTAGTCGCGATCGCGTTCGGCGATCATTCTCCGGTGCGGAGAAACTCGGAGTCGGCCGGGAAACGTCGAGTACCGGAATTGGACGTAGCAGCAGGCAAGTTGAGGCTCCGACCTTGGCAGATGTCTTCTGCGGACGTCGATCTCGTGCGGGAAGCGGCGGATGACGAGCTGATTCCGCTGATCACCACGGTGCCGTCGGTCTACACCGCCGAGGAGGCGGCGAGATTCATCGAGCGTCAGTGGGATCGAACCGAGAGCGAGAGCGGATACCCCTTCGTGATCGCGCGGGCGGCGGACGGTAAACCGCTCGGCAGTATCGGCGTGTGGTCGAAGGATCTCAGCGAAGGACGAGCGTCCATCGGCTACTGGCTGGTGAGATCCGCTCGCGGGCAGGGCATCGCGGCGCACGCACTGCGGACGGTCACCGCCTGGGCGTTCGAGCACCTGCACGTCTCCCGGCTACAGCTCTACGTGGAACCCTGGAACGTCGCGTCCATCCGGACCGCCGAGCGTGCGGGCTTCCGGCGTGAGGGGCTTCTGCGGGAGTGGCAGCGAGTCGGCGACAGCCGCCGCGACATGTACATGTACGCGCGGCTCCGGCCGACTCGGTCGCAGGAGAGTCCGCCGCGCCGCGGGCAGGCCATTCGGGTTGCGCTACCGGCAGACGTCGACGGGATCGTCGAGCTGCTTTCAGCGGTCGCGGCCGAGGGCAAATGGATCAGGGCCGAGGCGCCGTTCGATACCGAAGCCGCTGCCCGCCGGATCCTGGCGATGTCGGGCGATGAAAAGCACGGCGTCTTCGTGGCCGAGATCGACGGATGCGTCGCAGGCACGGCGACGGTCGAATTCACCGCGCGCGGCGTCACGGCCTTCGCCATGATGGTTGCGGCTGACCAGCGCGGACGCGGCATCGGAACGGCGCTGCTCGACCGAGTCGTCGAATGGTCCCGGGATCGTGGCGCCCACAAGGTGACGCTCGAGGTATGGCCGCACAATCAAGCGGCGATGGCGTTGTACGACCGAGCCGGTTTCGAGGTCGAAGGCGTGTTGCGCGCGCATTACCGGCGGCGCAACGGCGAGCTGTGGGACGCGGTGCTCATGAGTCTGTCCTTGGTCGGTGCTCCTGGCCGGGGCCGTGGCTCGGGCTAGGTCTCGGCCGAAAGGGCGGTTCTCGCGTACGCGCAGGTTGCGAGGGCATTGCGGGGACCGCAGTGGCGAACTGTGGGAAGGCATTCGGGATCACTGAACGCCGCACCCGTACCGGTGCGTACCCGGAATGCGCGTTTCCCGGAATGCCGTAATTTTTATTGACGTCTTTGCGCGGGAACAATCTGGAGAAAAACATTTTCAGAGTTTGTGGCCGAATTGCGCGCAATCGGCTTCGGTTCACGATACGCAAAGCTTCGGTCGGCAACGCGCTGAAATATCCCACAGTGGAACCGATAACGCTACGAGTCCACCGTCCTACGAGACACGAGACTTCGCATGTCTGTTAACTGACCGCGCGAGCATCTACGGGGATGCGTGCTACGGGAGCCGAGCGGGTCTAGAGCCGCGCGACGCAGACGACGAAATGCCGTTGCTGGTAGACGATTCCGCTGTCGGCCGAGCCGCAGGCGTTGACGTCGACGGTATTCTGCTTGATGTCGATCACCCGGACCGCGCCAGGGGCGGGGGCCGCGCAATCCAGTCGCTTGGGATTGCCGGGGGTCAGTTCCATGCAACCGCCGACCACCCAGTCGATGTCCAGGCACAGCGCGGCCTGCGCCGCCCCGTGCAGGGTTTCGTTGTAGGTGTGGTCGGCGTCGGTGGGGCACGCGGCGTTGGCGGGCGCCTTCTCGATGACCTTGTAGACGGAGTTGGGGCTGCCACAAGCGGTTTTGTCGATCCCGCCCGCGCCGCCGAGCTGCACGCAGTCGCCGATGCTCACCTGCATGCTGGTGGCGCTCTTGTTCGACGCGCCACGCATCGCCGAGGTGGTCGGAAGGGGCTCGGTAGTGGTCGGCAGTTCCTCGGTCGTCGGCGGAGGTGTCGATGTGGTTGGTGCGGTGGCGGTCTGGGCGGCTGCGGCCGGCTCCTCGGCGGGGCCGGACATCGATAGCGCGGCGACGACCACGAGGGTGGCCGCCAGTCCGGTCCCGACCATGAAGGCGGCCAGGGTGATACCGGCGCGGACACGTTGGCGCGACACGTACGTCCTCCAGAGCTGTGAACCCTTCGACCCACCTAGCGACTCGAAGTTGTGAATCTTGCGGATTGAAGACCACGCCATGCTTACACTACGCGGCACGTCCGCGTCGAGTTTTGCTTCCCAGGCATAGCGATCCGCCCTGGGAATTCACCTGCGTGCGTGGATCCGAAGCCATAGTGATCACAATTGGATAACGAACCGCTCGATCGCGTGTGCCGACCGCCAGATCTGGAAACAAGTCACGGGCGCTGTACAGTCACACGCCATCCGGCCTCCGGAGCCGGTGTCTCGGTGAGAAGGAATTCCAGAATGAAGTTCGGCACTATTGCCGCCATTACGCTCGGTGCGGTTGCCGCAGTGGGCATCACGGCGGGGGCCGCGAACGCGCAACCCGTAGAACCGGATCGAGAGATCACGACAGCAGGTGTCGAACAGGGGGTGGACTACCGCACCACGGTCTCGCGCGAGACCGGGGCCATCAGCACCGCCGTCGAGCACGGCACCTTCGCGGTGGTCGATGACGGCACCAAGATCAAGCTGACCTCCGACACCGGAGCCGTGGTCGCCGAAGTGCCGCTGACCTTCCAGGTTTCCGGCGGCAAGCTCTCGGTGGCGCACGAAATCTCCGACAGCGGACGGCGTCTCGCGCTCACCCCGAAGGCGGACGCCAAGGAGATCGGCGAGATGCAGCCGATCAGCTCGATGAACCGGCTCATCGCCGAACTGAACCAGAACGTTGTCGGCGTGGTCGGCGGCGCGCTGCTCGGCGGACTGCTCGGGGCCCTGATCGGCCTGGGCTTCTTCAGCATCATCACCGGCCCGATCGGCTTGGTCGTCGGCGCGATCGCGGGCGGAGCCATCCAGGGCGGGCAGCCGTTCATGGACGCGCTGATGGCGGTCGTCAACGGCGAACCCTGATCGGTAACCGCGGATCGGGTGTGGCAGGCGCACCGCAGCGCGCCTGCCACACCCGGGCCGGGGTGTCGATCGCCGTGATGTCCGACGAGGGAGAGGGAGTTCCCCCCGGCGGAACGGCCACGGTTGATACGCGGAACAAAGAGAACGCGCGAACGCCGGATATCACTGGACGCGTGCTATCGCGCGGGTACTGCGAACGATCAGCGCTCGGCGGAACCGGACTCGCCGTCGCGGTGCTGGCGAGATAGTCGCCAGAGGAACTCCGGGTCGTCGTCGGGTCCGATGACGCGCTTGCGCTGTGGTGAACGGGTCTGCGGGGCAGTGGGTCCAGTCCGCTCGGGGCCGAACGCCTTCCAGCACAACACCGCTATTGCCACCACCGCGATGAGTGCCAACAGGTACGTCACGTCGCTCACCTCCTGATTACGAGGGTAGCCGCGGACGTGACTCCCGCACACCGCAGACGCAGAAAATGATCTGCGGGCGAGCGCGGACCCGAGCACGACGGGCCCGCGTGCCCTGCGATCAGCGTGCGGTCGCCTCGGTGGTCAGAGACTTGAGCAGCTGGAGTACTTCCGATTCGCGAAACCGGCGATGTCCGCCCGGTGTGCGCAGCGACCCGAGGCGCCCGGCGTGGGCCCAGCGCGTCACGGTCTTGGGGTCGACGTGGAACAGGGCAGCAACCTGGCCCGGAGTCAGCAGGGTGTCCTGGCCGCCGACGGTGATCGCAGTCATAGCAAACCTCTCCGTTCTCGACAGTTCCCTCATCAGATGGCGCCATCGTCGCACTGAAACCCCTAGGTACTCGAACCACCTACAGTTGGTAAAGGGGAGGTAATAGACAAATCGGATGTGCGCCCCACCCCCGGCATTGGGCGTGCACCGGGGGCGGGCAACAGCTTCGCATAGGCTGAGGGATGTGCGTGACGCAACTCCACCAAAAGGTGCTTCCGGACAGCAAACGGCTGGCGCAGGTCGTCGGCTGGCCCGCAATCTGGCCCTCTACACCGTCGCCAGGTTGGGTCTCGTGGTAGTGCTGACCGCGGTGATCGTGCTGGCCGCGCGACTGGTGTCGGTGGACATTCCGT
This sequence comes from Nocardia sp. NPDC005745, assembly GCF_040630775.1. Classification (NCBI taxonomy): domain Bacteria; kingdom Bacillati; phylum Actinomycetota; class Actinomycetes; order Mycobacteriales; family Nocardiaceae; genus Nocardia; species Nocardia sp. NPDC005745. The sequence goes on from NZ_JBEXYF010000038.1 coordinate 18,790, forward strand.
TGGTGGTCGCGGCCCTGTTCGCGCTCATCATTGCGATGCCGCTGTCGCTGGCCCTGTTCAAGCAGCTGCGGGCCAAGGTCAACGAGGACATCGCCGTGGTCGACGAGCGCAGGCGCCGCGACAAGGCCGAGCTACGGGCGCGGTTGCGCGGCGACGAGCCGCCCACCCCGCCGGAGCCGGGGACGTCTTCGTGAAGTCCTGCGATCACACCGCACCGCGCGACTGGGTCGACAACGCGGTGCGGTTGATCGACGCCGACGCCCAGCGCAGCGCGGACACCCACTTGCTGCGCTACCCGCTACCCGCCGGGTGGAACGTCCAGCTCTACCTCAAGGACGAGTCCACGCACATCACCGGAAGCCTCAAGCACCGCCTGGCCCGCTCGCTGTTCCTGTACGCCATCTGCAACGGCTGGGTCACCGAGGGGACGACCGTGGTGGAGGCGTCCTCCGGTTCGACCGCGGTCAGCGAGGCCTACTTCGCGAAGCTGCTCGGCTTGGACTTCGTGGCGGTGATGCCCGCGAGCACCTCCCCGCAGAAGATCGCGCTGATCGAGGCGCAGGGCGGTCGCTGCCATTTCGTGCGGCGCCCGCCGGACATGTACACCGAGGCGGCGCGGTTGGCGGCCGAATGCGGCGGTCACTACATGGACCAGTTCACCCACGCCGAGCGCGCCACCGACTGGCGTGGCAACAACAACATCGCCGAGTCGATCTTCCAGCAGATGGCGTTGGAGGCCAATCCGGTGCCGGAATGGATCGTGGTCGGCGCGGGTACGGGCGGCACCAGCGCCACGATCGGCCGCTACATCCGGTATCGCAGGCATGCGACGAAGCTGGCCGTGGTCGATCCGGAGAACTCCGCTTTCTACGGCGGTTACGAGACCCGGGACGCGGGCTACCAGACCGGAATGTCCTCACGGATCGAAGGCATCGGGCGCCCGAGGGTCGAGCCCTCGTTCGTCGGCCAAGTGGTGGACCGCATGTTCGAGGTGCCCGACGCGGCGTCCATCGCGGCGGCCAGGTTCGCCAGCACGCGGCTGGGCCGCCGGGTCGGCGGATCGACCGGGACCAACCTGTGGGGCGTGTTCGCCCTGATCGCCGAGATGCTCGCCGAAGGGCGCGGCGGCAGCGTCGTCACCCTGCTGTGTGACGGCGGCGACCGTTATGCCGGAACGTATTTCGACGACGCGTGGGTCGCGTCCCATGGGCTGGATCTCGCCGAGCCCACCGCGGTCCTGGAGAAGTTCGTGGCGACCGGAATCTGGGACGCCTGATCGGTTCAGGGCTCGCCTGAGCGCGACGCTTTCGTGTTCGCCCAGCGTGGAATCGGGCTCTGCTATGCCATCGCATGTCAATTTTTGTTGACATCGCGCGCGAGCGTCAATAAAAATTGACGACATGACAGAAGCAACCACCCTGGCGGCCGCCGCGGGCAGCCCCGATCCCAAGGTCGGGCTGCGCGCGGTGCTCGCGCTACGCAGGCTGCTCGAACGTCTCGAAGCGATCCAGGTGGCCAACGCCCGTGCCCAGGGCTGGTCCTGGCAGGCGATCGCGGAAGCGCTCGAGGTGAGCAAGCAGGCGGTCCATCAGAAGTACAACCGGAAAGGCAGGAGCCGCTGATGTTCGAACGATTCAGCAGGTCGGCGCGCACGGCGATCGTCGTCGCCCAGGAGGACGCGCGCGAACTCCGAGCGTCGAATATCGAGGTCGAACACGTGTTGCTCGGATTGCTCGGCCAAGCCGAGCCGGAATTGGCGGCGTTGCTCGCGGAAGCGGGACTCACGCGCGAGGGCGTGCGCCGCGCGCTGGCCGAGCAGGGCAACGGGGTTCCCCTCGGACCCGAGGACGCCGAGGCATTGCGGTCCATCGGCATCGATCTGGACGCCGTCCGGGAGTCACTGGAAGCGCATTTCGGCGAGGACGCGCTCGACCGGGCCGCACCGGATCCGCGACGTGGGTCGTTCCCGTGGGGTCGCGGCGGGTACTACGGGCACATCCCGTTCACCAGGGAAGCGAAGAAAGTGCTCGAGCTCTCCCTGCGGGAGGCGCTCGGCCGCAAGGACAAGAGCATCGAATCCGGGCACATGCTGCTCGGCATCCTGCGCGCCCCCAACGAGACGACAGTGCGCCTGTTCGGCGGGCCCACCGTGATCAAGGAGTTGCGCCCCAAGGTGCACGCTCTGCTCGACCGTGCGGCCTGAGCCCGCGGACATGCGCAGGCGGAGTTCATGTCTTCCAGCGGCGCATGTCCGCACCCTGGGCCTAGCATTGGGCCATGCAGCTCGTGATTCGGTTGATCATCAACGCGGTGGCCATCTGGCTGGCCGCCTTCTGGGTCGACAAGATCGACATCCTCGCTCCCGAAGGCGGCAACGGCGCCAAGATCGCGGTCGTCCTCGCGGTGGCCGCGGTGTTCACGGTGGTGAACGCGCTGGTCAAGCCGATCGTGAAGTTGCTGTCACTACCGCTGGTGATCGTGACGCTCGGCCTGTTCCTGCTCGTGATCAACGCGTTCATGCTGTGGCTGACCGCCGAGATCACCGAAGCGTTCAGCCATTACGGCCTGCGCGTCGAAGGTTTCTGGGCCGCGGTGATCGGAGGCATCATCGTCTCGATCGTGAACTGGGTGCTCGGCATCCTGGTGCCGGACGAGGACTAGTTCGCCACGCCGCTCGTGCGGAACTCGTCACCGGGCCGCGTCGGCCGGTCGGCGCGCTAGCCCAGCCCGACCGCGAGCGCGGTGACCGCCGACCAGACCAGCAGGGCCAGTCCGGAATCGCGCAGCGCGGGAATCAGTTCCAGGCCGCCCTTGCCGCCGCGCACCGGCGCGTTGGCGCGCACCGCGAGCGGGATCGCGATCAACCCGGCCAGTGCCCACGGTGTGCGGGCGACCAGTGCCAACGTCACGAGGAACGGCACGGCGAGCAATGCGAGGTGCAGCGTGCGAGTGCGTGGGTCGCCGAGTTTCACCGCCAGCGTGACCTTCCCGGATTCGGTGTCGGTGGGAATGTCGCGCAGGTTGTTCGCGACGAGCACGGCGCTGGAGAACGCGCCCACCGCGACCGCGAGCAGCGCGCCCACCCAGTCGATCCGGTCCGCCTGCACGAACTGGGTGCCGAGCACCGCGACCAGGCCGAAGAAGACGAACACCGCCACTTCGCCGAATCCGCTGTAGCCGTACGGGTTGCTGCCACCGGTGTAGTACCAGGCACCCGCCAGGCAGGCCGCGCCGATGAGCAGCAGCCACCACGCGCTGGTGAACACCAGCACCAGGCCGAAGACCGCGCCGATGACCAGGCTGACGATCGCGGCGGTCTTCACCGCGCCGGGCGAGGCAAGCTTCTGCCCGACCAGGCGCAACGGGCCGACCCGGACGTCGTCGGTGCCGCGCACGCCGTCGGAGTAGTCGTTGGCGTAGTTCACGCCGATGATCAGCGCCAGCGAAACGAGCAGCGCGAGAATCGCTTTCCACCACACCGCACCGTCGAGGGACGCGGCGGCTCCGGTTCCGGCGAGCACCGGTGCGATCGCGTTCGGCAGGGTGCGGGGTCGCGCGCCTTCGATCCATTGCGCTGCAGTAGCCATGTCCGCAGCATAATGGGCGCATTCGGACACGGTCCGCCCTCAGCTCGCGTGCGGCGATCAGGCCGTTTCGGTCGTCGCCGCCTGCTGCAACCGCGCGAGCCCCTTTTCGAAGTCCCGGCCGACGAATTTGTCCATCGGGATGAACCTGCCGATGACGCCCATCAGGCCGGTCTGCCTGCCGGTCATCCGCCAAGTCACTTCGGTGCCGGTCTCGACCGGCTCCAGAATGAAGGTCACCATGTTGGTCGCCTTCATCGGCTTCAGGAAATCCAGGCGAACGCCGATCTCGCGGTCGGCGCTGCCGATGATCTCCATGCTGCCCGCGCCGGCCTTGCGGTTGCCGCTCCAGGCGTAGCGCGCGCCGACACCGGAGTCCGCGCCGGAATAACTGCGCTGCAGCTGCGGGTCGAGGTCCTCCCACGGCGACCACTCGACCCACTTGTGGAAATCGTTGATCAGCCTGTGCACACGCGCGGGCTCGGCCGTGACCACGGCCGATCGGACCACCTCGAACTCAGCCATGGGGGCCAGACTATGCCACCGACCGCTCACAGTCCCGGCAAAGAAATCGTGTCGGCCCCGTCGGGTCCGCTCGCCTACGATGACCGCGGGATGTTTCCGGAGCGCAGCGGCCCGCACGGCCATAGTCGAGCAGTGACGACGCCCGCAGGCGAATCGGTCGTGGTGGCCCTGCTGGGCGAGGTCGCGCTGCGCCGTGACGGCCTGCTGACGCCGCTGCCCGGCGCGCGTTCCCGGCTGCTGCTCACCGCCCTCGCGCTGCGACCCGGCCGCAGCCGCGGCGCGCACGCCCTGATCGAGGATGTCTGGGGCGAACAGCCGCCGCGGTCGCCGATGAACGCGCTGCACACCCAGGTCTCCCGGCTGCGGTCGGCGCTGCCGGAGGGCGCGCTGGAAATCGGCCCGGCGGGCTATCGGTTGACGCTCGCCGCCGAGCGAGTCGATTTGTCCTCGGTAGGCGAGCGCGTCACGCGGGCGCGCGAACTGCACGCCGCGGGTGACCTTTCCGGATGCCTGGCCCAGATCGCGAGCGCGCGGGCGCTGTGGCGCGGGGATCCCGGCGCCGACCTGCCACCGGGCGACCTCGCCGACGAGTTACGCCACGCGGCCGGGCGGCGAAGCGCCGAACTCGATGAGCTCGAACTCGCCGCACGCGAGGGCGGCGGTGACATCGACGGCGCCTTGGACCTGGCTCGGCTGCGCGCCGCCGCGGACCCGTTGGACGAGCCCGCGCAGCTGACCCTGATGCGTCTGCTCGCCGCCTCGGGACGGAGCAACGAGGCGCTGGAATCGTTCGCCGTCTTCCGTTCGCGATTGGCCGACCAGCTCGGCGCCGATCCCGGACCGGCGCTTTCCGCGGCGCACACGGCGATCCTGCGCGGAGAGCCGATCGGGCCTACCGCGCCGCCGCGTGCCCCGACGCCGGTGGCGAGCGCGGGATACCGAACCGGTTTCCCGGCCACTTCCACGCCCTCGGCCGAAGCGGCCCCGGAACCGCAACCCGCCGCGATGGGTCTGCGCGCCGCCCCGAACGCGCTGCTCGGCCGGACGGACGATCTCGCCGCGCTCACCGATCTGCTGGACGACTCCAGGGTGGTGACCGTGCTCGGCCCTGGCGGAGCGGGCAAGACCAGGGTCGCGAACGAGCTCGGTGCGCGAGTGGCGCGCACCCGCCCGGTGGCGCTGGTGGAACTGGCCTCGGTCCGCGCCGAAGGAGGCGACGCCAGGGTCGAGATCGAGGCGGCGATCGCCGCGGTGCTCGGGCTCAGCGAGGTCACCTTCGACACGGCGGCGCTGCGCTCCGGGCAGACGATCGATCTGCGCAGGCGGTTGCGCGACGCGGTGTCGGCGCGCTCGATGCTGCTGATCCTGGACAACTGCGAGCATCTGGTCGACGCGGTCGCCGTGGTGGTCGCCGACCTGATCGGCGTCGCGCCACGGCTCACCGTGCTCACCACGAGCCGATCGCCGCTGACGATCACCGCGGAGACCGTGTATCCGTTGCCGCCGCTGACCATCGATCCGGCGGGCTCACCCGCCACCGAGCTGTTCGCCGCCCGTGCCAGGGCCGTGCGCCCGGCGGTCCGGCTGGACCCCGAGATCGTCGCCCAGCTCTGCCACACGCTCGACGGGCTGCCGCTGGCCATCGAACTGGCCGCCGCCCGAGTCCGGGCGATGAGCGTCGAGGAGATCAACGAGCGATTGGCCGATCGGTTCGCGCTGCTGCGCCACGGCGATCGCAGTTCGCCCGAACGGCATCGCACGCTGCACGCGGTGATCGACTGGAGCTGGAACCTGCTCGATACCGAACAGCAAGCGACACTGCGCCGGTTGTGCCGATTCCCGGCCGGTTTCACGCTCTCGGCCGCCGAGGCGGTCGCGGGGGGAGCCGACGTGGCTGATGTCGCCGCGGCCGTCGACGGTCTGGTCAACCAATCGCTGCTCACCGTGCTGGACGACGAGCTGCTCGGCACCCGCTATCGCATGCTGGAGACGGTGCGGGAATTCGGTGAAGAGCAGCTGGCCGCCACGGCGGGGGAGCCGGACGCGGTCGACACCCGGATGATGCGGTGGGCCAAGGACTACGCCGACGACGCGGCGAGCCGGTATATGACCGGCGATCAGGTTCACCTCGCCCTCTCCGTGGCGGCGGAGCTGGACAACTTGCTCGCCGCGCTGCGTTGTGGCATCGAACGACGGGACGCGGCGACGGCCTACACGGTGTTCCCGGTCGTCGCCACGCTGTGGGTGATCCGCGGATCGCATATGGAAGTGATCGCCTGGGCCCAGCGGGTCATCGAATTGGAGCCGGCCGACTTCGGCCGGGAAGGCCCGCGTCCGGACCTCGTGCTCGTCACCTACCAGATGACGTTCCTGCATCTCGCTTACACCAATGGCAGCGCCAGGGAGATCGCCGTGCTGCGCCTGCGCGTGCGCCGATTGCTTCGTCGCTCCGTCGAACTCAGCGAGAACAACCGATTCATCGCCCGGGTGGTGCTCACCAGAGCCGACACACGCGGACTCAGCAGGCTGCTCGCGGAGGCGGCGCGATCGGCCGATCCGGAGACCAAGGGCACGGCGCTGTTGTTGCGGGCCAATATCCGGGAAAACCTCGGCGACGTACGCGGCTCCACCATCGATGCGATGAAGGCGCTGGAGGTGCTCGGACACGAGAACGTCTGGAGCGTGGCCATGGTGAGCAGGCACCTCGGACAGGTCTGTGGACAGATCGCCCAGTACGCCGAATCGGTAACCTATTACCGCCGCTCGCTCGACTTGCTGCAGCGGCTCGGCGCCTACGAGGACACGGTGGAGATCCGCAGCCTGCTGGTGGCTTCGCTGGTTGGTGTCGGCGATCTGGAGCAGGCCCGGCGGGAACTCGACCTCGCGCTGGGCACGCCGGACCTGGACACCTCGTCTCTCGGACAGAATCGGCTGCTGTCCACGGTGATGCAGAGTGCCGCGGAAGTAGCGTTCGCGACGGGGGACACCGCAGGCGGTTTCGCGCGATACGAGCGGGCACTGGAGCTGTTCGGCTGGCCGGACCAGGCGCTCGGTCCAGGGCCCGGCGCCCTGATGCTCGCCGCGGCGGCGCTCGCCGCGCAGGTACTGCACGGCGGCGTCGGCTCGAGCGCGGTCCTGGCCGCGCAGCTGGCCGAGCTCACCGTGCCGATGATGAACCAGTACCGGGACCTGCCGCAGATCGGCGGTGTCGCCTGCGCGGTCGGGTCGTATCTCATCGCCGTCGACCGCGAGGTCGGCACGGGCCTCGACTTGTTGGTGCTGGCGCCGAACGTCTTCTGCCGTCAGGATTTCCCCTCCATGCGCTGGCAACGGCACCTGGACGCGGCGATCGCGAAGCTCGGTGCCGACCAGGTCGCGCAAGCCCGCCGCCGCCTCGGCCACCTGCGCCGCGGTGAATCCGCCGACCGCATCATGCGAATGCTCCACAGCCTGAATCCCGCGCACTGACGACCTTCGCTGACGTCATTCGTTCTTCGCAGACGCTCCGGCGGGCACGAGGGATTCCGGTGTCGTACGAAATACGGCGAAAGCAGGCCGGGTGACAGTCGTCACCCGGCCTACTCATGTGTGAAGAGGGCTCACGCCCGCCGCATGTAAGCCTTGACCGTGAGCGGTGCGAAGATCGCGATGACGACCACCGCGCCGACCAACGACCAGGCCAGGTCGCCGCCGAAACCGGCGCCGTTCATCAATCCGCGGCACGCGTTCACCATGTAGTACACGGGGTTCACGTGATTGAGCCCCTGCATCCAGCCCGGCATCGTGCTCACCATGGCGAAGGCGCCGGACATGAAGGTCAGCGGGAACATGATCATCATCGAGATGCCCTGCACGCCCGCCGCGCTCTTGCCGGTGACCCCGACCAGCGCCCAGATCCAGCTGATCGCGAACGAGCAGACCACGATGACCAGACCCGCCGCGACCACGCCGAGTACACCGCCCTCCGGGCGATAGCCGATGGCGACGCCGACGACGATGGTGAGCACGGTCGCGATGACGTAGCGCACCATGTCGGCCAGCAGCGCGCCCGCCAGCGCCGAGATGCGGGCGATGGGCAGGGACTTGAACCGGTCGAAGACGCCCTTGTCCATGTCCTCACGCAGCTGGGTGCCGGTGACCACCGAGGTGAGCACCACGGTCTGCACCAGGATGCCGGGGATCAGGACCGGCAGATAGTCGTGCACGCTGCCGCCGATCGCGCCGCCGAAGATGTAGGCGAACAAGGCGGTGAACAGGATCGGCTGGATCGTCACGTCGAACAGCTGCTCGGGCTTGTGCTTGATCTTCAGCAGGCCGCGGTAGGCCATGGTGAACGAGTTCGATACCGCCTGGCCCAGCGGAACGTGGTTGCTGACTTCGGGAATCTTCGTCGGCGCGGCATGGCGCGCCTCGGTCGTGGTGATGGTGGTCATGCTGGGTTCCTTATCGGCGTGCGCGGGCGCTTCGTGGTCGCGCAGGCTGCCGCCTGCGGGCCGGGCGTTCACGCCGCGCTCTTCTCGGACTCGTCGGTGGTGTCGTCGGCGGGGTGGCCGGTGATGGTGAGGAAGACCTCGTCCAGGCTCGGCTTGGTCACGGTGATCTCGTCGACGCCGATCTCCCGCTCGCGCAGGCGGATCAGCAGATCGGCGGTGACGCCCGCGTCGGTCAACGGCGCGGTGAGCCGCCCCGCCTCCGGGGTGATCTGCGCTTCGACGCCGAGGAAATCGCCGATGATGTGGCGCGCCTCATCGAGCCTGCCGCGATCGACCAAGGTCAGATGCAGGCTGGAGCCGCCAACGGAGGCCTTCAGTTCGTCGGCCGTGCCATCGGCGATCACTTTGCCGTGGTCGATCACCGCGATCCGGTCGGCCAGCTGGTCGGCCTCGTCCAGATACTGGGTGGTGAGCAGCACCGTCGCGCCTTCGCGGACGAGGCGGCGGATGGTCTCCCACATCTGGGCGCGGGTGCGCGGGTCGAGGCCGGTGGTCGGTTCGTCGAGGAACAGCAGCGGCGGCGTCGCGATCAGGCTGGCCGCCAGATCGAGCCTGCGCCGCATGCCGCCGGAGAAGTTCCGCAGCGGCTTGTTCGCCGCCTCGGTGAGATCGAACTCCTCCAGCAGGTCGGCGGCTTTGCGCCGGGCATCGATGCTGCTGAGCCCGAGCAGGCGGGAGAAGACGATCAAGTTCTCGGTGGCGGTCAGGTCCTCGTCGACGGAGGCGTACTGGCCCGTGACGCCGATGAGCGAGCGGACCGCCGTCGGCTCCGCCACCACGTCGTGGCCAAAGATGCGGCCGCGGCCGCCGTCCGGTCGCAGCAGGGTCGCGAGCATGCGGATGGTCGTGGTCTTGCCAGCGCCGTTCGGACCGAGCACGCCGTACACCGAGCCGTGCGGCACCGCCAGGCTCACCCCATCGACGGCACGCTGTTCCCCGAACACCTTGACCAGGCCGTCCGCCTCGACGGCGAGCGCTGAAGTTGGTGCGAAAGAAGTCATGTGGACAACTGTGGACACCGAGACTTGCACGGCTCTTGCACGGCGCTGTCGCATGACGCGCCGGGAGCGGGGCAGCGCGCTGCCCCGCTGTCGTCAGTGGGTCGAGTCGGCCAAGAGGTATTCGCGGACTTTGGCGCGGTCGGGCTTCCCGGGGCCGCGCAGGGGGAACTCGTCGAGAACGGCGAGTTCGCGGGGAGCGGCGATGGAGTCCAGTTCGTCGGCGACATATTCGCGCAGCTCGGCCAAGTCGGGGGTAGCGCCGGGCGCGGGGATCACGGCGACGGCGACGCGCTGGCCGAGGCGTTCGTCCGGCAGGCCGACGACGACCACCTCGCTGATCGTGGGGTGGTTGATCAGCACGGCCTCGACCACCTGCGGGATCACCAGCAGGCCGCCGGTGGTGATCGCCTCGTCGAGCCGTCCGGTGATGCTCAGCAAGCCGTTGTCGAAGGTGCCCGCGTCCTCGGTGCGGAACCAGCCCGGTTCGGCGAAGGCGGGATGGTCGGGCTGATTGCGGTAGCCCGTGGCGATCATGGCGCCGCCCAGCACCACCCGGCCGTCTTCGATCCGGACCTTCGTGCCCTCCAGCGGCACGCCGTCGTATACGCAGCCGCCGCAGGTCTCGCTCATGCCATAGGTGCGCACCACGGTGATGCCCGCGGCTCGCGCGCGCTCGTAGACCGGCAGCGGAGTGGCCGCGCCGCCCACCAGCACGCCGTCGAGCTCGGCCAGCGCGGTGGTGGCCACCGGCGACTCGAGCGCCTTGATCAGCTGGGTCGGGACCAGGGATGTGTAGCGCCGTTCACCGCGCATACCCGTGATCGCGCCGGCCAGTGCCTCGGGCAGGAATCCGCCGGACACGTCCAGCACGGTGGGTTCGGTCCCCGCCAGGATGCTGCGCAGCAGCACCTGGATACCGGCGATGTGATGGGTGGGCAGGGCCAGCAACCAGTTGCCGGGCCCGCCGAGCCGGTCGTGTGTGGCGGTGCCGCTCGCGCGCAGGGCCGCCGAACTCAGCATCGCGCCCTTCGGCACGCCCGTGGTGCCGGAGGTGGTCACCACCAGAGCGACTTCCTCCTCGATCGGCTCGCCGGGGGAGAGGGCGTCGCTCAAGCGTCTCGACTCGCGTCGATCGCTGTTGGGAACGGGCAGCCACGCGGCCCCGCTACCTTCCAGCGCCGCCCGCAGATGGGGCATGACATCGCCGAGACCGGACCCGGTGGGCATCGGCAAGGTGCGCAGTGTCTTACTCATGCCATGCCTCGCCGCTCGCCGGGCTCGGTCGTGCCCAGAGCCGCTGTCCCCATGGCTCGCTCGCTGCACTCCCTCACGGTAGGGATCGTGTCATGCCCGCGTAACCGCGTGCGGAACGGGTCGGTATGCCGGAGTGGCGCACCCGCGGCGCGGTCACCCGGTCGGATCGGGGCTCAAGTACGACAGACATCGAGACTGCGATTCACTCGGTCGGACGGGACACGGACACAGCCGGCCCGGACGTCGGCGGTCGGGTGGCCGTCCGAGCGTTATCGTCCTCGCCGGTTCTCGCGTTGGCAACTCGGTGGCGCCCGCCGAACTACCGATCCGAACCGTTGCTACGACGGCGACCAGCGGGAATCCCGCCTGATCGGATGCGACGGCGGGACCTCCACCAGAACGACCGGGACGCCGTCGGGATCGTGCACCCACATCTCGTGCAAGCCCCACGGCTCCTCGACCGGGGCGCGGTCGATCGCGATGCCCTTCAGCGCCAGTTCCACGGCGGCGGCGGACACGTCGCGCACCTGGAGCCAGATGGCGCCCTCGAACGACGACGATTCCCCCGACCCCCCGTGCGCGGCCACCTCGATCAGCGACTGGCCCGCGAAGAAGACGGTGCCGCCCGGATATTCCCGCGCGATGGCCAGCTCCAGGCCGTCCCGGTAGAACGCGAGCGTGGCCTGGTAATCGGCGGGCCGCAGGATGATCCGGCTGCTGAGGATGTCCATGTCAGAAGTACCAGGGGTAGGGAGTCCAGTCCGGCTCGCGTTTCTGCAGGAACGCGTCGCGGCCCTCGACGGCTTCGTCGGTCATGTAGGCCATCCTGGTCGCCTCACCCGCGAAGAGTTGCTGGCCGACCAGACCGTCGTCCAGCAAATTGAACGCGTACTTCAGCATGCGCTGCGCCTGCGGGGATTTGCCGTTGATGTCGGCGGTCCACTCCAGCGCGACGTCCTCCAGTTCGGCGTGGTCGACGACCTTGTTCACCGCGCCCATCTGGTGCATTTCCTCGGCGGTGTAGGGGCGGCCGAGGAAGAAGATCTCGCGGGCGAACTTCTGCCCGACCATCTTGGCCAGGTAGGCGCTGCCGTAGCCGCCGTCGAAGCTGCCCACATCGGCGTCGGTCTGCTTGAAGCGGGCGTGCTCGCGGCTGGCCAGGGTGAGGTCGCAGACCACGTGCAGGCTGTGACCCCCGCCCGCGGCCCACCCGTTCACCAGGGCGATCACCACCTTCGGCATGAAACGGATCAACCGCTGCACCTCCAGGATGTGCAGGCGGCCCGCGCGGGCCTGGTCGACCGTGTCCGCGGTGTCACCGCTGGCGTACTGGTATCCGCTGCGGCCGCGGATGCGCTGGTCACCGCCGGAGCAGAACGCCCAGCCGCCGTCCTTGGGGCTGGGGCCGTTGCCGGTGAGCAGCACCGCGCCGACGTCCGAGGTCATCCGCGCGTGGTCGAGCGCCCGGAAGAGTTCGTCGACCGTGTGCGGGCGGAACGCATTGCGCACCTCCGGCCGGTCGAACGCCACACGCACGGTGCCCTGCTCGATGTGCCGGTGATAGGTGATGTCGGTCAGGTTCTCGAATCCCGGAACGGGACGCCACAGCTTCGGATTGAACGTCACCCGGGCAATGCTAGGTCGCGCCGCGCCCGAAAGGCGTGAGCGGGCAGGGGGATCTCGATTTGACGGTGTAAAAATACGCGTTACCGTGCAGGTTATGAGCGAGCAAGTGAAACCGGTTATCGACCGGAGCGCGGTGGACGGGTCCCGGTACGAGAAGCACGGCGGATTTCCGAAGGTCACCCCCGCGCGGGTCGGACCGAACTTCGGCGGATTCGTGGAAGCCATGCGGACGTTGCAGGATCTCGCCGTGTCCGTGGACGCGCCCGACGACGTGTTCGCGGCCGCGCAGGCCAAGGCCCGCGAGCTGATCGATCTGCTGGAGCCCTACCGCGCGCCCGAGTTGCAGGGACCGGCAGGCCGCGCCGTCGAACTGCCGGGCCGGGGAAGCCTCCTGCTGCTGCCGTGGCAGGTGGTCGAGGCGGGGCCGGACGGCATCGAGATGACGGGTGTGTTCCGCCGTTTCCATCTCGGCGGCAACGGCGCCGCGCACGGCGGTGTGCTGCCGCTGCTGTTCGACGATCTGCTCGGCATGATCGTGCACTACGCCGGACGGCCGATCAGCCGCACCGCGTACCTTCATGTGAACTACCGCAAGATCACTCCGCTGGAAACACGACTGACGGTTCGCGGACGGGTCGATCGGATCGAAGGGCGCAAAACTTTCATCGCCGCCGAATTGCTCGATGAGCAGGGCGATCTGCTCGCCGACTGCGAAGGTCTGATGGTGGAGTTGCTGCCGTGGCAGCCGTAGCCGGGTGAATGCTGGCGCGGGTGCGTATAGTTGCCCTCGCTCGTTCATCGATATCGATCCGGAGGAACCTGAAAGTGGTTGCAGCACTGTCTGAATCCCTGCTCGACGACGCGAAGCGCCCGGCTTTCCTTGCCGACGCCGTCGAGGTTCTCGATGCCGAGGTCTCGGACAAGGGTGGTGCGTCCGGCCTGGCTGTGAAGGGTGGCTACGCGGCGGTGAAGAAGATCAGCCCGTCCATCGTGCCCGATGCGCTGGAGTCGTTGGCGCCCAAGTTCGTCGCGCAGCTGGAGCCGTTCTGGCAGGAGTACGCGGCGTCGGGCTCCGGCAAGTTCGCCGATCTGCTCGTCGCCAAGTCGGACGAGGTCGCCGAGGCGTTGCTCGCCGTCACCGACGCTCGGGCCGAATCCTCCACTCGCCCGGCCCTGAAGAAGGTCTACTCCTCGATGCGTTCCTCGGCGAAGAAGAACGTCATCGAGGCGCTGCCGCGCGTGGGCGACCTGATCCAGAAGCACGCTCAGTAGTTTTTGCCAGCGCCTGCGGCGCTGGGTGTTCGCGGCCTCTTCATGGCTCGCGCCCGAGCGACCACCGCCTGCGACTTCGTCGCGTACGCGGCGGCCACTCGGACGCGAGCCGGGCTGTGTTGGTTTGCCAGCGCCTGCGGCGCTGGGTGTTCGCGGCCCCTTCATGGCTCGCGTCCGAGCGACCGCCGCTTGCTCCTTCGTCGCCTACGCGACGGCCACTCGGACACGAGCCGGGCCGCGAACGGAACATGCTCGGTCTCGCTTCGCTCGAAACCGGGAGCTGAGCGGTGTTGTCGAGTGAGAAGGCAGGGCTGCGAATTGAGTCCTGCCTTGTAACGGTCGCGTCCGAGTGATTACTTGTGTCCCTGTGGTTTGCGGACCTGGTCGGTGCTCGGAGGTGTTTGGTCAGCTCCTGCAAGCCGCAGTGGTGCGGTCCCTTCTTGGAACGCGACCGAACACCTACCAATAGCGACCTCTCTGCGCACGGTCGAATGTCCGCCGACAGATCATGCTCGGTTTCGATTCGCTCGAGACGCGGAGCGGGGCCGGCGTGGTCGAGTAAATAGGCGGGGCGCTCTCTGAGCCCTGCTTCGGAGGGGTCGCGTCCGCCTGATTTCTGCCGGCCCTGTCATTAGGAGTAGTCGCTGCTCGGGCGTGAGCTGGGCGGTGCTGCATAGTGCCTGCCGAGCCGAGTGTTGCGGGCCCCTCTTTGCAGCGCGACCCAGCACCTAGCGAGAGCGACCTCCTGCGGCATGCTCGGACGTCGGCCGAGCCGCGCGGGCTCGTCGGCCCCTCGGGAGCGAAACCCCCCGTCGCGTCCCGGAGGCAGTGTCCGAGGACACAGTGTGATTGCGAGCCTCCCGGCAGCGACTTCTAGTTGTCTGTCTGCCAGTCTGGAGACGTGAACCCGTCAACAGCACAAGCGCAGGTCGTCGTCGACGAACTCGTGCGCGGGGGTGTGCGGGATGTCGTCCTGTGCCCCGGCTCCCGGAACGCTCCGCTGGCCTTCGCCCTCCAGGCTGCCGACGCGGCGGGGCGGCTGCGGCTGCACATGCGGATCGACGAGCGAACGGCGGGCTTCCTGGCCGTCGGGCTCGCGATCGCGAGCGGGCACCCGGTCCCGGTCGTGATGACCTCGGGTACCGCGGTGGCCAACCTCGGGCCTGCCGTGCTGGAGGCGAACTACGCCCGTGTCCCGCTGGTGGTGCTCAGCGCCAATCGGCCCTATGAACTGCTCGGCTCCGGAGCCAACCAGACCGTCGAACAGCTCGGCCTGTTCGGCAGCCAGGTCCGCGCCACCATCTCGCTCGGTCTGGCGGAGGAGGAGGCCGGGGACGCCGACCACCCGCCCTACGGCCAGCAGAACAGCCAGTGGCGTTCGGCGGTGTGCCGGGTACTTGCGGCGGCGCGCGGCACCCGCTCCGGCAACGCGGGCCCGGTGCACTTCGATGTCCCGCTGCGGGAGCCGCTGGTCCCCGATCTGGCGCCGGGGGAGTCGGCTCCCACGGGTCGCGCGGGCGAGTGCGCGTGGACCGAGACCCAGTACGCCACCCTGGACGTGCCGCTCGATCTCGACCTCACACCGGACACGGTGGTGATCTCCGGACACGGGGCCGGGTTGCGCCCGGAGCTGGCGGATCTGCCGACAGTCGCCGAGCCCACCGCCCCCATGCACGGGCCCGCGCTGCATCCGCTGGTGCTGTCGCTGCTGCGGCCGAAGCAGGCGATCATCACCGGCCGCCCGACCCTGCACCGGCAGGTCTCGAAGGTGCTCGCCGATCCGGACGTCCGGGTCTACGCGCTCACCACGGGTCCGCGCTGGCCCGACGTGTCCGGCAACGTGGTCGGTACCGGCACGCGCGCGGTCATCAGCGGCGCCCCCAGCGCGCGATGGCTGGAGCACTGTCGTGAACTGAACGCGAAAGCCGACCAGGTGGTGCGCGCCGAACTCGCGCGGCATCCGAAACCCACCGGGCTGCACGTCGCCGCGGTCGTGATGGACGCGCTGCGGGACGGCGACCAACTGCTGCTCGGCGCCTCGAACCCGGTGCGGGACGCCGCACTGGTGTCGCATCCGCGGCCCGGGATCAAGGTGCTGTCGAATCGCGGCGTGGCCGGGATCGACGGCACGGTCTCCACCGCGGTGGGCGCCGCCCTGCACCACGAGGGACGCACCATCGCGCTGATCGGCGACCTGACCTTCCTGCACGACGCGTCCGGTCTGCTGATCGGCCCCGGCGAACCGCGACCGGCGGACTTGACCATCGTGGTGGCCAACGACGACGGCGGCGGCATCTTCGAGCTGCTCGAGCAGGGCGACCCGCAGTACGCGGGCGTGTTCGAACGGGTCTTCGGCACCCCGCACGGCATGGATCTCGCCGCCTTGTGCGCCGCCTATCGCATCCCGCACCGGCAGGTGGACCCGCAACAGCTGGCCGTCGAGCTGACCGGGCACGCCCATGGCACGCGGGTGCTCGAGGTCGCCACCGAGCGGTCCAGCCTGCGGGAACTGCACGCGACGGTGCGGGCGAAGATCCAGCCCTGAGCCGGACGGTCAGAAGCCGAATTCGTCCTCGGGGTCGTCGTCCATCGGAACCACGATGGACTGCTCGAGCACATCCGCCGGATTCGCCTCCAAGACGTCGCGCTCGGGAATCGCCCGTCCGACGGCGTCATCCTGCTCCGGCAGGTCGTCGGCGACCACCGGCTCCTCCGGATACGCCGGGACGGACTGCTCGGCGAGATCCGCCTCCGGGACCGCGTCGGCAAGGGGATCTGACATCGTGCGCTCCTCTCCGCGTAGGGCGTCTCGATGGGCATACCCGTCGCGGGATGCCGCAATCGAGGCGGACGATCGACTCCGACTGCATCGAGGATGCCCGTGGTCGGGACGGACGGCAAGCATTTTCGCCTCAGCGTTGTCGCTCTTCGTCGACCCGCGCCGCAGTGGCATCGGCGGGGTGCTCGACCAGTGCGAGCGTGCGCCCGGCCATGAACCGCGCGGTCCGCACCGCCGTCCCCGATCGCGTCACTTCGCTGACTTCGACCACGCCACGCGCGATCCTGACCTCGACCCGCCGCCCCGCCCGAGTAGCCGCGATCTCGTAACTGCGAGATCCGTCGCCGACGTCGACGACGATCTCCACCCGATCACCCTTCATCTACCAATTATCCGCTTTTCCAGCGCATTTCGCCGCTACGAGTGCGTAACGGCGGTACCTTGCGCGCCGGTCGAGACGGCCCGGCGCCGCGCGGTTACCGAGCGGGCCTGCGCGGTCCGACTCCGACCCTGCGTGCCGCGCGGCCCATGAGGCGCGACATTCCGGCCGGAAAGGAATCCGGTTCGGGAACCGTCACCGGGCGGATCCGGCCATTGTGGATCGCGGTTATCCGCCAGCCCTCGGAGGTGCGTACCAGCACCAGCGTCTGGCGCGATCGCCTGCGCTCGGGTAGCCGCGATCGCCACGGCATCAATACCGACGCCGTGCCGTGCAGGATCGCCACGTCCGGGGTGACGAAGCGAATCGACTCCAGGTCGCCGACCAGTGCGGAGCCTGCCAGCACGCCTCGGAAGAGCTTGTCGTGATTGCGCTGGTGCTCCGCTCGGCCGATCGCGCGGGTGCCGTCATAGGACACGTAGTCGGAGTCGGCGGTGAAATGGCCGGCGTAGGCCTCGGCGTCGTTGTCGGTCCAGGCCTGCATGAGGTCGCGGAACAGCGTGCGGATCTCGGCGTCGTCGATGTCGGTGTCGTGCATGGCAGCGTCCTTGTGCGTGTTATTATTTCGATGAACGAAAGATACGATAACAGAAAGTTTCGAATGTCGAAAGAAACCCTTATCGGTGCCATCGGCACGCAGTTGCGACTGCTCCAGCAGAGCTTCGACGTCTTCGACGAGGCGGTCGCCGCGCACCTGGGCATGAACCGCACCGATCTTCGCTGCCTCGATGTGGTGCTCGGCCGTGGCCCGCTGCCCGCGGGGGAATTGAGTGCGGCGGTGCGACTCAGCCCCGCGGCCACCACCGCGGTGATCGATCGACTGGAGCGGGCGGGATTCGTCACACGCGGTCAGGATTCGGCCAATCGGCGCCGTGTGCTGGTAACCGCCACTGCCGCCGCGCACGACGTGGCGGAGCGGATCTTCGAGCCGGTCGGCAGGGCGGGTGCGCGGGCTCTCGGTCGCTACGACCCCGACCAGCTCTCGCTGATTCTCGACTTCCTGCACACGGCCTTGGATGTGCATCGCGCACAGACCGACCGCATCGCATCGCGGAGCTGACCGGAGCGCTACTTCCTGCGGTGTTCGACTTCGACCGATGAGTTCGGCCCGGCTGGGGCGTCTGCATGGATGAACCTGTCCCCGGCTCAGGAGATTCGATGAATCCGGAATTCGATTTCGAACCCGCCGCTGTCGCGCTGTCGTCCGTGGTCGGCGGCATCACCGACGACCAGCTCGCGGCGCCGACGCCGTGCGCCGGCACCACGGTGCGTGATCTGCTCGCGCACGTGCTCGATCTGACCGAGGCGTTTCGTCGAGCGGCCACCAAGGAGGCCGTCGGTGGCTCGGTCGCGCCGACTCCGCCGGTGGATCGCGCGTTGCCCGAGGATTGGCGCGAGCGCGTTCCGGCCCAGCTCGATGCCCTGGTGGCAGCATGGCGGGAGCCCGGGGCCTGGGATGGCGTGACCGAGGCGGGCAGAGTGAGCGAACCGGCCCCGGTGATGGCCAGGATCGCCCTGGACGAGGTGGTGGTGCACGGCTGGGATCTCGCGAAGGCCACGGGGCAGCCCTTCGCCTGCGACGACGGGCATTTGGCGATCCTGCTGGACATGCTGCGCGAGACCCCGGCCGAAGGGGTGCCCGGTCTGTTCGGACCGGTGGTGCCGGTCGCCCCCGATGCGCCGGCCTTGACGCGAATGCTCGCTTACACCGGTCGCCGCGCCGAGTGGACCGCGGACGCCAGGGGAGTGGTGCTCGGCTAGCCGCGCGGCGGAGCGGGGGTTACGAAAGTGCCGGCGATCACGGCATCGACCGCGGCGTGCGCGGCGGTATCCGCGGCGGCGTCGTCGATCGGGTCGCCGCTGGCGAGCAGCCGGTAGTAGAGCGGGGCCGACACCGCGGACAGCACCGCGCGTGCGTCGGTGCGCTCCGGCGCTTCGCCGCGCGCGACGGCGGCCGCTACGCACGCCGACCACTCGGTGAGCCGCACGTCGTAGAAGCGGCGCAGAGCGGTCGCGGCGGACTCGTCGCAGGTGGCGGCGGCGATCACGGCGCGGAAGAGCTCGCCTTGGCGGGGATCGGACAGCGTTTTCGCGACCAAGCGGGCGTTGGCGGTGAGATCTCCGAGTAGCGAGCCGGTGTCGGCGTGCGGCAGCGACTGCTCGGCCATGTCGGTCAGCAGGTCGGCGATCAGGCCGGTGGGCGTGCGCCAGCGGCGGTAGACGGTGGTCTTGCCGACCTCGGCGCGCGCCGCGACCTCGCCGAGGTCGAGGTGGGCGAACCCGTGTTCGGCCAGCAGGTCGCCCGCCGCTCGCAAGACGGCGGCGCGGACCCGCGCGGTCCGCCCACCGGGTCGAACCGATCCGGGTGTGGCCTCTTCCGGCTCCATAACGGCACTCCAGTTTCATTTATCGGCGAACGGGTGTACCGTCCGAAGCGTTAATGGAACTATAGACCCTTTAGGAGGGCGGTCCGGTGAACGTTCGGATGGTCGACACGCAGATGGAGTACCGGCGGCTCGGCGCATCGGGTCTCCACGTCCCCGCCTTGAGCTTCGGCGCGGGCACTTTCGGCGGCCGGGGTGAACTGTTCGGCGCGTGGGGCGACACCGATGCCGAACAGGCGCGGCGGCTGGTCGACATCAGCTTGGACGCGGGCGTGAACATGTTCGACACCGCCGACGTCTACTCCGACGGCGCCTCGGAGGAGGTGCTGGGCGCGGCCGTCCAGGGCAGGCGTGATCGGGTGCTGCTGTCCACCAAGGCGACGCTGCCGACCGGCCCCGGCCCGGCGGACGCCGGTTCCGGCCGGGCCAGGCTGATCGGTGCGGTGGAGGCGTCGCTGCGCAGGCTGGGCACGGACTACATCGATCTGTTCCAGTTGCACGCCTTCGACGCGGGCACGCCGGTGGAGGAAGTCGTCGCGGCCCTCGACGATCTGGTGCGCGCGGGCAAGATCCGCTACGTCGGCGCGTCGAACTTCGCGGGCTGGCAGCTGATGAAATCCCTTGCCGCGGCGGATCGCAACGGACTGACCAGGTACGTCGCGCACCAGGTCTACTACTCGCTGGTCGGGCGGGACTACGAGTGGGAACTGATGCCGCTCGGCCGCGACCAAGGTGTCGGCGCGGTGGTCTGGAGTCCCCTCGGCTGGGGCAGGCTCACCGGCAAGATCCGACGCGGCCAACCGCTTCCGGAAGGCAGTCGCCTGCACCGGACCGCCGAGGCCGGTCCGCCGGTGGACGAGGAGAAGCTCTACGACGTGGTCGACATCCTCGACGAGCTGGCCGCCGAAACCGGCAAGACGGTGCCGCAGATCGCCCTCAACTGGCTGCTGCGCCGCCCCACCGTCGCCACCGTCATCGTCGGCGCCCGCAACGAGGAGCAGCTACGCCAGAACCTCGGCGCGATCGGCTGGGAACTCGACGCCGACCAGATCGCCCGCCTGGACAAAGCAAGCGCCACCACCCCGCCCTACCCCTACTACCCGTACTACCGCCTCCCCGACTTCACCCGCCTGAACCCACCCGCGGTGTGAGCCGAGGCCGTCAATCCGCTCGGGTCGGCGTCGCGGTGAAGCCGAACTCACCGATGGTGATCACGGCCGGACCGCCCACGCGGTCCAGGTCGTACATCGCCTCCCCGAGGTGGGTGGACATCAAGTCCATCCACCACTCCCAAGGGGATTCGGGCCTGCCACGCAGAGCATCCTCCGCGATCTTCCGGTAGTACTGCCGCAGTGTGTCCGGCGTGAACTGCATGGCGACCGGAGGAGTCAGCGCCGCGCCATCGCGTTCGACAACGTACGGAATGCCGTCCTTCATGCGAACTTTGAGCCCTTCCCAGTTCGCGGCTCGAACAATGGAGTCCGTCAGCTCTTCGTAGGTCGGCTCATGCACGGCAAGCCTTTCCTCCCGGGTAAGCGGTGATTATCGCTCCGTCACTGCCAACGATAACGGTGGGCTCCACTGTCTTCGCGATCTGCCCAGTGACGTGGTTGACCAGATAGATCTGACCCGAGTAACAGGTCTTGCCACCTCCCGCCGCGGCGGTCCGATCGGGTGCGTCGAGAGATTTGGCAATCGCGATATCGGCGATATCCCGCCAGTTCTTCCGTTCGATGTCGGCGAGGTTCTGCCAATCCTGCAGGTGGCGCCCCTGGATGTGGCGAAATCCCCAGCCGTCGGTGCCGCACTTCAATGTCGCTTTGCTGTAGCTTGCGACGACCTTGTCCTGCTTGGACGACACCCCGCAGGCACCCCACACCTGTGCCGCGTGGGCCGGAGCGAACGCAGATGCATTGGTGAAGCTCGCCACGGCGACAGCGGCGGCGAAAACGGTGAGTGAAGCGCGACTGTTCATGAGACCCCCTCGTTGTGCCCGTACACGCCCTCGGATCGGGCGATGTGCAGATCAGAACCTGAAGCGGCGTAGGCGACGGCTGGTTTTCGACGTTGCTGCTGCATCCAAACTTCGGGTTCGATCACGGAATTCGACGGCGTTCGACCCAGCCTGGTTCCACTCTGTGATCGCAATCACTGATAGATGCGAGAGCTGTGGAATCGCTGTCGTGGATCGTCAGTAGACGTCGCGGACGTAGCGCTTTTCGGCGACGAGTTGCTTCTTGAAGGCCAGTGCGCCGTCCTCGTCGAGTTTGCCGTGGATGCGCGCGATCCGCAGGAGGGCCTCGTCGACGTCTTTGGCCATGCGGCTCGCGTCGCCGCAGACGTAGAAGTGGGCGCCATCGCGCAGCCAGGACCACAGCTCGGCGCCGTGTTCGATCATGCGGTGCTGCACGTAGATCCGCTCCCGCTGGTCCCTGGAGAAGGCCAGGTCGAGGCGGGTCAGGAAGCCGGAACGGAACATGTCCTCCAGTTCGGCGCGGTAGTAGAAGTTCTGCGCCGCATGCTGATCGCCGAAGAACAGCCAGTTGCGCCCGGTGCAGCCGAGGGCCCTGCGCTCGTGCAGGAACCCACGGAAGGGCGCGATGCCGGTGCCAGGGCCCACCATGATCATCGGTGCGGCCGGGTCGGCCGGAGGACGGAAGTGCGGTGCGCGTTGCAGGAAGATCGGCACCGCCGCGCCGGTGTAATCGGCGGCCGCCCGATCGGCGAGGAAGGTCGAGCACACTCCGCCGCGCCGCGCCGCCGAACCGGTGGCGGCCGGATCGCCGTAGCGCACGATGCCGACGGTCAGCTCCACCTCGTCCGGGCTGACCAGCGGACTCGACGAGATCGAATACTGGCGCGGCTGTAGCTTCTTCAGCGTGCCGAGCCACTCCACCAGATCGGCTCGAATCGGGAAGTCGCGCAGCACGTCCACGGCCTGCCGGTCCCACAGGTAACTCGCCAGTTCATTGCGGTTGTCGCGGCGCAGCAGTTTGGCGAGTTTGCCGCTGTGGTTGTGCTCGGCGAGGAAGCCGAGCAGATCCTGACCGACCTTGGTGATGTCGTAGTGCGTGCGCAGCGCCTCCGCCAGCGAGAGTTCGCGCTCGTCGACCTCGACCACGCGCCGACCGTCCAGCCCGGTGGCGTCCAGCCATTCGGTGACCAGCGCGGCGCTGTTCACCGGCCAGACGCCCAAGGAGTCGCCCACCTCGTAGGTGGCGTCCAGGCCGCGCAGATCGAACCCGAAGCGGCGCACCTCTTTCGTCGATCCTCCGGTCGACAGCAACTCGTTGCGCAGCAGCGGAGCACGCAGCGGCGCGGTGCGGGTGAACGGCGCGGAAGCGGTGCGGGTGCGCCCGAGCGCCGGTGCGGCACTCGGCATTTCCAGCGTCGCGACCCCACCGCTCCGGGGCGTGGCGCGGCCCGTGCCGCCTGCGCCGCGCACCGGCGGATCGGCGGGGGACCCGGATTCCTCGGCGCCGAACGCGGCGAGCACGTCGTCGAGCCAGCGCTGTGCCGCGTCTTCGTAGTCGGGTTCGCTGTCGACGCGCGTAAGCAATCGGGTCGCGCCGAGTTCGGCGAATTTCTCGTCGAGTTTGCGACCGTAACCGCAGAAGTCGTCATAGGAGGAGTCGCCGAGGGCGAACACCGCGTAGCGCACACCGGTCAGCCGCACGACGGTGTCGGCCAGGCGATCCCAGAAATCGGCTCCGTTGTCCGGCGGCCCTCCGTCGCCGAACGTGCTGCTGACCACCAGCACGTCACCCTGAAGCGTGCTGAGGTCGCAGGAGTCCAGGTCCAGTAGTCGTGGCGTGAAGCCGTGCCCGGCGAGGTGTGCCGAGACGGTGGCCGCGAATTCCTCCGCGGTGCCGGTCTGCGAGGCCCACAGCACGGTGATCGCGCGGACGGCCGCACCCTCGTCCACCGCGGGCGCCGGGCCCGCCGCACCGCGTGAGTACATGCCCGCCAGCAACCCGTCGACCCACAGCCTGCTGTGCCCGGACATCGGCGCCGAGTCCGGGAGCACCGGCTGACCGATCACCGGAAGGGCTTGCAGCGCGGCCAGGTATCCGCTGAGGTAGATCCGCTCGGTTTCGCTGAGCGTGGGGGCGGTGCCGCTGTCGAGACCGAGCACGGCCGCCAGCGGATGCGCCGACTCCGCGGCGGGCAGCGCGGCGGGCGTCTCGGGCCGCGGCACGACGGCCACCCTGCGCAGCGCCACCGCGCACGCCTTGAACTCCGGTTGCAGCGAGGCCGGATCGACCGCGTCGTTGGTGACGGCGTTGATGGTCAGGTATTCGCCCTGCTCGTCGTTCCAGTGGAACGGCGCGAAGCAATCGCCCGGCCGCACACGGTCGCTGACCTGGACCGGAAGCACCGCTCGACCCCGGCGCGAGGCGATCTCGAGCTGGTCGCCCTCGCGCAGACCGAGGCGTTCGGCGTCGGCCGGGTGCACCTCGACGAACGGCGCGCCGGTCAGCTTGGTCAGCTTGCCGATCCTGCCGGTCTTGGTCATGGTGTGCCACTGGTGCTGCAGGCGTCCGGTGTTGAGCAGGAACGGGTAGTCGTCGTCCGGCATTTCCGCGGGCAGCAGGTGCGGGCGCGGCCAGAACACCGCGCGGCGGCTCGGTGTGGCGAAGGCCAGCCGGGGCCGGTGACCGTGGGCGTCGACGAACAACGTCTGGCTGACACCGTCGTTGCGGTACCGGATCGGATTGCGCCTGCGCTCCGGCTCGGCGCACGGCCACTGCATCGGCCCGTCACGCAGCGCCTCGTAGCTGACGCCGCGCAGGTCGTAGCCGGTCGCGGGATTCGCGAAGCGCTTGATCTCCTCGAAGATCTCCGCACCGGAGGCGAAGCCGAAACCGGGGAACCCCATGGCGGTGGCGATGTCGGCGATGATCCGCCAGTCCGGCCGCGCGTCGCCGGTGGGCGGGACCGACTGCCGCATCAGGGTGAGGTTGCGCTCGGAATTCACCATCACCCCCTCGGCTTCCGCCCACAGCGTGGCGGGAAGCAGCAGGTCGGCGTAGGCGTTGGTCGCGGTCTCGGTGTAGGCGTCCTGAGCGATCACCAGTTCGGCGGCTTCCAGGCCCGCGATCACGGTCTTGCGGTTCGACACGGTGGCGACGGGATTGGTGCAGATGATCCAGGCGGCTTTGATCGTGCCTTCGGACAGGTCGCGGAACATCTCCACCGTGCCGGGCCCGGCTTCGGTGCGCAGCGTGCCGGGCTCGAGGTCCCACACGGTCTCCACGAACGCGCGGTCCTCGGCGGAGAGCACGCTGCGCTGCCCGGGCAGGCCGGGGCCCATGTACCCCATCTCCCGGCCGCCCATCGCGTTCGGCTGCCCGGTGAGCGAGAACGGCCCGCTGCCGGGACGGCAGATGGCGCCCGTGGCCAGGTGCAGGTTGCACAGTGCGTTGGTGTTCCAGGTGCCGTGCGTGGACTGGTTGAGTCCCATCGTCCACAGCGACATCCATTCGCCTGCTTCGCCGATCCACTGGGCGGCGGTGCGGATGTCGGCCTCGGCCAGCCCGGTGATCTCCGCCACCCGCTGCGGCGGATAGTCGGCCAGGAACTCCGGCATCGCCGCCCAGCCCTCGGTGTGCTCGGCGATGAACTCCTCGTCGATGTGGCCGCCCTCGACCAGCAGGTGCAGCAGCCCGTTCAACAGTGCGAGATCCGTGCCGGGGGCGATCTGCAGGAAGAGATCGGCACGCGCGGCGGTCTCGGTGCGGCGCGGGTCGACCACGATGAGCCGCGCGCCCGCCTTGAGCCGGTCGGCCATCCGCAGGAACAGGATGGGATGGCAGTCGGCCATGTTCGCGCCGATCACGAAGAACAGGTCGGCGTGTTCGAAGTCGTCGTAGGAGCCGGGCGGTCCGTCCGCGCCGAGCGACTGCTTGTACCCGGTCCCTGCGCTGGCCATGCACAGCCGCGAGTTCGCCTCGATGTGCACCGTGCGCAGGTAACCCTTGGCGAGCTTGGTGGCGAGGTACTGCGCCTCCAGCGACATCTGCCCGGAAACGTAGAGCGCGATCGCGTCGGGACCGTGCTCGTCCAGGATCGCCCGCAATCGGGTGGCCGCCTCGTGCACCGCCTCGTCCACGGGGAAGGGCACCGGGACCTGGCCGCGCTCCGAGCGCCGGTAGGCGGTCTCCATCCGTCCGGTGGCTCGCATCAGCTCCGCGTGCGTCGCGCCCTTGGTGCACAGCCTGCCCGCGTTGGACGGGTGCAACTTGTCGCCGCTGACCTTGGCGATCACCGGTTTCCCCGCCCCATCCGCGGCGGTCGTCACGGTGATTCCGCAGCCCACGCCGCAGTACGAGCACGCCGTTCTGGCGGTGCCGTCGCTGTGGCCGGTCACTGGGTCGGACATGCCTTCGATCATGCGGACCGCCGATTGCGCGGGATTTACCCCGCGTTATCGCCAGGTGACATTCCACCTCACAGTGCTCGAATCCGGCGGTGAGGTGTGACCGGGGTCTCCGGTTCAGCCGAGTTTGTAGGCCCGGTGCAGGGCGACGACGCCCCCGGTGAGATTGCGCCACTTCACCGACGACCACCCGTTCGCCGCGATCCGCATCGCCAACCTGCGCTGATTGGGCCACTCCGTGATGGATTCGGCGAGGTAGACGTAGGCGTCGGGGTTGCTGCTCACCACGCGCGCCACCTTCGGCAGCGCTTTCATCAGATACTCCAGGTACACCGTGCGGAATACCGGGAGCACCGGCGCGGAGAATTCGCACACCACCAGCCTGCCGCCGGGCTTGGTGACCCGCAGCATCTCGCGCA
Organism: Nocardia sp. NPDC005745; assembly: GCF_040630775.1. Classification (NCBI taxonomy): domain Bacteria; kingdom Bacillati; phylum Actinomycetota; class Actinomycetes; order Mycobacteriales; family Nocardiaceae; genus Nocardia; species Nocardia sp. NPDC005745. Next base: position 44,945 of record NZ_JBEXYF010000038.1, read on the forward strand.
GGGCGAGGTCGGTGTCGGCCACATTGCGCAGCCCGAACGAGATGGTCACCGCGTCGAAGGAGTCGTCGGCGAACGGCAGCGCCATCGCGTCGGCCGCCACCATCGGCACGTCGCGGAACCGGCCCGCGCTGAGCATGCCCTTGGAGAAGTCGGCTGCGAGGCACCAGGCGCCGGACTTCTGCAGCTCCAGCGTCGATACGCCCGTGCCCGCGGCGAGATCGAGCAGCCGCTCGCCCGGCCGGGGCGCCAGCGCCTTGCGGGTCGCCCAGCGCCAGTAGCGATCCTGCCCCGCGGAGATCACGGTGTTGGTCAGGTCGTATCGCCGGGCGACGCCGTCGAACATCGCCGCGACTTCGTGCGGCTGCTTGTCCAAGGAGGCCCGGTTCGATTGCGTTTTCGCCACGCGACGACCCTAACTCGCGGTCTGTTACGAACCGAGCGTGGCGCGGGGATACTTCCGTCACGCTGGAGCGCGGTTCAGGCCGTATGGGGCAAGGAGATCCGGGCGCCCGACACCTCGGCGTAGTGGCCCATCAGCTGGGTACAGACGGCGGGCCAGGTCCGCGACAGCACCGACTTCCTGGCCGCCCCGGCGAACCGGGTCCGCAGCCGCGGATCGTGCAACGCCCCGACGGCACTGGGCAGCAACTCGCCGAAACGTTCCACCGGAAGCAGATAGCCGTTCCGGCAGTGGGCGATCAGGTCGCGCGGCCCGCCCGCGTCGGGGCCGATCACCGGGACGCCCGACGCCAGCGCCTCCTGCACGCCCTGGCAGAACGTCTCGTGCTCGCCCGCGTGCACCATGACGTCGAGACTGGCGTACGCCCGCGCCAGCTCGTCGCCGCCGAGTTCGCCGGTGAACACCGCGGTCGGCATCAGCCGGGCGAGCCGCCTGCGTTCCGGCCCGTCGCCGACGATCACCAGCTGGACATCTGGGTCGGTACCGAGCACCGCGAGCCGCTCGACGTGCTTCTCCGGCGCGAGCCGCCCCACGAAGCCCACCAGCAGGCGGTCACGGCCGGCGAGCCAGGCGTCGCGCAACTCGGCGGAGCGGGCGTCGGGCGTGAACCGCGCGATATCGACGCCGCGCCCCCACCGGTGCACGCGCGGGACGCCGTGCCGGGCCAAGTCCTCCGCCGCCGCCCGGGACGGCGCGAGCGTGCGGGTGGCTCCCTCGTGGATGCGCCGGGTCCAGGCCCAGGCGGCGCGGCTCGTCAGCCCGAGCCCGTAACTCTTGGCGAAGCCCGCGACGTCGGTCTGATACACCGCGACGGTCGGCAGGTCCAGCCGCAGCGCCGCCCCCAGTCCGCCCGCGCCGAGCAGGAACGGGGAGGCCAGGTGGACCACGTCGGCGTCGAAGTCGTCGATGGCCGAGACGATGCCCGGCTGCGGCAGCCCGACCGGCAGCGAGCTGATCCTCGGCACCATGACCGCGGGGACTCGGTGGACCCGGAAACGGTGATACTCCCGCGGCGCGGCAGGCTGCCCGCGCGGTGTGTCGGGCGCGATGATCAGGGCGTCGTGTCCGTGCCGGTCCAAGTGCTCCAGCACCCGCAGCACGGAGTTGACGACGCCGTTCATATTCGGCAGAAACGACTCCGCGACGATCGCTACACGCACATTCCCAGCCTGACCGGTGCACCGCGCCGCCCCGCCACACCGAAGTGAAGCGCACGGAAAGATCCGGCGAACTATCGGGGCGCGCGGATCAACCCACCGGCGTCGGGCCGCGCCTGTTCACGCGGGACAGCAACCACAGTGCGGGCAGCGCGAGCAGCCACACCACCACGATGACCGACAACGCGGGCGGAACGGCGACGCGCACGTCCCGGCCTTCCACCCGCACCAGGTCGGGATCGCTGCGGCTGTATTCCACGCGAATCCGCTCACCCGCGGTCAGGTTCGTCGGATACAGGACGCCGACCTTCGGATTGTGTGTCTCACCGTCCGGTGTGACGTACATGACCGCCGAGCGCAGCCGCCCCGCCGAGAGCACCTCGGCCGTGGTGCTGCCCTTGTCGGAGCTGATCAGATAGTCGTTGCGCCAGGCGGCGAGCACCAGCAGCCCGACGAGCACGCTCACCGCCGTCGCGGCGATCAGCACCCCGATCCCGGCCCGCCGCAGGCGGATCGGCCGCCCGTTGGACTGGCTGGTTTCCGACACCGCCACAGGCTACCGACCGGCTCGGCTACGGTGGCGGCCATGTCCCGAAAATTCAGCTTCACCGTGCCGTACGCAGTCCCGGTCGAAGATCTCCACCGGGCACTCACCACCGATGACGTCTGGCGGGCCCGTTTCGCCGACGCGCCCACCGCCACGCTGGAGGTGTCGCATCCCGGCGGCGCGGGCACCATTCGCATCCATATGACCGAAAAGGCCGCCGAAGACAAGGTACCCGGGCTGGTCCGCAAGGTACTCAAGAGCGAACTCACCTTCTCCCGCACCGACAACTGGCAGCCGCTGGTCGGTGAGGTCGCCAAAGGCACCTTCGAGGCCACCACGGGCGGCATCAACACCGTGATGTCCGGCTCCTACGAGATCCGCTCCACCGCGGAAGGATCCGAAATCGAGGTCGCGGGCACCGTGCAGGTGAAGGTGCCCGTGGTCGGCGGCGCGATCGAGCCGCTCGCCGAGCAGTTGCACCATCGGGTGCTCAACAGCGAGCGCAAATTCATCGAGGAGTGGCTGTCGGCGAAGCCGACCGCCTGACCGCGGGTGTTGCCCCGGCGGGCGCTGGGGCAACATCGCCGCGTCCTAGGCGAAGTCCTGCGGCGAGTACTCCTTCCGCTCCACCAGGACCAGCCAGTTTCCGGAATTGTCCCGGACCACCGCCTCGGTCCCGTAGGGCCGCTCGGCGGGCGGCTGGACGAACTCCACCCCCTTGGCGGTCAGCTCTTCGAAGGTCTTCTGGCAGTTCTCGGTTCGCAGGCCGAGCGAGCCGTGCGTGCCGTTGGCCAGCGCGCGCCGGACGGCCTCGGCGTAGTGCTCGTCCAGCGGCGGGCCCGGGATCATCAGGGTGATCTCCAGCTCCGGGTGCGCGGGGTGGGCGATGGTCACCCAGCGGAAACCGTTGTCGCCCATGGTGACGTCGGCGGTCTCCACGAATCCCAGCTTGTCGATGTACCACTCCTTGGCCGCGTCCTGGTCCGTGACGTACACCGTGACCAGGGAAACGTTCGTAATCGTCGTCATGCGGGCCAGGCTATGGCCCGTGCTGTGCCCCCGGCTTCTCCGAAATTGCGCCGTTTGCTCAGCCGGGCGGCTTGCGGTCGGACAGTCCGTGCATGAAGACGAAACAGCCGGGGATGCGCGGAGCGCCGTCGGCGAACTTCGCCTGGTACTCCGACGGCGTCACGCCGACCAGCTGCCGGAACTTGCTGCTGAACGAGCCGAGGCTGCTGTAGCCGACCAGCATGCACACCTCGGTGACGGTGAGATTGGTCGCGCGCAGCAGATCCTGGGCGCGTTCGATGCGCCGCTCGGCCAGGTACGCGGCGGGGGTAAGGCCGTAGACCGCGGCGAACGCGCGCAGGAAGTGGTATTTCGACACCCCCGCGGCCGCCGCCAGCCCATCCAGATTCAGCGCGTCGGCGTAGTGACGGTCCGCCACGTCCTTGGCTCGGCGCAGATGTGGCAGCAGATACAGCGCGGGCAATCCGCGCGCTCGCTGTTCGCCCATCGCGCCACCCGTTCCTAGGCGAACGGCGGACGCTCGTCGAAACGCAGCGACGCCCGGCCCGCCATCCGCCAAGCCCGCGCGGTCAGGTCGACGTCCTCGTCGGTCACCAGGTTGCCCATCACCCGGACCGCGGTGCGCTGCAGATACTTCGAGCGCATCACGGGGGGACCGCCCAGCGGCACCATGCGCGGGTGCGTGGCCAGGCCCGCGATCCGCCGGGCCACCGAGAACGTGCGTCCGTAGCGGGCGCGCAACACCTGCGGCCAGATCGCGGTGAGGTCGGGCTCGTCCAGCAGCTCCGACAGCAGGTGACCGCCTTCCAGGCCGTAATCGATGCCTTCGCCGTTGAGCGGGTTCACACAACCCGCGGCGTCACCGATCAGCACCCAGTTGCGCCCCGCGACGTTCGAGACCGCCCCGCCCATCGGCAGCAGGGCCGAGGCCACCGCGCGCAGCGAGCCCTCGAATTCCCATTCCTCCGTGCGCTGCGCGGTGTAGTGCGCCAGCAAGGGCTTCAGCGCGATGTGCGAGGGCCGGCGTTCCGTGGCCAGTGACCCGACCCCGATATTCACCTCGCCATTGCCCAGCGGGAACACCCAGCCGTAGCCGGGAACCAGCTCGCCGGAGGCATCGCGCAACTCCAGATGAGAGGTGATCCACTGATCGTCGCTGCGTCCCGACTTGATGTAGGCCCGCGCGGCGGTGCCGTACGCGTACTGCCGATGCCAGACGCGGCCGAGCAGCCGCCCGATCGGTGAACGCACTCCGTCGGCGACCACCAGCGTCCGGCAGGCGATCGTGCGCGTGCCGTCGGCTGTTCGCACCGTCACGCCGGTGACCCGGTCACCCTCGCGGGTGACGTCGACCACTTTCGTCCCGTCCACCATGCGCGCGCCGGACTTCACCGCTGTCTCGCGCAGTTTGTCGTCGAGTTCGGTTCGAGGAACCGCGCTTCCGTAGGTCGGGAAGGATCCGCCCGGCCAGCTCAGCAGCGCCTCGCGGCCGAAGCCGGTCATCCGGAGGCCGTGGTTGACGACGTGCGCGCGCACCCACTCGCCGAGGCCGAGCTGCTCCAGTTCGGCGGTCGCGCGCGGGGTCAGCCCATCGCCGCAGGTCTTGTCCCTGGGAAAGACGGCGGAATCGATGAGCACCACGTCCCGTCCCGCCCGTGCCGCCCAGGCCGCCGACGCCGACCCGGCCGGGCCGGCGCCGACGACCAGCACCTCGGCTCGGCTGGGCAACGCGTCCTCGTCGCGCGCGGGACTCGCTTCCGGTGCACCCATCGCTCCATACTCGCAGGGCCGTCTCGTCCATGTCGACGTCGGCCGCGCTCGCGTCGTGGATGATCACCGGCGAAGCGGCGTGCGAGTGGCCGATACACCACAGAGTGACGGTGTTCATGGGCCATCCGCCGGGGACACGCTAGGTTCTCTACCGTGGGGTCGGACGCATCGCTGGGAGAAGAAATGAGCAGATCGGCCATGAGCGAGCGCAGCGAGCGAATCATGGACACGGCGCACGGCGGGCACAGCGGAGCCGCGGGCGACGTGAGCACGGTCGTGGCCGGAGTCGACCTCGGTGACGCCGGGCTCGCCGACACGGTGCGCGACGGCCTGGCCGAGGTGGAGAAACTCCTGGTCGAGGAGCTGTCCGACGGTGCGGAATTCCTCCAGGAAGCCGCGCTGCACCTGGCCAAAGCCGGCGGCAAGCGCTTCCGTCCGCTGTTCACCATCCTCACCGGACAGCTCGGCCCGCGACCCACCGATCCCGCCCTGATCACCGCGGGCACCGTCGTCGAGCTCGTGCACCTGGCCACGCTGTACCACGACGACGTGATGGACGAGGCCACCATGCGCCGCGGCGCCCCGAGCGTCAACTCGCGGTGGGGGAACAACATCGCCATCCTCGCGGGCGACTATCTGTTCGCGCACGCGTCCCGGCTCACATCCACCCTCGGCCCCGACGCGGTGCGCATCATCGCCGAGACCTTCGCCGAACTCGTCACCGGTCAGATGCGCGAGACCATGGGCGCCCGCGAATCCCAGGACCCGGTCGAGCACTACCTGCGCGTGGTGTGGGAGAAGACCGGTTCGCTCATCGCCGCGGCCGGGCGTTTCGGCGGCACCTTCTCGGGCGCGGACGCGGAGCACGTCGAACGGCTGGCCCGCCTCGGCGACGCGGTCGGGACCGCCTTCCAGATCTCCGACGACATCATCGACATCTCCTCCGCGTCCGAGCAATCGGGCAAGACCCCCGGCACCGATCTGCGTGAGGGTGTGCACACCCTGCCGGTGCTGTACGCGCTGCGCGAGGAGGGCGCCGACGGCGACCGCCTGCGCAAGCTGCTGGCCCGTCCGCTGGAAACCGACGACGAGGTCGAAGAGGCACTCGCCCTGCTCGCCGACTCCCGCGGCATGGCACTGGCCAAGGAGAAACTCCAGGGCTATGCCGACCTCGCCTACGCCGAGCTGTCCGCCCTGCCCGACGGCCCGGCCAACGACGCGCTCGAGCGGCTGGTCCGCTACACCATCGAACGCGTGGGGTGAGCGTGTGTTGTCGGCGCGGCGCGGGCCGCACCGGAACTTTGCTCGTGGCTTCTATCGTTGAGCTGCTGTAAGGCGACTCGGTGAACGGGGGAGCGGCAAGGGAGACGTATGCACGGGCACGGGTTGGCGAACGGGCTGAAGACCTTCGCGCTGATGGTGGGCCTCTCCGCCATGATCGTGTTCATCGGTGCGCTGTTCCGCAACCCGACGATCCTCGTCGTCGCGATCCTGCTCGCGGTGGGCATGAACGCCTACGCGTACTTCAACAGCGACAAGATCGCGCTGAAGGCCATGCACGCGCAGCCGGTCAGCGAGCTGGAAGCCCCGGTCATGTACCGGATCGTGCGTGAGCTGGCCACCATCGCGCGGCAGCCGATGCCCCGGCTGTACATCAGCCCGACGAACGCGCCCAACGCCTTCGCCACCGGACGTAATCCCCGCCGTGCCGCGGTCTGTTGCACCAGCGGCATCCTGCAGATTCTCGACGAACGGGAACTGCGGGCCGTGCTGGGGCACGAACTCTCCCACGTCTACAACCGCGACATCCTCATTTCCTCGATCGCGGGCGCGCTAGCAGCCGTCATCTCGGGCGTGGCGAACCTGGCGGTGTACATTTCGATGTTCGGCGGCAACCGCAACGGCGAGGGCCCGAACGTGCTCGCCGTGCTGTTGGTGTCGCTGCTCGGTCCGATCGCCGCGTCGCTGATCAAGCTGGCCGTCTCGCGCTCGCGCGAATTCCAGGCCGACCAGTCCGGCGCCGAACTGACCGGCGACCCGCTGGCGTTGGCGTCGGCGCTGCGGAAGATCGAACGCGGCGTGCACACCGCCCCGCTCCCGCCCGAGCCCCGGCTGGCGGCGCAGTCGCATCTGATGATCGCCAACCCGTTCCGTCCTGGCGAGAAGGTCGCGCGCTGGTTCTCCACCCATCCGCCGATGAACGAACGCATCGCCCGGCTGGAGGAGATGGCAGGCGGCCCGCGCCGGTACTGAGCCCCGGCAGCGTCAGTCGTCCGAGGCCAGCTGGTCTTCGTACGCGCGAAACGTATCGACGAACAACTTCCGCTGCTGCGCGGTGAGCGGCTCGAGGACCGTACGCCAGGCTCGAGCACTGCGCCCAAGCCATTTGCGCACGGACTTCTCGTGCGCCGGTGCGATGGCGACGATGGTGCGTCTGCGGTCGTCCGGGTCCGCTCCACGCTCGAGCACACCCTGCTTGCTGAGTTCGCCGACCATCAAGCTCACCGTCGTGGGCGCCACCTCGAGGCGGGCGGCCAGATCCGTCACCGTGGTCGGTCCGTCGAACACCAGATTGGCCAGCAGCGACAGGTGCCGAGGCGCCAGCGAGAACGATTCCAGCTCCTTGGGAACGCCCAGCTTCTTGGCCCGTCCGACCGCACGCGGCATGAGCAGCAGCAGCATGCGGATGCCGTCGTCCACGCCGAGCCCGTCGCGCTCCTCGGTTGACATGCCGACGCCTCGATCGCGGCCGTGCTGCGGCCGGTCAGCGGTAGTTGACGAACTGCAGCGCGATCCCGAAATCCTCGCCTTTCAGCAGCGCGATCACCGCCTGGAGATCGTCGCGCTTCTTGCTGCTCACCCGCAGCTCGTCGCCCTGGATCTGCGCCTTCACGCCCTTCGGGCCCTCGTCCCGGATCTTCTTGGAGATCTTCTTCGCGTGCTCGGAATCGATGCCCTGCACCAGCGAGCCGGTGATCTTGTACACCTTGCCGGAGGAGACCGGCTCGCCCGCGTCGAACGCCTTCAGCGAGATGTCGCGGCGGATCAGCTTCTCCTTGAACACCTCCAGCGCGGCCTTGACGCGCTCCTCCGCCTCCGCGGTGAGCACGATCTTGTCCTCGCCGGACCATTCGATCGACGCGCCGGTGCCGCGGAAGTCGTAGCGGGTGCCGAGTTCCTTCTCCGCCTGATGCAGGGCGTTGTCGACCTCCTGCCGGTCGACCTTGCTCACAACATCGAAAGACGAATCAGCCACGCTGCGCTCCTGTTCTGACGGTCCGACGGGTGAGCTGAGCGGGACGCTTCCAGCCATCGTCAGTTCTACCCGGAGCCCCGAGGGTAGTCGCGTCGCAGGGCCGATAGCCAGCCGGTTTGCATTCAGGGTGCGGGTTCGATGTATTCTGCTCAGCGCGTGAAAGAATGCGCGAACGGCAGGTTGCCCGAGCGGCCAATGGGAGCAGACTGTAAATCTGTCGGTGAAAGCCTACGTAGGTTCGAATCCTACACCTGCCACCGTCGTTCGCTGAGTGAGCCCTGTACGCGGAAAGCGCGTACAGGGCTCACTTTGTATGTTCTGTGGGGGTGCAACCCCCACGCCCCGGCCGGCGGGGCTTCGCCCCCGGACCCCCTCGGTGGTTGCGTTGGTCACGGGTGTTTCCTTGGTCGTTCACACCGGCGCGTCGATGACCGACGTCCTTATCGAGCCGGATCGCGTTTGGTGCGGCCGGGTTCTGTTTCACCCCGGTTCGTCGGTCGGTTCGGGTCGTCACCGCGTCGGTCGGCCGCTTCGATTCCGGCCTCGAACCGGCCGCTGTTTTCGCGTTTCTTGTGATCGTTCCGTGGCCGCGTTGCGGCGCAGCGGCCAGGTTTGTGTGGGAACGGGCCGTATCTCGCAAGCAGGCGCTACTCCCGAGAGCCGTGACGGTGCGCCGAATCGCTGCGACTTTGCGTGGAAAACGACCCTCTGACCACGCGGTTTGGTACGAAGACCGGTGAGTGTGTAACCTCGTTCAAGACTTCACCGCGCTGAGGTCGAGTATCTGGGGCTCGGTGCGGAAGTAGTCATGCCCCCTTAGCTCAGTCGGCAGAGCGTTTCCATGGTAAGGAAAAGGTCAACGGTTCGATTCCGTTAGGGGGCTCGCCGGATTGCCGGTGGTGACCGACTCGGCATCGCTCCCGTAGTGCGGGCTCGGCACCATGGCAATGCGACGCCGTGGCGGTGTAGCTCAGTCGGTAGAGCAAACGACTCATAATCGTTGTGTCGCCGGTTCAAGTCCGGCCATCGCTACCACAACCCGATACAAGACCATCAGGTACCGGAAAGAAGGCATATCGTGGCCGCGAAGTCCACCGATGTCCGGCCAAAGATCACCTTGGCCTGCGAGCAGTGCAAGCACCGCAACTACATCACCAAGAAGAACCGGCGCAACGACCCGGACCGGCTGGAGCTGAAGAAGTTCTGCCCGAACTGCGGCACGCACCGGGCGCACCGCGAATCCCGCTAGTCCTCCACGCGTGAACTACCGCGTGGTGTAGCACCGGGAGTCGCATCCCGGTATCTCGGGCCGTGGCACCGCGAGGGCCGGACAACTGTCCGGCCCTGACGCATTTTCACGGTGTGGGTGCGGTGGTGAGCGCTCCGCAGACTCCGGGTGACGGGGTCAGATAGGTACAGTCCTCCCGTGACAATCAACACCGGTACAGACGAAGCGGTCCAGACGGGCGAGCAGCTCGACCCCGCGGCGAACGCCGCGGCGATGGTCGGTCACCACTACCGCGTCGACGACTACTACGAGGTCGGCCGCGAAAAGGTGCGTGAGTACGCCCGTGCCGTGCAGGACTACCACCCGGTGCACTGGGACGAGGACGCGGCGCAGGAGTACGGGTACGACAACCTGCTCGCGCCGGTCACCTTCATCTCCCTGGTCGGGATTCTCGCGCAGCGCAAATTGTTCGAAGAGGTCGTCACCGGCTACGACCTCAGCCAGATCATGCAGACCGACCAGATCCTGGAGTTCCATCGCCCGATCAAGGTCGGCGACCAGCTCACCTGCGATGTCCACCTGCACTCGTTCCGGCAGGCCTTCGGCGGCGACATCATCGTGACCAAGAACATCGTCACCGCGCAGAACGACGAACTGGTGCTCACCACCTACACCACCCTCGTCGGGCGCAGCGGCGGCGACATCGACCCGAACCTCAACGCCGCCGTCCGCAACGTGCTCATGCACGGCATCGGCGAGGACGCGCCGGGGCATCACCCGCGTAGCGCGCTCGCGGTGACCGAGTCGCCGACTTCGGTCGTGCCGCCCGCGGAAGGGGTGCGCACGAAGCACGCCATCCGCTTCGAGGACGTCTCCGCCGGCGACGAACTGCCCGCGCGCATCGTCCGGCTCACCCGCGGCGATCTGGTGAACTACGCGGGCGTCTCCGGCGACGCCAACCCGATCCACTGGAGCGACGAGGTCGTGAAGCTCGTCGGCCTGGACAACGTCGTGGCGCACGGCATGCTCACCATGGGCCTAGGCGGCGGATTCGTCACCTCGTGGCTCGGCGACCCCGGCGCGATCAAGGAGTACAACGTCCGCTTCACCAGCCCGGTCTACGTGGGCTCCGACGAGGCCGCCGAGATCGAGTACACCGGTAAGGTGAAATCGGTCGATCCGGAGACCAGGACCGCGGTCGTGGCCATCGTGGCCAAGGCGGCGGGCAAGAAGATCTTCGGCCGCGCCACCGCGACCGTGCAACTGGCCTGACCAGGGACAGCGACCCGGATTGGCTAATGCCGCGCACGGTAACGTACACTCAGGTTTCTGGGGTCGCCAGCCGCTGCGCGCTGCTCTGAGGGGCTGGTTCCAGGCGGTCCGTGAGGATCGTCCAAGGGGCCGGCAACTGCCGGAGTGGCGCGCGTGTTGTGTGACACCAGGGAACAACTGGATATCGAACAGTGGTTGGACAGCCAACACCGTCCGACCAAAGGGGCGTAGCTCAACTGGCAGAGCAGCGGTCTCCAAAACCGCAGGTTGCAGGTTCAAGTCCTGTCGCCCCTGCCCTGGATGCCAGCGACGAGAGAGGACCGACGTGAGCGAGCGTAGCGAGCGAGCCATTGGCACAGCGCGCATCGCGCACGGCGGCACCGAGCGCAGCGAGGAGAAGGCGTGAGCGACGAGCGGGACACTCGCCGCGGCGCGCATGCCGCCGACGACGGCGACGACACCGCCGCAGCGACACGACCGAGCGGAAAGCGTTCCGCCCGGCGGACCCGCACCGCGTCCTCGCAGGTAGATACGGGCACGGTCGCCACGCTCGACCGTCCGTCGCGGAAGGCAGCCAAGACGACCGATCGGGCCGAACGCAAGACGACGGGTAATCCGTTCAAGCGTTTGCTCAAGTTCCTGCGTGAGGTCATCGCGGAACTGCGCAAGGTGATCTGGCCCAACCGGAAGCAGATGGTCACCTATACGAGCGTTGTTCTGGTGTTCGTGATTTTCATGGTCGCGTACATCAGCGGGTTGGATCTGGCGTTCATCAAGGGTGTCAACTGGCTGTTCGGCTAGCTGAACGACGCCGACGCCGGTAGCCGATCCCGGGGCGGACACGGGTGGAAGCGATTTCGCCGCGCGCCCGGCCCCGGCACGCAGAGGATGTACGTGACGACACAGGAAGCGAGTGCCCCAGTGAGCACCCCGGAGAACGACACACACGACAAGTTCCCGGCCGACGACGCGGTGGCCGAGCCCACCGACTCCGTCGAGGAGTTCGCGACCGACGAGCCCGCGGTCGAGGAATCGGAGCCCGCTGAGTCCGTCCCCGCCGCCCCGATCGATGCCGAGCCCGCCGATCCGGTCGCCGAGATGAAGGCAGCGCTGCGGCGCGCCCCCGGCGAGTGGTACGTGATCCACTCCTACGCAGGCTACGAGAACAAGGTGAAGGCCAACCTCGAGACCCGTGTGCAGAACCTGGACCTGGAGGACTACATCTTCCAGGTCGAGGTGCCCACCGAAGAGGTCACCGAGATCAAGAACGGGCAGCGCAAGCACGTCAACCGCAAGGTGCTGCCCGGTTACATCCTGGTCCGCATGGAACTCAACGACGAGTCGTGGGGCGCGGTGCGCAACACCCCCGGCGTCACCGGCTTCGTCGGCGCCACCTCCCGTCCGTCGCCGCTGTCCATCGACGACGTGGTGAAGTTCCTCGTGCCCGCCGCCCAGCAGCAGAAGAAGCCCGCTGCCGCGTCGGCGGCCGCCGAGTCCGCGGGTGGCGAGGTCGCGCCGAAGCCGGTCATCGAGGTCGACTTCGAGGTCGGCGAGTCGGTGACCGTCATGGACGGCCCCTTCGCGACGTTGCCCGCCAGCATCTCCGAGGTCAACGCCGAACAGCAGAAGCTCAAGGTGCTCGTGTCGATCTTCGGCCGCGAGACCCCGGTCGAGCTGGCGTTCACCCAGGTCGCGAAGATCTAGATCCGTTCCGTCGACGACGGGATGAATCGGCCCGCGCGGCGGGTTGATTCACAGACTTGCAAAGAGCAAGGACACCAAACACCTAGGAAAGAAAGATGCCCCCCAAGAAGAAGAAGCTCGCCGGGATCATCAAGCTTCAGATCCAGGCCGGCCAGGCGAACCCGGCCCCTCCGGTCGGCCCCGCCCTCGGTCAGCACGGCGTCAACATCATGGAGTTCTGCAAGGCGTACAACGCCGCGACCGAGTCGCAGCGTGGCAACGTCATCCCGGTCGAGATCTCGGTGTACGAGGACCGGTCGTTCGACTTCAAGCTGAAGACCCCGCCCGCCGCCAAGCTGCTGCTCAAGGCCGCAGGCGTGCAGAAGGGCTCGGCGGAGCCGCACCGCCTCAAGGTCGCCAAGGTGACCATGGACCAGGTGCGCGAGATCGCCAAGACCAAGCAGGAAGATCTGAACGCCAACGACATCGAGCAGGCGGCCAAGATCATTGCGGGTACCGCGCGTTCGATGGGTATCACCGTCGAAGGCTGAGCGGAATCGCTCCCCGGTGGGAGGGCCGGCCAGGCCCGATAACCACGTCTGAACTACCAACACAGCGGCGCGAGCGACGGACTCGCCAGGCGGAAGCCCGCGTGACCACGCGGAGTCCCGGGAGCGCCGCGGATCGAACAGGACAGAGAATCATGGCAAAACGAAGCAAGGCGTACCTCGCCGCGGCCGAGAAGGTCGATCGCACCCAGCTCTACTCCCCGCTGGCCGCCGCGCGCCTGGCGAAGGAGACAGCCAGCACCAAGACCGACGCGACCGTCGAGGTCGCCGTGCGTCTCGGTGTGGATCCCCGTAAGGCCGACCAGATGGTCCGCGGCACGGTCAACCTGCCGCACGGCACCGGTAAGACCGCCCGCGTCATCGTCTTCGCCGCGGGCGAGAAGGCCGCCGAGGCCGAGGCCGCGGGCGCGGATGCCGTCGGCGCCGAGGACCTGATCGAGCGGATCCAGGGCGGCTGGCTGGACTTCGACGCCGCGATCGCCACCCCGGACCAGATGGCCAAGGTCGGCCGGATCGCGCGTGTTCTCGGCCCGCGCGGCCTGATGCCGAACCCGAAGACGGGCACGGTCACCACCGACGTGACCAAGGCCGTCAACGACATCAAGGGCGGCAAGATCAACTTCCGTGTCGACAAGCAGGCCAACCTGCACTTCGTCATCGGCAAGGCGTCCTTCGACGACGCCAAGCTGGTGGAGAACTACGGCGCCGCGCTGGACGAGATCCTGCGTGCCAAGCCGTCGACCGCCAAGGGCCGCTACGTCAAGAAGGTGACGGTCTCGACGAACACCGGACCGGGCATCCCGGTGGACCCGAACCGCACCCGCAACCTCCTGGACGAGGACGCGTAAACAGCGGCTGAGCCGACCGCGACGGCGGGAACGCGTAATGCGTTCCCGCCGTCGCGCGTTTGCGGACTAATCCGCCCGGCGGCGTGGTTGGGGTTCGATGTGACCGTCGTTCTTCTGATCTCCGGCAGCACTCGCGCCGCCTCCACCAATTCCGCCGCACTCCGGACCGCCTCGGCCGTCGCCCCGGATGGCGTCGAAACCGTCTGGTACGACGGTCTCGCGGACTTGCCCGCGTTCAACCCGGACGACGACGGCACCGCTCATCCACCGGTCGTCGCGCTGCGCGAACACCTTTCGCGCGCCGACGCCGTGCTGTTGTGCACCCCCGAATACGCGGGCACCTTGCCGGGCAGCCTGAAGAACCTCCTGGACTGGACCGTCGGGACCGGTGACCTCTATCGCAAGCCGGCCGCCTGGATCACCGTGGCGGCCCCCGGGCGTGGTGACGGCGCGACCGCGACGCTGCGCAGCGTGCTCGGCTATGTCGGGGCCGAGATCGATCCTGATGTCTGCCTGCGATTGCCCGTGCTGCGCGAGGATGTCGGCCCGGACGGGCTGATCGCCGACGCCGAATTCCGGTCCGGCGCCGTGGCCGCGTTGCGCGGGCTCGCCCGGTTCGCGGAGAGCGCGACGCCGTGAGAAAAGTCACCGGCAGGTGCGGAGCGGCTGCCATCGAACGGGCGTGACGGAAAGGCGTGTCGCCGCACAACGATTCGACGGCCGGCAGGTTTCGGTCAGGCGTCCCGCCGGGGCCCGTTTTGGCAGATGGGAACCCGTCCGGGTACATTGGACATCAGTTATCGACGAGTTCGATCGCTACCCAATCCGTTCTACCGAAGACCGTTGGTCGCCGAGCCCGCATGGGTTCGGTCGAAGGTCCGGCGACATTGCCGGCGGCCCACGCAGGGAGAGCCGAGGCTGGGAATTGATCCGGGTACGTCCCGGCTCGGTTTTCTGTTGCGCCCCGGAACGCTCTGCGTTCGGGGCGTTTGTTTTGTCGCCGGCCCCTGATCGGTAGTTCGAGTACACGAACCGACCAATCAGAGAGGAGGCGAAGTATGGCAAAACCCGAGAAGGTCACCGCGGTCGAGGAGATCGCGGAGCAGTTCAAGAGCTCGACGGCCACCGTCGTCACGGAATACCGTGGCCTGTCGGTCGGCAAGCTCACCGAGCTGCGGCGCGCGCTCGGCGCCGACGCCACGTACTCCGTCGCCAAGAACACCCTGGTCAAGCGTGCCGCCGCCGAGGCGGGCGTGGAAGGCCTCGACGAACTGTTCGTCGGGCCGACCGCGATCACCTTCATCACCGGTGAGCCGGTCAACGCGGCCAAGGCCCTGAAGACCTTCGCGAAGGACAACAAGGCGCTCATCATCAAGGGCGGCTACATGGACGGCGCGCCGCTGTCCGTGTCCGAGGTCGAGCGGATCGCCGACCTGGAGACCCGTGAGGTGCTGCTGGCCAAGCTGGCCGGCGCGCTCAAGGGCAACCTCGCAAAGGCCGCCGGTCTGTTCAACGCTCCCGCCTCGCAGGTGGCCCGCTTGGCCGCCGCGCTGCAGGAGAAGAAACAGGCCGAAGAAGGCGGATCTGCCGCCGAGTAGTGCCGTGCGGCACGACTCGCCCCGCTCAGACATTCACTACCGAAAGGAAAACAACAATGGCCAACGTTGACGAACTGCTCGAGACCTTCGGCAACATGACCCTGCTCGAGCTGTCGGACTTCGTGAAGAAGTTCGAGGAGAAGTTCGAGGTCACCGCGGCTGCTCCGGTCGCCGTCGCCGCTGTCGGCGGTGCCGCCGCTCCGGCCGAGGCCGTCGAGGAGCAGGACGAGTTCGACGTCGTGCTCGAGGGTGCGGGCGACAAGAAGATCCAGGTCATCAAGGTGGTCCGCGAGATCGTCTCCGGCCTGGGCCTGAAGGAAGCCAAGGACCTGGTCGAGAGCGCCCCGAAGCCGATCCTGGAGAAGGTCGCCAAGGACGCCGCCGAGGCCGCCAAGGCGAAGCTGGAAGAGGCCGGCGCCAAGGTCTCGGTCAAGTAATTCACGACCGAACACGCCGAACGGGCGATCCCCTGCGGGGGATCGCCCGTTCGCGTTTTCCGGCAATCTCGCCGCTATCGTCGATACCGAAACTATTGCGGAGTTACTACGCAGTCAGGTTGGGGTGTGCCCGATCTGTCCCATGAGTTACAGTGACCGAACCCACTGTGACGTGACGCACCGCGATATCCGAGCGCGCGGTTCGCCGGTGGGCAGCTCGCTGAGAATTGTGGAGGTTGGCGTGGGCGTCGAGGTCAGGACCGAGAGTGTAACCAAGTCTTTCGGTTCCCAGCGAATTTGGCAGGACGTGTCTCTGACGTTGCCCTCGGGCGAGGTCAGCGCGCTGCTGGGCCCGTCGGGCACCGGTAAGTCGGTGTTCCTGAAGTCGCTGATCGGACTTCTGCGCCCCGAGCGCGGCTCGATCTACATCGACGGCACCGATATCACCACCTGCTCCAACAAGGAGCTCTACGAGATCCGCAAGCTCTTCGGCGTGCTGTTCCAGGACGGCGCGCTGTTCGGCTCGATGAATCTGTTCGACAACGTGGCCTTCCCGCTGCGCGAGCACACCAAGAAGAGCGAATCCGAGATCAAGAAGATCGTCATGGAGAAGCTGGAGCTCACCGGTCTGCTCGGGGCCGAGGGCAAGCTGCCCGGCGAGATCTCCGGCGGTATGCGCAAGCGCGCCGGGCTGGCCCGCGCCCTGGTGCTGGATCCGCAGATCATCCTCGTGGACGAGCCGGACTCGGGTCTGGACCCGGTCCGCACCTCGTACCTGAGCCAGCTGCTGATCGACATCAACGCCCAGATCGACGCCACCATCCTGATCGTCACGCACAACATCAACCTGGCGCGCACGGTGCCGGACAACATCGGCATGCTGTTCCGCCGCCAGCTGGTCATGTTCGGCCCGCGCGAGGTACTGCTCACCTCGGACGAGCCGGTGGTCAAGCAGTTCCTCAACGGCCGCATGATCGGCCCGATCGGTATGTCCGAGGAGAAGGACGAGGCGCAGATGGCGCGCGAGCAGGCGTTGGTGGACGCCGGGCACCATCACGGCGGCGCCGAGGAGGTCGAGGGCATCATCCCGCAGATGCGCGCGACCCCGGGTATGCCGGTGCGCCAGGGCGTGCTTCGCCGCAAGGAACGTGTGCGCGAAATCATGCACACGCTGCCGCATGCGGCCCAGGTCGCGATCCGCGAATCACTTGCGGAGAACGACGATACGCAGGTGATGGCGTACAACAGCGGCGACCTGGCTAATTATCAGGGCGGCTCGTACGACACCACCGTGCGACACAACACAACTAACGGGTAACATCTGCGATCGTGAATTCGACCCTGGCGCGATTGCGAACTCCCCTGGAGTCGGGGTTTGCCCAGGCCGGCAATATCTTTGCGCTGCTCATCGACGTTTTGCGGAAGACATTCCGTCGCCCCTTCGAGTGGCGGGAGTTCATCGAGCAGTCGTGGTTCATCGCGAGTGTCTCGATCCTGCCCAGCGCGCTGGTCGCGATTCCGTTCGGCGCGGTCGTGGCACTGCAGACCGGTTCGCTGATCAAACAGCTCGGCGCGGAATCGTTCACCGGCGCGACCAGCGTGCTGGCAACCGTCCAGCAGGCGGCTCCCGTCGTGACGGCCCTGATCATCGCGGGCGCGGCCGGGTCGGCGGTGGCCGCCGATCTCGGCTCGCGCACCATCCGCGAGGAGATCGACGCGATGGAAGTGCTCGGCATCGATCCGGTGCGAAAGCTGGTGGTGCCCCGCGTGCTCGGCATGATGCTGGTCGCGCTGCTGCTCAACGGCCTGGTCTCGGTGGTCGGCATCGCCGGCGGGTACTTCTTCAACGTGCTGCTGCAGGGTGGCACGCCCGGCGCCTACCTGGCGTCGTTCTCCGCGCTCGCTCAGTTGCCGGACCTGTGGATCGGCGAGATCAAGGCGGCGGTGTTCGGTCTGCTCGCCGGCGTCATCGCCGCGTACAAGGGGCTGCATCCCAAGGGGGGCCCGAAAGGAGTCGGTGACGCGGTGAACCAATCCGTGGTGATCACGTTCATGGTGCTGTTCTTCGTGAATCTCATCCTGACCCTGGTGTACCTACAGGTCGTTCCGGCCAAGGGCGCCTGACCGATGGCCACGTCGTACCGAACCCCGGTCGCCAAGTCCATGCGCCGGGTGGGTGAAATCGCTCGGATGCCGCTCAACGTGATCGATCGCGCGGGCGAGCAGATGTCGTTCTACACGCGGGCCATCGCGTGGATCCCGCGGACCGCGGTGCACTACCGCAAAGAAGTCATGCGACTGCTCGCCGAGGTCACCTTCGGCACCGGAGCGCTCGCGGTGATCGGCGGCACCATCGGCGTCATCGTGTTCATGTCCGGTTCCGTCGGTGTCGTCGTCGGTCTACAGGGCTTCAAGGCCCTCGACGCGCTCGGCAGCTCGGTGCTCACCGGCTTCCTCACCGCCTACATCAACACCCGCGAGATCGCGCCACTGGTCGCCGCGCTCGCCCTGTCCGCCACGGTCGGTTGTGGTTTCACCGCGCAGTTGGGTGCCATGCGGATCTCCGAGGAGATCGATGCGCTCGAGGTGATGGCGGTGCCGGGCGTGCCGTTCCTGGTGACCAGCCGGGTGATCGCCGGATTCCTCGCGGTGATCCCGCTCTACATCGTCGGGCTGCTCGGCACGTTCCTGGCGTCGCGGGCGATCAGCATCTGGTTCAACGGGCAATCCAGCGGGTCCTACGACCACTACTTCAGTTTGTTCCTGCCACCGGAGGACGTGCTCTATTCGTTCCTCAAGGTGCTCGTCTTCGCCTTCGTGATCATCATGGTGCACTGCTACTACGGGTTCCACGCCACCGGCGGACCCGCGGGCGTCGGCGTCGCGGTCGGCCGCGCGGTCCGCGCCGCGATCGTGCTGGTGAATGTGCTCGACTTCTTCCTCAGCCTCGCGATCTGGGGCACCACCACCACGGTGCGGGTGGCCGGATGAGCCGCACGCAGGCCTGGCGCTCGACCGCGAAGCTACGCATCCGAGTGCTGGGGATCGCCTTCTTCGTCGTGGTCGCGTTGTTCCTCTGGACCACCGTCGCGATCTACAACAAGCAGTTCGTGCGCACCGTGCACGTCGACCTGATCACCGACAGCGTGGGTAACGCGCTGACCCGCAACGCGGACGTGAAGGTGCGCGGCATCACCGTCGGCGAGGTGCGCTCGAGCAGTTCCGAGGGCGGCGAGGTGACCCTGGACCTGGCCATCAATCCGGACAAGGCGCAGCAGATCCCGGCCAACGCGACCGCGCGCCTGCTGCCCAAGACCCTGTTCGGCGAGCGCTATGTGGATCTGGTGATTCCGGAGAACCCGAGCCCCCAGCATCTGACCGATGGCCTGACGCTGCACCAGGACGTCAGCGGCAACGCCATCGAGCTGAGCAAACTGCTCGACGACCTGCTCCCGCTGCTGCAGTCCATCCCGCCGCAGGATCTGGCGGCCACCCTCGGCGCGCTGTCGCAGGCGCTGGCCGGTCAGGGCTCCGCGCTCGGCGAGACCGTGGACAAGCTGGACGACGCCTTCCGCCAGGTCAATGTGGTGCTGCCGGACCTGCAGGCGGACCTGCGCAGCTTCGCGGAGGTGGCGGCCACCTATTCCGACGCCGCCCCGCAGCTGATCCAGGCACTGGACAACCTGCGCACGACCAACGCCACCATCGTGCAGCGGCGCACCGACATCGACGTTCTCTACGCGACGCTGACGCCGACCGCGGCCACCACCACCGATTTCCTGCTCGCCAACCGCGACAACATCATCGACGTGGCCGCCGATTCCCGGCCCGCGCTGGAGCAGTTGGCCTACTACTCGCCGAACTACGCCTGCTCGCTGGCGAACTTCGCGCAGCTGAAGCCGCGCATCGACCGGATCTTCGGCAAGGGCACCGACCTGCCGGGCTCGCGGGTGACCATCGAACTCACCAACACGCGCGGCAAGTACCTGCCCAACCAGGACGAACCGCGCTGGCTGGACCCCAGGGGGCCGTGGTGCATCCCCGAGATGCCGCTGGGCGTCGACCCCGGCCAGTACACCGGCGGCCCGAACAACGACGGCTCCTACGCCGTCCCCAGTCGCAATCCAGGTGACCAGCAGATCGGAAATCTGGAACCGCCGCAGTTCGGCGTCCACCCGGCGAGCAAGATGCCGACGATCGCCGGTTCCCCCATGGAGCAGCAGTCGCTCGGCGCGATCTACGGCGCGGCCAATGGCGTCGCTCCGGATCAGGTGCCCGGCTGGGTGACCAGGGCCGGTGCGCCCGCGTTCCGCGGAAGCGAGGTGAGCGTGCGATGAAGCAGCATCTGCGCGGCCTGGGCGGCCCGCTGACCAAGCTGGTCATCTTCGTCGTGGTGACCCTGTTCGTGACGGTCATGCTCGCGCTGTCCATCGCCAACTACAGCGGCGGCGGCACCGCGTTCAAGGCCCGGTTCACCGACGTCACCGCGCTCAATCCCGGCGACGAGGTCCGCATCGCGGGCGTTCGGGTCGGCAAGGTCACCGACGTATCGATCGTGGACAAGCGCCTGGCCGAGGTGAAGTTCGAACTCAGCGACCGGGATTGGCTGCCGTCCTCGACCACCGCCACGATCAAGTACCGCAACCTGGTCGGCCAGCGCTATATCGCGCTGGAGCAGGGGACCGGCGAGCAGGGCCGCAAGCTGAACGAGGGCGGCACCATCCCGCTCGAGCACACCAGGCCGGCGCTGAACCTGACCACGCTGTTCAACGGCTTCCGGCCGCTGTTCCGCACGCTGACCGCCGACGACGTCAACAAGCTGTCGTTCGAGATCATCCAGGTCTTCCAGGGCGAGCAGGGCACCATCCACGATCTGGTGGCGACCACCGCGAACCTGACCAACAAGATCGCCGACAAGGACGCGGTGATCGGTGAGCTGACCCGCAACCTGACCGCCGTGCTGGACACCGTGAACCAGCGCGACGACCAGTTCGACCAGTTGATCGTGAACACCGAGGCGCTGATCAGCGGCCTGAACGCCGAGCGTGACACGATCGGGCGCTCGGTGACCTCACTCGCCGACCTGACCTCGGCGACGTCCGATCTGCTCGTCCCGGTGCGCCCGACGCTGCAAGGGTCGATCGCGGGCCTGAGCCAATTGACCGGCACGCTCGACGAGCGCCAGGACGAGGTGAACGAAGCGCTGTACAACCTGCCGCTGAAGATGGAGAAGCTCGGCCGCGCGGCCAGCTACGGCTCCTGGTTCCAGTTCTATCTGTGCGGCATCGACATCGTCGTCGGACCGGGCGCCGTCGACGCGCCGCAGCTCAACCTGCCCGCGGGCATGCCGACGATCAATCAGCCGCTGTACACCAACGCCGCGCCGCGCTGCCACGGGAAGGCTCGCTGATGGACGACCGCATTCTGCTCGGCAAGCGCAGCCCGGCGTTCCTGGGCGCGCTCGGCATCGCCGTCGTGCTGTTGGTGACGGTGTCGGCCTTCTTCCTGGATCGGTTGCCGATCATCGGGGCGGGGACGAAGTACACCGCGGAATTCAGCGAGGCCGCGGGCCTGAAGAAGGGCAATGAAGTCCGGGTGGCCGGCGTCAAGGTGGGCTCGGTGTCCGATGTCCGGCTCGACGGGGACCGCGTGCTCGTGGACTTCCGCACCAAGGACACCTGGATCGGCAACGAGACCACCGCGTCCATCCAGATCAAGACACTGCTCGGGCAGAAGTACCTCGCGCTCGACCCGAGGGGCTCCAAGCCGGCCACGCCGAGTTCGCGGATCCCGCTCTCGCGCACCGTCTCCCCGTACGACGTGGTTGACGCGTTCACCGACGCCGCGCGCACCATCGACCAGATCGATACCGGGCAGCTGGCCAAGAGCATGCAAGTGCTGTCGGAGGCGTTCGAGACGACACCGCCGGAGATCCGCGGGTCCATCGACGGTGTCGCCCGGTTGTCGGAGACGCTGGCCAAACGCGATCAGGAGCTGAAGAAGCTGTTCGCCGCGACCAGGCAGACCACCCAGATCCTCGCCGACCGCAACGCCGAGTTCGAGCGGCTGCTGGCCAACGGCGGCCAGCTGCTGGCCGAGCTGAACATCAGGCAGCAGTCGATCAAGCAGTTGCTGGTCGGCGCGCAGACGGTGTCGACCGAACTGAGCGCCCTCGTGCACGACAACGAGGAGCAGATCGGCCCGGCGCTGAAGAACCTGCGCGCCGCGATCGATCTGCTCAACTCCAACCAGCAGAACGTCTCCAAGACGCTGGAACTCGCGGCGCCGTTCTACAGCCTCTACGCCAACGTGCTCGGCACCGGACGCTGGTTCGACGCGGTGATCGTCAACGTGCTGCCGCCCGCCCTGCCCGACATCCCCGGCTACCGTCAGCCGATCCGCACTCTGGGAGGTAACTGACGTGGCGGACAACTGGCGTAGCGATCCGGTCGGTGCGGTGCGCGGTTCCAGCCGCGGCGCCAAGGTGGGCATCGCGCTGGTCCTCGTCCTCGCCGTGCTGGTCGCGGTGGTGCTGTGGTGGCTGTTCAACCGGCTGACCACCACCAAGATCACCGCTTACTTCGATCGCTCGGTCGGCATCTACGAGGGCTCGGACGTCCGGATCCTCGGCGTGCCGGTCGGTTCGGTGGATTCGGTGGAGCCGCAGGGCGATCAGGTCAAGATCGTGATGAGCGTGGACCGCAAGTACGACGTGCCCGCGGGCGCGCGGGCCGCGCAGATCACGCCCTCCATCGTGTCGGACCGCTACATCCAGCTCACCCCCGCCTACACCGGTGGTCCGAAGATGGCGCGCGACGCGACCATTCCGCGCGAGCGCACGGCCACGCCCGTCGAAGTGGACCAGCTGTACAAGAGCATCACCGAACTCTCCGAGGCGCTGGGGCCCAACGGCGCCAACGCCGACGGAGCGGTGAACGACCTGGTGCGCACCGGCGCGGCGAACCTGGCGGGCAACGGCGAGGCGCTGGCCAACAGCCTCACCCAGTTGTCCCGGGCGGCCCGCTACCTGTCGGACGCGCGTGGCGACATCTTCGACACGGTGAAGAACCTGCAGTCCTTCATCACCATGCTGGCCCAGAACGACCAGCAGGTGCGGCAATTCAACACGCAGCTGGCCGACCTGTCGACGTTCCTCGCCGACGAGCGGCAGGATCTCGGCGCGGCACTGAATCTGCTGTCGATCGCGCTGGGCGACGTCGCGCGCTTCGTCGACGACAACCGGGGCCTGATCGCGAGCAATGCCGAAGGGCTGATCCAGCTCACCAAGACGCTGTCCGATCAGCGCGACGACGTGGCGGCCCTGCTGCCGGTCCTGCCGTTGGCGTTGAGCAACCTGATCAACGTGCACAACGCCGAATCGGGCACCCTCGACATGCGCGCGAACTTCCCCGAAACCCAGGATCCGTTCGGCGCGGTGTGCAAGATGCTGGACCTGTCCAAACTGATGCCCGGCGATCCCAAGTTCGAGGCGCTCGGCAAGCAGATGCGGCCGATCCTGGACCACTGCAAGGAGATCACCGACCAGATCACCGCCGGGGTGCAGACTCCGACGCTGAACCTGCCGTTCGGCATCCTCAGCGGCGAGAACCAGCAGCGTGACCCGGTGCCGGGCACCGTGCCCGGCACGCCGTCGGACCGGCTTCCGCCGTCGCAGGGAGGGCAGCGATGAGCATTCGAATCCGTTTCGTCGCACGCGGTCTCGGCGCGGCGCTGGCGCTCGGCCTGTCCGCGACGCTGGTCACCTCGTGTGCCTCCGACGGCATCTACAGCGTGCCGCTGCCCGGCGGCGCCGACGTGGGCGAGCACCCGATGCACATCGACATCCAGTTCGACGACGTCCTCGATCTGGTCCCGCAGTCGGCGGTCAAGGTCGAGGGCGTGCCGGTGGGCCGGGTCGAGAAGATCAGCATCGGCAAGGATCAGTGGACCGCCACCGTGCGCGCCTTGGTCAACTCGTCGGTGAGCCTGCCGCCGAACGCGCACGCGGAGGTCCGGCAGTCGAACCTGCTCGGCGAGAAGTTCATCGAGCTGTCCCGTCCCCCGGCCGATCCGGAACCCGGCAGGCTGGCCGACGGCTCGGTGATCCCGGTCGACCGCACCCGGCACGCCACCGAGATCGAACAGGTGCTCGGCGCGCTTTCGCTGCTGCTCAACGGCGGCGGTGTCGCGCAGTTGCAGCCGATCGTCACCGAACTGAACAAGACCCTCGGCGGCCGGGAAGACCGGGTGCGCTCGCTGATCGAGCAGGCGAACACGCTGATCGGCGGCCTGAACCAGCAGGTGGACGACATCACCCGCGCGCTCGACGGCCTCGACGTGCTCAGCAGCCGGGTGAGCAGGCAGACCGATCAGATCGGCAAGATCCTCGACCAGCTGCCCCAGGGCATAAAGATCCTGGAGGAGCAGCGTCCGCAACTGGTCGCCCTGCTGGCCCAGCTGGACCGGCTCGGTCAGGCGGGCTTCGATGTGCTCAACACCTCGAAGGACGACCTGATCCGCGACCTCACCTCGCTGCGGCCGACATTGCAGGAGCTGGGGCGCGCCGCGCCGGATCTGATCACGGCGGTGCCGCTGATTCCGACCTATCCGTTCCCCGACTCGGCGCTGGAGAGCACTTTCGGCGGCAGCGTGAACACGTGGTTGTCGGTGGATCAGCAGATCGGCGTCACGCTCAGCAATCTCGGAGTCGGCAAGCCCGATCCGGTGTACATCCCGCCGGTCGGTCCGCCCGTGCCGGTGAACCCGACCAATCCGTATTACAACGGCAACGGCCCGCGTCCGGGCTGGCCCACTGTGTCGATCCTGCCGCTGCCGCCGCTGATGGCGCAGCCGCCCGCACCCGGCGCGCCCGGTCCGGTCGGGGCGATCCTCGAGCAACTCGGCGTAGGGAGTGGTCCGCGATGACCCGTCTGGTGCGGTGGCAGCTCATCGCGTTCGTGGTGATCGCGGTGCTCGGCGTCGTGTACGTCGGCGGCCGGTACATCCGGCTCGACCACATGTTCGGGCTCAACGAGTACACGGTGAAGTTGCGGGCGGCCCAGACCGGCGGCATCTACAAGGGCGCCGAGGTGACCTACCGCGGCGTCCCGGTGGGCCGGGTCGGTGAGCTGGAACTCACCGGCGAGGGCGTCGTGATGAATCTCGTCATCGACACGAGTTCGCCGAAGATCCCGGCGTCGGCGAAAGCCGTGGTGGCCAACCGGTCCGCGATCGGTGAGCAGTACGTCGACCTGCAGCCCGA
Organism: Nocardia sp. NPDC005745; assembly: GCF_040630775.1. Taxonomy (NCBI): domain Bacteria; kingdom Bacillati; phylum Actinomycetota; class Actinomycetes; order Mycobacteriales; family Nocardiaceae; genus Nocardia; species Nocardia sp. NPDC005745. Next base: position 70,061 of record NZ_JBEXYF010000038.1, read on the forward strand.
CTCGGACGCGGGCCCGTACCTGCGCGACAACTCCGTGATCACCTCGGCGACCCTGCCGGTGCCGGTCGAGGAGCTGTTGTCCAGCGTGGACACCTTCGCGCACTCGGTGGACCTGAACGCGCTCAACACGACGGTTCGCGAACTGGGCAAAGCGTTCGACGGCAAGGGCGACGACCTGCAAGTGCTGATCGACTCGCTGAACAAATTCACTGAGACCTTCCACGCCACCCTGCCGCAGACCGTTCAGCTGATCCGCGACGGCCGCATCGCCCTCGGCACGCAGGCCGAGCAGTCCTCGCAGATCCGCGAGTTCAGCGACGGCCTGGACAAGCTCACCGCCCAGTTGCGCTCCAGCGACCCCGACGTGCGCAGGCTCATCGGCACCGGAACCGACGCGGGCGAGCAGCTCGGCGCGCTGATCGACGAGAGCGGTGGCTCGCTGACCCAGGACCTGGCCAACCTGCGGCTGCTGCTGCAGGCGATCTCGCCGAAGTTCTACGCGATCAAGCCGTTGCTGCAGATGCTCCCGCAGTTGTCGATCGGCGGCTCTTCCACCGCGCCCGGCGACGGGACCAGCCACTTCGGCCTGGTGCTCGAGGTCAACAACCCGCCCACCTGTACCGTGGGTTACGAGGGCACGTATCGGATTCTCGAACAGATGAAGGCGCAGAACCCGGACTTCGACGACACGCGCGACGAGTTCCCCTTCAACAAAGACGCCAAATGTCTTGTGCCGTTCGGTAATCCGACCGCCGTCCGGGGTGGCGCGCGAGCCGAATACGCCGATCCGGCCATCGTCCAGCCCTGGGATTCCAACCCCAAAACCGATCCGGAAAAGCTGAACCTGACTCCGGCCGCCGTGCAGCTGTCCACCCTGCTGGGGGTCACGCCGAAGCGGTGACCAGGAGCAATGACGTTAGGGTGTCTCGCGTGAGTGACTGCAGCGAGCGAACCACGGCCATCAGGCCCTGGGGCGCGACCGAGCCGACCGACGGCGAGGCGATGTCGTGACCGCCGATCAGACCAAGCGGTCTGATTCGGCGTCGCAGGACACGCCGGACACCGCGACGACAGCGGCGGACACGTCCGCTCCCTCCGCGAAGCCGGACGCGAGTCCCTCCGCGAAGCCGGACGCGAGCGATCCGAAGTCTGCCGAGCAGACCGGCGGCGCGTCCGAGCACGTGGTCGGCCCGTCCGGGCTCGGCCGGGTGGCCTTGGTCTGCTCCGCCGTGCTGCTCGTGATCGCGTTGGCCGGCGCCGCGTGGTTCGGCGCGGGCTGGGTGCGGGCCGCACTCACCGACGGCCCGCGCGCGGACGCCCGCGACACCGCGCTGGACGCCGCCCGCCAAGCCGCGATCAACATGACCTCGATGAACCTGGACGACGTGCCCGGCTCGCTGGCGCTGGCCAGATCCTCGATGACCGGCGCGCTGCTGGACTCGGCCACGAAGAACAAGGACCAGGCGGAGAAGCTGGCCCAGCAGAGCGGGGTCGCGATGAACTCGAAGGTGCTCGGCGCCGGGCTCACCTCGCTCAACAGCGAGGAGGACAAGGCATCGGCGCTGGTCGTGCTGCAGGTCACCGAGAACGGTAAGGACAAGCCCGCCGCCGACTACCGCTACACCTGGACCGTCGACGTGACCAAGGACGGCGACGTCTGGAAGGCCGAGCAGATCTCCTCGCTCGGCCAGCCGGTGTTGCTGAGCGGCGGCCCCGCCGCGCCGACGTCCGCACCGGCGGGCGAGCAGTCGCCTGCCGCGCCGAAGCCGGGATCGTAGGAGGACACCCATGACGTCTCGCCGACCGGTCAACCGGGTCACCTCCAAGCGCAGGCCCGCCACCGAAACGGCGCGCGCCGCGTCCGCGCGGCCCGCAGCGGCCCGCAAACCGCGCGTGGCGGGCGTTTCCCGTACCACCGCGGAACAGGACACCCTCCGCGCCGAACAGCGGTCTGTGGCCGCGCCCGGTTCGTCGCGGTGGCGCACCATCGCGTCGCGTGGGAAAGGCCGTCCGCGGCGGCGGCCTGCCGGGCGTGCGCGCTGGGGCGTCAGCGCGGCCACGCTGATCGCCGCGGTCCTGCTGGGTGGTTTCGCATGGCTCGCCGCGCAACAGCCCGGGGTGAACACGTCGAATCAGGCGTATGTGGACAACGAGGCCACCCAGGAAGTGCGGGCGGCCGCCGACAACGCGCTGCGGACCGTCTACGCCTACGACGTGAAGAACATCGACGGGTACCGGGACACCGCGAAACAGGTGCTCACCGGAAAGATGCTCGCTGATCTGGACAAGTACGCCGACACCACCATCTCGGCCGTCAAACAGGCGCAGACCAGTGCCGACGCGAAAGCCGACCCGATTGCTGTGACGTTGCTCACGGATGATCGCGCGGAGCTGATCGTCAACTTGGTGGTGAGCGCCACCAAGGACGGCGTGGCGCAGCAGAGCGTCGCCGGACCCGTGGTCCTGCACATGCAGAAGGTGGACGGACGCTGGCTGGCCAGCGATATCGTCGACCAGTAACGGCTACCGCGGCGGCCGGGATGACGCAGCGCGGCAGGCGATCTCGACGGCGCCCGGACCGGGCCTGCCACTTGACGAGTTTCGCCCGAACCGTCACGCTATTCACAACAGCGGCAGCTGTCACAGTGGCTTCCAGCGCACCGCGGCTCACGACGCAGCCAGCGAATTCGGCCCGGCGCGCCAGCCATGCGGACGATCACACGGGTGGTACTTTGACACCCCCGTGTACTTGGGTGTAGGTTTGGACGTTGCGCTGGCTGCCTCCTGTCCATACCTCGAATCGCACTCGTGAGTTCACCCTTCCGGTGTTACTTCCGTTGGTGCCTGTTTCGAGTTTCGTTCGGGTAGTAACCAGCGGAATTCGTAGCAGACAAGCGACGGTCGCGGACCACCACGCGACGCGCGTGAGGTGCTGGAAGGACGCATCTTGGCAGTCTCCACCCAGACCAAGGCAGTTGCCGGAATCCCCGGAGCCCCGTTGCGGGTGTCTTTCGCGAAGATCCGTGAACCCTTGGAGGTGCCCGGACTTCTCGATCTACAAACGGAATCGTTCGCCTGGTTGATCGGTTCGCCGGATTGGCGCGAACGCGCGGCCGCTCGCGGCGACGTCGGCCTAGTCGGTGGCCTCGAGGAGGTTCTCGAGGAACTCTCGCCGATCGAGGACTTCTCCGGCTCCATGTCGCTGTCGTTCTCCGACCCGCGCTTCGAAGAGGTCAAGGCCTCGATCGATGAGTGCAAAGACAAGGACATGACGTATGCGGCTCCGCTGTTCGTGACGGCGGAGTTCATCAACAACAACACCGGTGAGATCAAGAGCCAGACGGTCTTCATGGGTGATTTCCCG